>CAZALA010000079.1:2888-13275 GCA_964485725.1 uncultured Propionivibrio sp. | reverse complement strand
GTGGGGTGACGACGTGCAGGTCAACTACGGTCCGCACACCTGGCCCGTCTGGGGATTCCCGGTTCCCGTTTTTATGAACGGCTGGCCCCCCGTCTCGGCCAGTGCCCTCGCCGCCCAGGGCCACGTCAACCTGCTGCGACCCAAGCGTCCCTTTCCAGTCCCCAGGGCCCTGGAGACCAACGAAATTCCCGGAATCGTCGAGGCTTATCGCAAAGGCGCCGAGAACGCCAAGATCGCCGGTTTCGACGGCGTGGAAATCCACGGCGCTAACGGCTACCTGCTCGACCAGTTTCTGCAGGACCGCAGCAACCAGCGCCGCGATGCCTACGGCGGCCCGGTCGAGAATCGCGCGCGCCTTTTGCTCGAAGTCGTCGATGCGGCGATCTCGGTCTGGGGCGCCGGACGTGTTGGCGTGCACCTTTCGCCGCGTGGCGATATGCATTCGATGGGCGACTCAAATCCGCTTGCGACTTTCGGCTACGTGGCAAGAGCGCTCGGCGAGCGCAGGGTCGCTTTCATCTGCGCGCGCGAACACGCCGGTCCCGGGCGCATCGGTCCGCAACTCAAGGCGGCTTTCGGCGGCGTTTATGTCGCCAACGAGCAGTTCACGCGCGAGAGCGCACAAGCGGCGCTGGCGGCGGGCGAAGCCGACGCGGTCGCCTGGGGCCAGCTCTTCATCGCCAATCCCGACCTGCCGGCGCGCCTCAAGCTCGGCGCCGCCCTCAATACCCCGGATCCTGCGACCTATTACGGCGGCGACGCCAAGGGCTATACGGACTATCCGAAGCTCGCGCTCGTCGATTCTGCTCAGCCGGCGTAGCAGACGCCGTCGGCAAAGAGCGCGACGCGCTCGACCGGCAGTGGCAACCACAGCTCGTTGTCGGTGAGCGGCAGCGTCGCGATCAGGGCGACGCGATCGTCGGGCGAAGTGAGTTCGCTGAAATCGACCGCGACGTCCTGGTCCTTGAGATGCGCGACGGCGAAAGGCGCCTGGCGGATGATGTAGTGGAGTTCGGTCGCTCGATGCGCGAACAGGCAATCGCCGTTCGAGAGCAGGAAGTTGAACTGCCCGTGCGGCCGCACCGCCGCCGCGAATTCGTCGAGCGAGTGTTGCAGCGCGAAGCGCTCGGGCGCGCCTTGCGGAAAGCGCTCGCTGAGCGTCTGCAGCAGGTGGCAGAAAGCGCGTTCGCTGTCGGTCTCACCGACCGGCTGAAAGCTTCCCGTGAGTTCGGGCGCGTAGTCTTCGAGCGTGCCGTTGTGCGCGAAGATCCAGTAGCGGCCCCAGAGCTCGCGCATGAAGGGGTGCGTGTTCTCGAGCCCGACCGCGCCTTGCGTCGCCTTGCGAATGTGGGCGATGACGTTGAGCGAGTGAATCGGATAGCGGCGAACGAGGTCGGCGACCGGCGAAGCGAACGAGGGCTTGGGATCGAGGAAAAGGCGCACGCCCTTGCCTTCGAAGAAGGCGATTCCCCAGCCGTCGCGATGCACGTCGGTGCCGCCGCCGCGCGCCTGAAAGCCGGTGAAGGAAAAACAGATGTCGGTCGGGACGTTGCAGTTCATCCCTAGAAGCTGGCAGATGGCATCGTCCTCCGGCAAGGTCCGCGATGAGGCCGCCCCGCGCTCGCGCTGACAGCGGCCCGCGAAAAGATCTTACGGAGCGCGCCGCGCTGCGTCAATTTGGCCCACGCCGCCGCGCGCGCATCAGATCGCCGCGAAAGCGCTTTCGAGGTCGCGGCGCAGGTCCTCGACGTCTTCGATGCCGACCGAGAGACGAATCATCGTGTCGCTGATGCCGATTTTCTCGCGCTGCTCGGGCGGCACCGAGGCGTGCGTCATGATTCCCGGATGCTCGATCAGGCTCTCGACGCCGCCGAGACTCTCGCCGAGCGTGATCAGCTCGCAGGCTTCGAGAAAGCGCATCGTCCCGGCAAGATCGCTCGCCAGCTCGAAGGAAATGACGCCGCCGAAGGCCTTCATCTGGCGTCGAGCAAGTTCGTGCTGCGGATGCGCGGCGAGGCCCGGATAGCGCACGTGCTTGATCTGCGGGTGCCGGGCGAGCCAGCCGGCGAGCTCGAAAGCGTTGTCGCAGTGGCGCTGCATGCGCAAGTCGAGCGTCTTCACGCCGCGCAGCGCGAGGAAGCTGTCAAAGGGACCGGCGATCGCGCCGACGGCGTTGTGCAGGAATGCGAGTTCCTCGTTGATCGCGGCGTTGCGCGCCTCGCCGCTGACGATGGCAACGCCGCCGATGACGTCGGAATGGCCGTTGAGGTATTTCGTCGTCGAGTGCAGGACGAGGTCGAAGCCAAGTTCAAGCGGCCGCTGTATCCACGGCGACGCGAAGGTGTTGTCGGCGACCGAAATGATGTCGTGCGCGCGGCACCAGGCGGCGAGCGCTTCCAGGTCGGCGAGGTTGAGCAGCGGGTTCGTCGGCGTCTCGACGAAAAGCATGCGCGTTTGCGGACGCAGCGCAGCGGTCAGGGCTTCCGCGTCGGCAAGGTTTACATAGCTGAACGAGAGCGCGGCGCTGCGCCGGCGCACGCGTTCCATCAGGCGGTAGGTGCCACCGTAAAGATCGTCGCCGGCGATGACGTGCGCGCCCGTATCGAGGAGTTCGAGGACGGTTGCGATCGCCGCCATGCCCGAGGCGAATGCGTAGCCCTGCACGCCGCTTTCGAGGTCGGCGACGCAGCGCTCGAAAGCCCAGCGCGTCGGATTGTGCGAGCGTCCGTAATCGAGCCCCTTGTGCACGCCGGGGCTCTCGTGCAGGTAGGTCGAGTTGGCGTAGATCGGCGTCACGACGGCGCCGGTGCTCGGGTCGGGGGCCTGTCCCGCGTGCACGACGCGGGTGCCAAAGCGCAGGCCTCGGGGGCTTGTTTCGTCGCTCATTCTGGAAAGCACGGGGCAGTGAAGAAGGCCCTCGATGATAGCAGAACGCGGCCTCGCGCCGGGCTGGCGATGATGCGGCAGCACCGCCTCTGCCAAGTCCTGTCCGGCTGGCACCCATATTGCTAAAGAAAAGGGGCGTCGATCGCAAGCGGAGAGCATCATGAACGCGAACTGTCTGGAAGTCCTTGTCCTGCTCACTGCCGGGGCCGTCGCCCCCTACGTCCTGGTGGCGCTCGTGACCTGGCTGCAGCAGTGCCTGCCCCACCTTTTTGGTGCCGTCGCACCATTGTGGGCGAGGTGGTCGAAGCCGCGGGCGAAGCAAAAATGCGCTTCGTGCCGCTTGAGCGCTACCTCGCGTCACGCAACCTGAGGCCAGGTCCCTCGCCTGTGGCGAGCCACGGGCAACCGCGCACGGCCTTGCGTCGCTGCGCCGCAGCGAGCTTGGCGACGGCTCGTATTTTCTTTCCGCCGTGCTCCGTATACAGTGCGCGTGTTCAGACACGCTCAGGCGACTTGCCTGTCCTTCCACCGCACCCTCGGAGCCGCTTGCATGAAACCCCTAGTTTTGTCGCTCGACCCGCTGCCGCCTTTTCTCACCGAGCTTCTTGCCGAACAGTTCGACTTTCACGCTGATCTGCGCCGGAACGACCCGGCCGCTTTCGCACGGCTGGCGCCGCTGGCGCGCGGCCTGGTCGGTCGCGGCGAGACCGTGCTCAGCGGCGAGATGATGGCGCTTTTCCCGAAAGCCGAAATCATTTCGATCTTCGGCGTCGGCTACGATGGCATCGACGTCGCGGCAGCGCGCGCGCGCGGGATCGCGGTCACGCACACGCCCAATGTCCTCACTGACGACGTCGCCGACCTCGCGCTCGCGCTCCTGCTCGCGGTTTCGCGCCGCCTGCTGCCGGCCGACCGGCACGTGCGCAGCGGCGCCTGGTTGCAGGGACCGGTGCCGCTCGCGCGCAAGCTGAGCGGCGGGCGTCTGGGCATCATCGGGCTCGGGCGGATCGGTTCGGCAATCGCCAAACGCGCCGAAGCCTTCGGCATGTCGATCGCGTATACGAAGCGCACCGTCGATCCCGCCGTCGCCTACCGCTACTATCCGTCGGCACAGGCGCTCGCCGCCGAAGTCGATTTTCTCGTCGTCGCCGCTTTTGGCGGTCCGACGACGCGCGGGCTCGTCAGCGCCGAGGTCTTGAACGCGCTCGGCCCGAACGGCTACCTCGTCAACATCGCGCGCGGTTCGGTCGTCGATGAAGCCGCGCTCGTCGCCGCCTTGCGCGAAGGCCGCATCGCCGGCGCCGGTCTCGACGTCTTCGCGAGTGAACCGAACGTGCCGGCCGAGTTGTTCGCGCTCGACAACGTCGTGCTCACGCCGCATATCGGCAGCGCCACGACGAGCACGCGCCAGGCGATGGCTGACCTCGCTTTCGCCAACCTCGCCGCGCATTTCGCGGGCAAGGCCTTGCCGAGCGAGGTGCCGCGCTGACGGCCAGAATGAGCCATCGTTAGCCCGAGCTCGCAGCGCCAGCATGAACCCGTCTTCGGCCTCGCGCATCAGAACGCCGGCCACGCATCGCTTCCCGTGGTACGTGCGGCTCTTTCTTGCCAACCAGCGCCGTCGCTACGGCCGCGAGCTTGAGCCGGCGCGGCTGTGGGCGCGAACACCGAAGGTTTTTGCCGCGCTCTCGCTGCTCTACGGCGGGCTCGACCGCGGCAGGTCGCCGATCGAGCCCGCGCTGCGTTCGCTGATCACGGTGCGGGTCTCGCAAATGAACGGCTGTGCTTTCTGCGTCGACATCAATTCGGCGACGGGGATGAAGCGCGGGCTCGCCGCCGCGCAGCTGGCCGAACTCGCCGACGCCCAGGCGTCGGCGCTCTTCGCCGAACGCGAGAAAGCGGCGCTCGCCTACGCCGAAGCGATGACGCAGACGGGATGCGGTGTCGACGACGCGCTGATGGAGCGCTTGCAGCGGCACTTCGACGACGATGCGGTGATCGAACTGACTGCGATCGTCGCTTTCCAGAACCTCTCGAGCAAGTTCAATTCGGCGCTCGGCGTCGCGCCGCAGGGATTTTGCGTTCGCCCGGACGAGGGAAAGCGGCCCTGAGCGCGGCGCCGTCTGCGAAAAAAAGGAAAATTGGAAAATCTCGGAACTTCGGAAACGACCCGGGGTCAGTTCACCGGAAGACGGAAATGCGAATCGTTCCACTGTTCCACTGTTCCACCGTTTCATCGCTTGCTTTTTCCGTCTTGAAAACGATAGAACTGTCACCGGGAGACGGCCATGGACCTAGACGTGCTTTACACCCTGCTTGCGATCGGCGCCGCATCGCCTTACGTTGCCGAGGCTGCGCTCACCTGGATGCAACGCACGAGCCGCCGTGGCCGCGGACGATCGCTCTCCTCCCTGATGCATACGCGTTCCCCGCAGTGAGGCGGTCGGACGAAGACCGCCTCGGCACCTAGGATCCAAGAAGGCAAACGGCACAGCGGCCTCGGCGCGGTGAAGCGGGGCAATGCGCAGCGCTGGTGCACGGATCGGTGGAATACGCGTCGCAATGCTCGGACCGGTCCAATACGCTGCGCTTGTGCACGGACCGGTGCAATACGCATGCGCTATTGCACCCTATAGCCTCTGATCTGTTTCGGCCGGGCCGCGCCTCGGGCCATAGGACGCAATAACCGAAGGTCCCCCAAGGGGATTTCCTTCGGGACACCTTGCGCCGTCGGCGCCCCAAAGCCCTTCGGCGCCGCGCAGCGACTACCCTGCAAGGCCATGCCGCGCGCCGCGCTTGAGCGGGCGGCACTTCTGCTATGCTCTGGTTTTGGCCGTCGCTTGCGGGTGTGATGAAGTACTTGTTGTGGATCGCTTTGATCGTCATCGTCATGATGATTCTGCGCAAGGCGCAAGGCGCGCGCTCGCGCCGGCAGACGCCCCCGCCGCCCGCCGAGCGCATGGTGAGCTGCGCGGTCTGTCAGCTCAATCAGCCGCTCAGCGAAAGCCTTTTTCTCGACGGACGGTATTACTGCTGTGCCGCGCATCGCCGCCTGGCACAGGAACAAAATGACTGAGATCGCCGCGCCATGATGATCGGCGCGGCAAGTGCGGCCGGCGCGACCGGCACGGTGGACACCGCCGGCACGGAAAAGGCAGCGGGCGTCGAGTTTTCCGAGACGCACTGGAAGAGCCTCTATTACTTCAATACCTACCGCCTTTGCATCGCCGCGCTGCTCTCGGTTTCGGCGCTCGTCGCGCCTTCGCCGCTCTCGATCCTGAGCGCCGATCACGCCATTTTTCACGTCACGGTCACGAGCCTTTACCTCGCCGCGGTCTCAGCTTCGCTGCTGGTGCGCCGCTACTACCGGCAGCAATTCAATCTCCAGCTGACGGCGCAGGTCGTCGTCGACATCATCGTCCTGACGCTCCTCATCCACGCCGGAGGCGGCCTGCGCAGCGGCCTCGGGGCGATGCTGCTCGTCACGCTGGCGGCGGCGAGCCTGGTCGGCCAGGGGCGTCTCGTCCTTTTCTACGCCGCGCTGGCGACGCTGGCGCTGCTCTTCGAGCAGTCGTACCGCGCCCTCGGTGCCGATTTCGAAATGGCCGATTTTTTCCAGGCCGGCGTTTTCTGCATTGGATTCTTTGCCGTCGCGATCTCGGCGCGACTGCTCGCGAGCCGCGTCATTGCCAACGAGCAGCTCGCGCGCAAACGGGGCATCGAGTTGAAGAACCAGACCCTGATCAGCCAGCGCGTCATCGAGGACATGCAAGACGGCGTCCTCGTCCTCGATCGCGCCGGCCGCATCAAGCAGAACAACCCGCGCGCCGTGCGCCTGCTCGGCCTCGGTGATCCGTCGGAGCGCCGCGTCGACAGCTATTCGAGCGAGCTCGCTCAAGGATTCTGGGAATGGTGCAAGCGGGCGAGCGACGAGCCCATGCTCGTGCGCGCGCCGGCGAGCGGCCTGCAACTGCGCGCGCGTTTCGTGGCGACGGCGAGTTCGGAGAGCGATGTCCTGGTTTTCCTCGAGGACATGGGCCGGGTGCAGGAGCAGGCGCGACAGCTCAAACTCGCGGCGCTCGGGCGGCTGACGGCGAACATCGCGCACGAGATCCGCAACCCGCTCTCGGCGATCAACCACGCCGGCGAGCTGATGCACGAGGAGTGCGTCGGGCTCCCGAACGAGCGGCTCTTGCGCATCATCCTCGACAATTCCAAACGCCTCGAACGCATCGTCAGCAACGTCCTCGAGCTGGGGCGACGCGACCGCGCGCACATCGAGTCGATCGATTTGCGCCAGAGCCTGCCGATCCTGATCGAAGAATACTCGGCGAAGGAAAAGGTCGCGCCCGGCGTCATTCGCTTTGACTGCGCGGGCGGCGGCATCCTCCACTTCGATCGTTCGCACCTGCATCAGGTCGTCTGGAATCTCCTTGGCAACGCGCTTCGCTATTCGCGGCAGGGCGAGGCCAGCGTGCGCATCAGGGTCGCGGACGATGTCCGCGATGGCTGGGTGGACCTGCACATCATTGACGATGGCCCCGGCGTCGATGAAAATCATCGCGAGCAGATCTTCGAGCCCTTTTTTACGACGCACAGCCGGGGGACCGGACTCGGACTCTACATTGCGCGCGAGCTGTGCGAAGCGAACGGCGCGCGGCTCGATCTGGTGAACGGCGCCGGGACGGGCGCTGATTTCCGCATAGCGGGGAGGGCGGTCGCATGTCCGTGAGCAAAGGGGAGCGTCGTCAGCGCGGCGAAACGGCGCGCGTGCTCGTCGTCGACGACGAGGCGGACATTCGCGAGCTCCTCGATCTGACCCTCGCGCGCATGGGGCTTGCCGCCGACTGCGCCGCTACCGTCGCCGAGGCGCGCGCATTCCTCGAGCGCGAACAGTACAGCCTGTGCCTGACCGACATGCGCCTGCCCGACGGCGAAGGACTCGACATCGTTCGCCTGATCGGTTCGACGTACGGGGAGACCCCGGTCGCCGTCATCACCGCTTTTGGCAGTGCCGAGAACGCGGTGGCGGCGCTCAAGGCCGGCGCCTTCGACTATCTCTCCAAACCGGTCGCCCTCGACCAGCTGCGCACGCTGATCAAGTCGGCGATCAGCCTGCCGCGTGCCGGCGATCTTGCCGACGGCGGGGGCGCGGCCGCTGGTGCGGCCGGCCAGCTGATCGGCGAATCGGCGGCGATGATCTACGTGCGCGACATGATCGCCAAGCTCGCGCGCAGCCAGGCGCCGGTCTATATCTCGGGCGAGTCGGGCAGCGGCAAGGAGCTTGCCGCGCGGCTCATCCACAGGCTCGGGTCGCGGCGTGAAGCGCCCTTCGTTCCGGTCAACTGCGGCGCCATCCCCGAGAACCTGATGGAGAGCGAGTTCTTCGGTTATCGCAAGGGCGCTTTTACTGGCGCCGACAACGATCGTGACGGTTTTTTCCAGGCCGCCCAGGGCGGCACGCTTTTCCTCGACGAGGTGGCCGATCTGCCGCTGCCGATGCAGGTCAAGCTCCTGCGGGCGATCCAGGAGAAGCGCGTGCGCAAGGTCGGCAGCGCGATCGAGGAAGCCGTCGACGTTCGCCTGATGTCGGCGACGCACCGCAAGCTCAAGGAGTGCGTCGACGCCGGGCTGTTTCGCCAGGACCTCTACTACCGGCTCAACGTCATCGAGCTCAGGATGCCGCCGCTGCGCGAGCGCAAGGAAGACATCCCTCTGCTCGTCGCCGCGGCGCTCGCGCGCATTTGCGGCGAGCGGCTGCCGGAGATCAGCCGCGAAGCCATGGCGGCGCTTTGCGCCTACGTCTATCCGGGAAACGTGCGCGAACTCGAAAACATTCTGGAGCGCGCAACCGCGCTGTGCGTTGACGGCAAGGTCGCCATCGACGACCTGCAACTCGCGCCGGAAGCGAGCATCGAGGACGGCATTCCGCACAGCGGCGAGACGCTCGACGATCACATGAATCGCGTCGAGAAACAGATCGTCCTCGACGCGCTCGCCAAGACCGGATTCAACCGCACCGCCGCGGCGCGCCTCCTCGGTGTGACCTTCCGTTCGCTGCGCTATCGCATCGAGCGGCTCGGCATTGAAGAGTCTGCGTCGGCACCGTGAGGCGCAGCATCGAGCCGCGATGATCTCGGCCGACGGATGGTGTGCCGGTGCGCGCCGCGTAAACTCGGCGAACTTTGACGAGCGCCCGGCCGGCACGCCGATCACGCTCGTCGTGATCCATGCGATCAGCTTGCCGCCCGGGCAGTTCGGTGGCGAGCACATCGAACGCCTGTTTACGAATTCGCTCGATCCTGCGGCGCATCCCTACTTCGAGAAGATCGCCGCGACGCCGGTGTCGGCGCATTTTCTGATTCGCCGCGATGGCGAATTGCTGCAGTTCGTCTCCTGCCACGCGCGCGCCTGGCACGCCGGCAAATCGTCGTGGCAGGGCGTCGATCGCTGCAACGACTTTTCGATCGGCATCGAGCTCGAAGGCTGCGACGAGACGCCTTTCGCCGACCCGCAGTATGCGCGGCTTGTCGAGCTCATCGCAGCGCTGCGCGCGGTCTATCCCATCGACGCGGTGGCCGCGCACGCCGAGATTTCGCCAGGCCGCAAGACCGACCCGGGACCGCACTTCGACTGGCAGCGGCTCGCGAGTCTTTCTGCGCTGCGCCATCGCCGCGACTGAAGCGGCTGTTTTCTCCGGATTCCCGCCTGTCATTTCTCGCCGCGCAAGGCAGACTCGCGGCAGTGGCCACGACCCGTATTCCATCCGCCTTTTTGGTCGACGCGCGAGCGGCCGTTGTCGATTTGAGACAATCGACACCCGCACTTTCTTGAGGCACAAAATAATTCTTGCGTCAAGTGTATCGGCCTACTAGAATTAGTCGCAAATGGCAAGAGGGGCACAACATCTAGTAGCAAACGCAGTAAATGTATGTGCGGACTTTTTACTTTTTGATGGCAGGCAGGGCAATCGGCAGTCGTCCTGACCACCTCTGAATGCGGATAGTGATGGATTTAAGCGGATCACCAGATCAACGAAACCTCACCTGCTCACCGTGCTTGCCGGCCCCTTCCGGCTTTGCCAGGCCGTTTGTTCCCGGTCTTTTCCGCAGCGCTTCATTTTTCCTGTCATGTCTGCGAAGGCCTTTCCGGCTTTCGTCGCAGCTGCCTTCCGGTCTTTTCCGTAGAATGCCAATGGCATCGTCCGTGCGGAAAATGACATTTGCGAATTCAATCAGCGCATTTGCCAATGCGCCAATTGAATGGTCCGGCTTCCGGATCGTTTTCCTGCAGTGCTCCAGCTAGGAGTTTTCCTCATCTGAGAAGGAGGTTTACATGGCAACAAGTGCGAAGAAACCCGCGGCTGCGAAGCCGGCTGCCAAGCCGGCAGCAAAACCTGCCGCCAAGAAGCCTGCGGTGAAGAAGGCGGCAGCGAAGCCCGCCGCGAAGAAAGTCGTTGCCAAGAAGCCGGTAGCAAAGAAGGCAGCAGCGAAACCCGCCG
>CAZALA010000079.1:0-2788 GCA_964485725.1 uncultured Propionivibrio sp. | reverse complement strand
AAGAAAGTCGTTGCCAAGAAGCCGGTAGCAAAGAAGGCAGCAGCGAAACCCGCCGCCAAGAAAGTCGCCGCCAAGAAACCGGTTGCGAAAAAAGCGGCAGCAAAACCTGCAGCCAAGCCCGCCGCCAAACCGGTAGCGAAGAAAGCGGCAGCCAAGCCCGCCGCCAAACCGGCAGCGAAGAAGGCCGTCGCCAAGCCGGCAGCGCCCAAGAAACCGGCGGTAAAGAAGCCGGCGCCGGCCGTGGCTCCCGCGCCAGTCGCCGTTGCGCCAGCCGCGCCGTCGACAGCAGCGACGCCCGGCCTCAAGTCGGCGCTCAATCCGACCGGTGCCTGGCCGTTTCCGACGGGTTCGCGTCCGAAGTAATGCCGCAGACCGGGTGGGTGCAGAAGCCTTGCCCCACCCGCCTTCGGACTGAGGCGTAACGACTGTTACGCCTCATTTTCATGCAGGCTCAGCCGAGGTAGCGACGGATGCGATCGACGGCTTCAGCGAGCCGCTCGATGCCGGTCGTGTAGGCGAAGCGCAGGTGCGATTTCGGCGCATGCGCGCCGAAGTCGATGCCGGGGGTGAGCGCGACCCCGGACACTTCGAGAAGATCGCGCGCGAAGGCCTCGCTGTCGCTCGTCAGGGCGCTCGTCTCGGCGTAGATATAGAAGGCGCCCTGCGGCCTGGCATTGAGCCTGAACCCGAGTCTTTCGAGTTCTGGGGCGAGAAAATCGCGACGCTTGCGAAATTCTTCGCGACGCCCTTCGAGGATGGCGATCGTCGCCGGTGCGAATGCGGCGAGCGCCGCGTACTGCGCCGGGGTCGATGGCGCTATGAAAAGATTCTGCGCGAGCTTCTCGACGGCGCGCACATGGCGCTCGGGGACGACGAGCCAGCCGAGTCGCCAGCCCGTCATGTTGAAATACTTCGAGAAGCTCTGCACGATGAAGACTTCGTCGTCGAACTGCAGCGCGCTCACTGCGTCGCGCTCGTAAGTGAGGCCGTGATAGATCTCATCGACGATGAGCTGGCCACGGCGGTCGTGGATGAAGGCGGCGATCGCCGCGAGCGCGGCATCGTCGAGGAGGGTGCCCGTGGGGTTTGCGGGCGACGCGAAGAGCGCACCGGCGGTGCGTTCGTTCCAGTGCGCGGCGACTTCCGCGGGCGTCGGCTGGAAGTTGTTCTCGGCGCGTACCGCAATTGCTTTGGGCACGCCTTCGAAGCTGCGAATGAAGTGCGCGTTGCACGGATAGCCAGGGTCGGTGACGAGCCATTCGCTGCCCGGTTCGGCGAGGCAGGCGAGGGCGAGGAGCAGCGCGCCCGAGGCGCCCGCCGTGACGACGATGCGCGAAGCCGGAACCGTCAGGCCATAGCGCGTCGTGTAGAAGTTCGCGATGGCGCTGCGCAACTCGGGGAGACCGAGCGCAGCGGTATAGAAGACGCGGCCGGTCGCAAGCTGCGCCTGCGCCGCAGCGATCACCGGTGCGGGTGTCGGAAAGTCGGGTTCGCCCACTTCCATGTGGATGACGTCGCGGCCGCAGGCTTCGAGTTCCTTGGCGCGAGCGAGGAGTTCCATGACGTGGAAGGGCGCGATGTCGGCGACGCGGCTGGCGGGAAATTTGGGCATGGTGGTTGCAGGTGTAAGAAACGAGGCAGCCAGTTTACATCTGCGCCGCTAGCTTCACCGAATCAGATTCAAAATCCACCGCAAAGGCGCAGAAGGAAAGGGAGCGCAAAGTTTTCCTTTGCGCGGCCTCTGCGCCTTTGCGTCTTTGCGGTGGAATCTTTTGAGCGCGAAAAAAGGCCGCCCGCAGGCGGCCTTTCCGATTGACGCTTAAAAACAGCTAGAGCGCTGCTTTAGGCCTTCTTGAACGCGGCTTCGAGTTCGTCGCGGATCTCGACGAGCTTTGCCGGCATCTTTTCGCCCATCTTGGCAAACCACTCCTTGACGCCCTCGAGTTCGGCAAGCCAGGTCTCCTTGTCGAGCTTGGTGACGTTGGCAAACTGCTCCTTCGAGAACGACAGGCCCGCCCAGTCGATGTCCTCGTACTTCGGCATCGCGCCGAGCACCGACTGCTCGGCGCCAACCTTGCCTTCGCAACGCTCGATGATCCACTTGAGGACGCGGCTGTTGTCGCCGAAACCGGGCCAAGCGAAGCCGCCTTTTTCGTCGGTGCGGAACCAGTTCACCATGAAGATCGGCACCTGCTTGTCAGCGGCGGCACCCATCTTCAGCCAGTGGCTGTAGTAGTCGGCCATGTGGTAGCCGCAGAAAGGCAGCATCGCGAACGGGTCGCGGCGAACGACGCCTTGCGCGCCGAAAGCGGCGGCGGTCGTTTCCGAACCGAGCGTCGCGGCCGAGTAAACGCCGTGTTCCCAGTCGCTCGTCTGGCAGACGAGCGGCACCGTCGAGGCGCGACGGCCGCCGAACAGGAAAGCCGAGATCGGCACGCCGTCGGCGTTCGACCAGTCCTCGTCGATGCACGGGCACTGCGCAGCGGGCGCCGTGAAGCGCGAGTTCGGATGCGCCGCCTTGGTTCCTTTTTCCTTGGCGATTTCAGGCGTCCAGTCGTTGCCCTGCCAGTCGATTGCGTGTGCCGGTGCCGGCCCCATGCCTTCCCACCAGACGTCGCCATCGTCGGTCAGCGCGACGTTGGTGAAGATGGTGTTTTCGGCGAGCGAAGCCATCGCGTTGAAGTTGGTCTTGTCGTTCGTTCCCGGCGCGACACCGAAGAAACCGGCTTCCGGGTTGATCGCGTGCAGGCGGGTGACGCCGTCGGCGCCCTTGCGCGGCTTGATCCAG
>CAZALA010000078.1:0-17348 GCA_964485725.1 uncultured Propionivibrio sp. | reverse complement strand
CATTGACAAGGCGGAAGGTGTGCACGCCGAAGCCCTGCATCATCCGGTAACTGCGCGGAATCGCGCGGTCGGACATCACCCACATCAGCATGTGCGTCGATTCGGGCATCAGCGAGACGAAATCCCAGAAGGTATCGTGTGCCGAAGACGCCTGCGGCATCTGATGGTGCGGCCCGGGCTTGAGCGCATGCACGAGGTCGGGAAACTTCATGGCGTCCTGGATGAAGAACACCGGAATATTGTTGCCGACCAGATCCCAGTTGCCCTCGTCGGTGTAGAACTTGACCGCGAAGCCGCGCACGTCGCGCGCGGTGTCGATCGATCCGCGCTCGCCAGCGACCGTCGAGAAGCGTACGAACACCGGCGTGCGCTTGCCCGCCTCGGCAAAGATGCTCGCGCGCGTGAGTTCGCCGAGCGACTCGTAACACTCGAAAAAGCCGTGCGCCGCCGAACCGCGCGCATGCACGACGCGCTCGGGAATGCGTTCGTGGTCAAAATGCGTGATCTTCTCGCGCAGGATGAAGTCTTCGAGCAGCGCCGGCCCGCGCAGGCCGGCCTTGAGCGAGTTCTGGTTGTCGGCGATGGCAACGCCCTGGTTGGTCGTCAGGACGCGCCCGGTCGAATCGACGCGAACGCGGTCGAGCGCACCATTGGTCGGGTTGAAGCCCGCTGGCGCTTCGCCGGCGCCGACCTTGAGCGAGGCATTGTTTTCGCTGAGCGTGCTCGCGCCGACGATGCGGTCGGGCGCTTCGGCCGCTTGCCCGGTGGCCGGCCGCTGCGACGCGGCGCCGTACTCCGAGGCTTTGGCGGCGTTCGAGGGAAAAGCCGAAGCGAGCGCTTCGGTGCCGGCAAACTTCAGCGTCGCAGCATCGCCGGTCGCAGCCCTGGACGCCGCGCGCCCCGGCCCGCTCACCGTCGATCGCGCCGAGGTTCTGGCGGCCGAGGCCGCAGCCGAAGGCGCAGCCTGGGCGACCGAGCGCGGGCGCTTCGCAGCTTGCTCTGCGGCGCGCGGAATCGAATTCTTGCTGGGGGACTTGGGTTTCTGTGGCATTGCAACTCCTTATGAGCCAGGTAGAAAAAGCTTGTTGAGGGCGGCGGACGCGGCAGAAGGCCGTGCACAGGCGGGCGTCGTGCACGCCAGCGCGCGAAAGGCCGATGTCCCCGGGTTTGTCCGGCGAGCAACGCTGCTCGAGGCATCGTCGGCTGTGTTCACGCGGCCTCAGGCCGTGCAGGCGAGTGCGTCGGCACGCTTCAGAAGACCAGCGTGCCGAGCGCCAGGCCGAAAACAACGACGATCAGGAAAACCGCGACGGCAATGAAGAAGAACACTTTCGCGGCGCCCGCGGCGCCCGCCGAGATCTTGGTAAATCCGAGCAGGCCCGCGATGACCGAAACGATGAAGAGGGCGATGGCAAGCTTGAGCATCCGATTCTCCTTGGCCGCCGCGAGCCCCGTTGAACGGTTCTTCCGGGGACAGTGCCCCGGGCGTGGGGGTGCGTGCGTGGTGAAGGAGCAATCGACATGCCGGCGAAGCGTTCGGCGGGCGTCTGCTGCCTAGAGCAAATACTCCCAGCGGCGCGCCAGCCACTCGAGAAAGCGGCTGCGCCAGCCGCGTTCGTTCCATTCGCTCGCGATGATCTCGTGCGAGGCCGAGACGTCGAGCTTGAACAGCGCTTCCATTTCGTCGCCAAAAGCGCGATCGAGGATCAGCACGTCGGCTTCGTAGTTATGCACGAAGCTCCGCCAGTCGAGGTTGGTCGAGCCGACGCTCGCCCAGACGCCGTCGATCACCGCGGTCTTCGCGTGCAGCAGCGCGTTGCGCCGCTCGAAAAGGCGGATGCCGGCGGCGAGCAGCTCCTCGTAGCGCGCGCGCCCGGCATGGAGCGGAGCCCAGAAGTCGCTGAAACCCGGCAGCACGAGGCGAACGTCGACGCCGCGGCGGGCGGCCTCAGCAAGCGCCTGCAGCAGCCGCTCGTCGGGTGCGAAATAACCATAAGTCAGCCAGATGCGCTGACGCGCCAGCCCCACCGCGGCGAGCAAGGCCGCATAGAGTTCGCTGCGCTCGTCGAGCGGATCGGAGGCGACCAGCCGCATCGCGAGGTCGCCGGCGCGGACCGGCCGCGCCGCCGGCGGCAGCTCGACCTGCGGGCAGCGCTGGCCTTGCCAGGCGTCGTCGAAGACCTTCTGAAAGTCGCCGACGACCGGGCCGCGAACGATTACGTGCGTGTCGCGCCAGCCGGTGTCGCGACGCGGCGGCTTGCGGCTGCCGAAGGACGAGGGCGAGCTGCTGTAGACGTTGCTGATGTTGATTCCGCCGGTAAAAGCGACGCTCCCATCGACGATGAGAATCTTGCGGTGGTCGCGATTGTTGACGGTCAGGCGCGGATCGGCCGAGGCCTTGAGCGGATTGACCGGATTGAACTCGCAGACGGCGACGCCGGCCGCTTGCAGGCGTTCGAAGTAGGCGGCCGGCGTCGCGTGCGAGCCGATGCTGTCGTAGAGGACGCGCACCGCGACGCCTTCGCCGCGCCGCGCGATCAGGAGGTCGGCAAGCTGCTCGCCGATGCCGTCAGGCTCGAGGATGTAGCTTTGCAGGTCGATCTGCTTTTTCGCCTGGCGCATTTCGCGCAGCATCGCCGACTGCGTCTGCGGCCCGTCGATGAGAAGATGCGCGTCGTTGCCGAGCACGAGCGGCGCGGCGAGCACCTTGTCGACCTCGGCAAGGTAGGTCGCAAGTCCCCGGCCCTCCTGCTCGAGTTCGCGCACCGCAGCTGCCGCGCGCCGCGCCGGCAGCGGCCCGCGCTCGTCCTCAACGCGGATTTCGGACAACTTGACGCGCGGCGAAGCTGGCGGCGGCGGCAGCGAGGTCGCGGCGCACGCGACCAAGGCAAGCACGAGCGCGAGCGCGAGGCAAGGCCTCAAGCCAAGGCGCGAACGCCCGGCGCGGCGACGGCAGCCGGCGTTCATCGAGGGTCCCTCAGGACTTTGCTGGTCGGTTCGTTTCAATCGTTGCTCGGTCAAGAAGTGGCAGCTCTCATGGCGCCGCGCTCACCGCGGCTCACGGCGCGGAACTAGGCAAGAGCCGGACAGTCCATCGCATTGCCCGGCGCGGCCAGCCCTCGCGGCAGGTCGCGGCCAAGCCTGCAGGGCAAACACTGTGCCACGCGCCTGCGAGCGGGCACGAAAGCTGCCAGCGGCTTGCTGGCACCCAGCTCGAGATCACCGTGAAGTCGATTGCCGTTTTGGTCCTTGTCCTTACCGCCCTGCTCGCCAACGTGTTCTCGGCGACGTCGTCGTCGCTTGCGCCGCTCGCCCCGGCGTCGGCGTCGGCGTCTTCGGCGCGGGCGGACCGCCTGCTCGGGAAGTTCTGATCGCAGACAATGCTGCCTGCTTCGCTACGCCTGCCCCTGAGCATCCTGCCGCAACCGACTGAAACGACTTGCGGTCCGACCTGCCTGCACGCCGTCTACCGCTACTGGGGCGACGAGACGACGCTCGATGAGGTCGTCGCACGCACGCGCTCATTGCGGCGCGGCGGCACCTTCGCCGTCTTCCTCGCTTGCGACGCCTTGAAGCAGGGCTATTCGGCGACGATCTACACTTTCAATATCAACGTCTTCGATCCGACCTGGTTTCGTCCGCGCTCCGACGTCGCCGAACGGCTGCGGGCGCAGCGACAGGTGAAGTGCGACCGGCGCCTGCCCTACGCCACCGAAGGCTACCTCGAGTTCCTGCGCCTCGGCGGCAAGCTGCGCTTCACCGACCTTTCGCCGCCGCTCGTTCGCGGCTTGCTGCGCCGCCACCATCCGATCATCACGGGGCTGAGCTCGACCTTCCTCTATCGCGCGGTGCGCGAGTTCGGCGCCGACGACATCCCCGACGACCTGCGCGGAACGCCGTCGGGGCACTTTGTCGTCCTCACCGGCTACGATCGCGCGGCACGGACGCTGCTCGTCTCCGATCCCTACGGGCCGCACCCCTACGGCGGCAGCGACTACTGGATCCGCATGGATCGCGTCTTCAATGCGATCCTGCTCGGCATCGTCACCCACGACGCCAACCTGCTCGTCATTTCGCCGCCGAAGCTCAAGCGTTCGCTCCCCTGACTGGCTGATCCCTTGAACGACGAGCGCAGAGAAAGACCAGCATGCGAAAACTCCGCCGAGAGGGTCGGGCAAGGCGCGAAGCGAAATCCGGTCGAAGCCCTCGCCAGGATTGGCAAGCTGGCAGGAGCGCACGGCGCCAGCCGCGCGAGCATCCGACAAGGCCGAGGCAAGCGCCCCATTAAGGACTCTGAATGAGCACGCTCATCGTCGTTGACGACCCCGACGACTGGCCCGCCGGCGGCGCCGGCCTCACCGTCGTCCCGGCGCGCAGCTATCTTGCCGACCCGGCCTTCGGCGAAGACCGGGCCGCGCGCGTCGTCAACCTCTGCCGCTCCTACGCCTACCAGAGCCTCGGCTATTACGTCTCGCTGCTCGCCGAGGCGCGCGGCCACAAGCCCTGGCCACGCGCCGGGACGATCGAGGACTTGCAGTCGCACAACCTGATTCAGCTGCTCACCGGGCAGCTCTCGCAACTCGTCGAGCAGACGCTCGCGCCGCTTAAATCGGATCACTTCGAGCTCTCGGTCTACTTCGGCCACAACCTCGCACATCGCTACGACGTGCTCGCGGGCCAATTGTTCGCGCTGCTGCAGGCGCCGCTCCTGCGCGCTCGCTTTGAACGCACGCGCGGTCACTGGCGAACGCGCAGCGTCCGCCTGCTCGGCATCCTCGAGCTTCCCGAGGAGCATCGCCGCTTCGCCTTTGAAGCCGCGGTCAATCATTTCACCGGCCGCAACCGACAGAACAACGGCAGCGGGCCGCGCTCCTTCGATCTCGCGATCCTGCACAACCCGCAAGGCCGCAACGTCCCGTCCAACGCCGCGGCGCTCGAGAAATTCGCCGCCGCCGCCAGCGCGCTCGGCATGCGGCCGCATTTCATCACGCTTGCCGACTTTGCCCGCCTGCCCGAGTTTGATGCGCTTTTCATTCGCGACACGACCTTCGTGCACCACTACACCTACCGCTTCGCCCGGCGCGCGCAGGCCGAAGGACTCGTCGTCATCGACGACCCCGATTCGATCTTAAGGTGCAACAACAAGGTCTATCTGGCTGAACTCCTTGCGCACCACAACGTGCCGACGCCGCGCACGCTCGTCATCCATCGCGGCAACGTCGACCGCATCGTGCCGATGCTCGCCCTGCCCTGCGTGCTCAAACGCCCGGACAGTTCGTTCTCGGTCGGCGTTGACAAGGTCGAGAGCGAGCAGGAACTGCGCACGATGGTGGCGAACCTGCTCGAGAAATCCGAGCTCATCGTCGCGCAGGAATGGCTGCCGACCGAATTCGACTGGCGCGTCGGCATTCTCGACCGACGCGTCATCTTCGTCTGCAAGTACTACATGGCCGACGGCCACTGGCAGATCATCGACCACGACAACGGCCGCCGCGAGGGCCGCACCGAGGCGCTTGCCGTCGGCGAAGCACCGGAAGACGTCGTGCGCATCGCGTTGCAGGCAGCCAACCTGATCGGCGATGGCTTCTACGGCGTCGACATCAAGCAGACGGCGAACAAGCGTTGCTGCGTCATTGAGATCAACGACAACCCGAACGTCGACGCCGGCAACGAAGACGACGTTCTCAAGGATGCGCTCTATCGCGAGGTGATGGCCGTTTTCCTGCGCCGCCTCGAACACGCCGAGGGGGGCGAGACACCATGAGCGAGAAAACCCAGGCATCGATTCACGTGCTGCCGGCCTTTGCCGGCTACGGCGTCGAGATCGAATACATGATCGTCGATCGCGAGCACCTCGACGTGCGCCCGCTTGCCGAGGCGCTCATTTCCGGCGCCGCCGGCGCGCCGGCGAGCGAAGTGCGGCGCGGCACGATCGGCTGGTCGAACGAAATTACGCAGCACGTTCTCGAGCTCAAGAACTGCGAGCCGGTGCCGACGCTTTCCGGGCTCGCCGAGCTGTTCCACGCGGAAGTGCTGGCGATCGACGAGCGCCTCGCGCCGCTCGGCGCGCAGCTGATGCCCGGCTCGATGCATCCGTGGATGGACCCGCGCAGCGAAGCGCGGCTGTGGACGCACGACAACGCCGCGATCTACCGCAGCTACGACCGCATTTTCGATTGCCGCCGCCACGGCTGGGCCAACGTGCAGGCCACGCATCTCAACCTGCCTTTTGCCGGCGATCACGAATACGCCCGCCTGCACGCGGCGATCCGGATGGTGCTGCCGATCCTGCCGGCGCTCGCCGCGAGTTCGCCCTGGGCCGATCGCCAGAAGAGCCGCTGCCTCGATCACCGCCTTGCGCTCTATCGCGAGCACCAGCGCCAGATTCCCTCTTCGATGGGCCGTTGCATCCCCGATCCGAGCGCATCGCCGGCGGCGTATCAGGCGCAGGTCCTCTCGCCCATGTACCGCGAGCTCGCCACTTACGATGCCCTGCTCGGCACCGACGCCGGCGTGCTCGCGCACGAGTGGCTGGACGCGCGCGCTGCGGTGCCGCGCTTTGCGCGCAGCGCAATCGAGATCCGCGTGCTCGACGTGCAGGAGTGTCCGCGCGCCGACCTTGCCATCGTCGCCGCGACCAGCGCGCTCGTGCGCTGGATTTACGAAACGCTGCCGCCGCCGCACTTCGAGACCGCCGCGCTGGTGGCGATTTTCGAGGACTGCATTCGCGACGCCGAGCACGCGATGATCAGCGATGCGCACTACCTCGCCTGGCTCGAATACCCGGCGCGCTCGTGTCGCGCCGACGAGCTCTGGTCCTGGCTCATCGACGCGCTCGCTCGCCAGCGCCGGCTCGCGCCCGAGACCCTGGCGCCGCTGCGCGTGATTGCCGAGCGGGGCACGCTGGCGCGCCGCATCGACCGCGCGCTCGCCGGCGATCGCGCCCGCCTGCCCGAGGTCTACCGCGAACTCTGCCGCTGCCTGCACGAAAACACGATGTTCGATGCCCTCGCACACGACTGAGTCGGGAACGCTCATCGCGTCGGCGCCCGGCGCGGGCGCCTTTTCCTGCGTGGTCTCCTGCGAGCACGGCGGGCACGCGATTCCCGCCGCCTACGCTGCGCTTTTCAGCGGCCAGGACGAGCTCCTGCGCAGCCATCGGGGCTTTGATCCCGGCGCGCTGAAGCTGGCGCGAGCGCTTGCGCAGGCGCTCGCCGCACCGCTCGTCGCGAGCACGACAAGCCGGCTTGTCATTGAGCTCAACCGTTCGCCGGGCCACCGCGCGCTCTACTCTACGCTCACGCGTGCGGCGCCTGACAAACTGCGTGCGCAGATATACACCCGTCATTACCTGCCCTACCGCCAGCGCCTCGAGGAAACCCTCGCCGAGGCCGCGCGTCGCGGCGTCCCGATCCTGCATTTCTCGTGTCACAGCTTCACGCCGGTCCTCGCCGGCGAAGTGCGCACGGCCGACATCGGGCTGCTCTACGACCCTCGCCGCAGCGGCGAAAGCGAGCTTTGCCGGCGCTGGGTCGCCGAGCTCAAGGCGCGCTCGCCGCAGTGGCGGGTGCGCCGCAACTATCCTTACACGGGGCGCTCGGACGGCGTGTGCACGGCGCTGCGCAAGCAGTACGGAGCGCGGGATTACCTCGGCATCGAGATCGAACTCAACCAGCGGCATTTTGCCGCGGGCAGAAGATGCTGGCAGCGCCTCTGCGGCGACCTCATCGCTGCGCTGCTGTCGACGCTCGGACTGCATGCCGAATAAGGTTTGTCATTCGATGCCGAGGCGGCTTTTCATTTGCGCGGTAATGCTTTGGCCCTTGCCGTAGCCCGGCCAGGGCTCGCGCTTCTGCGCCCGGAGGGTACGCAAACGCTCGACTAGCGTACGCACCGACCATTGCCCGCCGCCGGCGATGGTCTCGAGCTCCGCGTCGGCGATCGGCACCGAAACGGGCAGGCCGGGACGCGCGCGCACCGAATACGCCGCCGCGGTCGTTCCCGCTTTCTGGTTGCGCAGGTAATCGACGAAGATCTTGCCGACGCGATTCTTCGGCCCCATGCGATCGGAAAAGCGCTCGGGCAGGAGGCGGGCAAGGTGGCTCGTCACCGCTTTGCTGAAGCGCTTCACCGCCTCCCAGTCGTGCCGGCGCGCGAGCGGCACGACGACGTGCATTCCCTTGCCGCCGCTCGTCTTCAGGAAACCCTTGAGGCCCAGTTCGGCGAGCAGCGTGAGCACGAGCCGCGTAGCCTCGACGACGGCTGACCAGGGCAGTGCCGGGTCGGGGTCGAGGTCGAAGATCATGCGGTCGGGTCGATCGAGGCGCTTGCCGCTCGCGTTCCACGCGTGCAGCTCGACTGCGCCCATCTGCACCACGCCGACGAGCGCGGCAAGGCTTTCGATCTGCATCGCCTCTTCGCCATCGGCATCGACCGCGACGAGCCCGGGCAAGGCGAGCGTCTGCACGTGCCGCTGGAAGAACTGCTCGCCGGCGATGCCCTCGGGTGCGCGCACGATCGCCACCGGGCGCGCTGCGAGTTCGGGCAGCAGGTACTCGGCGACGTCGCGGTAGAATTCGGCGAGCGCGAGCTTGGTCGTTCCGCTCTCGGGGTCGATGACGCGATCCGGATGCGTGATCGTGACGCCGGCAACCTGCGCCGCCCCCTTGCGCGCTTTCTGAGCAGTCGTGGCAGCAGCTGCGCGCGGCCGCGGCGCCGGTTTGTCCACTTTGACTTCGCTTGCCGGCACGGCGAGCTCGCGCGTCACCGCGGCTGCCGTTTTGTCCTCGCGCAGGCCATGGAAGACCGCGTGGCGAATGAGGCCCTGGTCGGTCCATTCGGCGAATTCGACTTCGCAGACGAGCCTGGGCTCGAGCCAGGTCACCCCGGCCGCGTCGCGGCCGCCCGGCGGTCGCGCGAAAGCCGGTGTCGCGCGCGCAAGCGGACGCATTCTGGCGGCCAGCGCCGAGAGCGTCGCCTCGGAAAAACCGGTGCCGACGCGACCCGCGTAGGCGAGCTTGCCAGCGCCATCGTAAACGCCGAGAAGGAGCGCGCCAAAAGCACTGCGGCTGCCTTGTGGCGCGCTCATCCCGCCAATGACGAATTCCTGCAGTTGCCGGCATTTGAGCTTGATCCAGTCGCGGCTGCGCCGCGACACGTAGGCGCTGCCGGCGCGCTTGCCGATGACGCCTTCAAGACCCATGCGGCAAGCGCTTTGCAGGACGGCAGCGGCCGCGCCCTCGATCTCCTGCGAAAAAATCAGGTGTTGCGATGGCGCCCTTGTCAGCAGCCTGCGCAGGCGCTCGCGGCGCTCTTCGAGCGGACTCGCGCGCAGATCGAGACCGGCGTCGAAGAGCAGGTCGAAAACGTAATAGACGATGCGGCCGCTGCGCTTTTCGTCGAAGGCGTTCTGCAGCGCCTGGAAGTCGGGCCGGCCGGCATTGTCGGGGACGACGATCTCGCCATCGAGCCAGGCGCTCGCAAGCCCGAGCGCGGCGATCGCCGCTGCGATTTCGGGCAGCTTCGCGGTCCAGTCGAGGCCGTTGCGCGTGAACAGGCGCACGTCCTCTTGATCGACGCGCGCGAGCAGGCGATAGCCGTCGAACTTGACTTCGAAGCGCCAGTCGCCCGCGGGCGCCGCCTCCACGAGCGTCGCGAGCTGCGGGGCAATTTGCGCCGGCAAGGGCGCAGGCACCGCCCCGCTCGGCACCGGGTCGCGCCCGCGCGACTTCGGCGCGCCCGCTGGCCGCGCCGATTTCTTTGACGCTTTCGCTGGGGCAGCCTCGCCCGCAGGCTTTTTTTCAGGCAGGACGGCGTGGCTGACGACGCTTTCGGGACGCGCCTCGGTAATGTCGTAGTCGCTGCGCGCGACCGCGTCGTTTTCCTTGATCAAGAGCCACTGTTCCTTGTCGCCGCTGCCGCGCAGATGGGTGCGCACGAGCGTCCAGCCGCCCGAGAGCTTTTCGCCGAGCAGGTGAAACTTGAGCCGGCCCTTGCGGTAGGCCGCCGATGGATCGGCGTCGTCGGCCTGCCAGGCGCCGCGGTCCCAGACGATCACCTCGCCGCCGCCGTATTCGCCCTGCGGAATGCTGCCCTCGAACTTGGCATACTCGAGCGGATGGTCTTCGACATGCACGGCGAGGCGCTTGACCGAAGGATCGAGGCTCGGCCCCTTGGGCACCGCCCAGCTCTTCAGCGTGCCGTCGAGCTCGAGCCTGAAGTCGTAGTGCAGGCGGCGCGCTGCGTGCTTTTGCACGACGAATTGCCCCTCGTGTGCGCGCTGTGCACGTGCCGACCTGGTGCGCCCCGGCTTCGCCGCCGGCGGCTCGGTGGTGACCGAGAAATCGCGCTTCCTGACGTATTCGGAAAGCGCCGGCGGCGCCTTGCCCGGGGATTTTCGCACGCGCGTCGCCATGGTCGCTCCAGCGCTCTAGCCGGCTTTTGCTTTCGCTCGCGTCGTTCGCGCCGTTCGTGCCTCGAGCGGCTCGCTGCGTCGGGCGGCACGCTTGCCGACAGCCGCCGTTCGGGCAGTGCCGCTGCCCTGACGCGGGGCGGCTTTCGCGCCCTTGCCCTTGTCTTCGCTTGCGCTCTTTTCGCCCTTGTTGCGCAGGCTGCGGCGCAAGAGGTCGGCAAGGTCGATCACCTTGCCGCCGCCCTGACCGGCTTCGCCGCCCTCGTCTTCCACGGGCTCGACGGCTTCGATCTTGCCCTCGTTTGCCTTGCGCTCGACGAGGTCCATGATGCGCTGAGCGAACTCGTTCTCGTAGCGTCCCGGATCGAAGTCCTCGGCCATGTCGGCAATCAGGCGCTCGGCCATTTCGAGTTCGCGATCGGAAAGGCGGGCGGTGACGGCTTCGCGACTCAAGCCGACTTCCTCGACGCTGCGCACTTCGTCGCCCCAGCGCAAGGTATTCATGATCAGGACGTCGCCGAGCGGAACGACGACGGCAAGATGCTGCTTGCTGTGCAGCACGACCTTGGCGAGCCCGACCCGAGACGTGTTTTTCAGCGCTTCGCGCAAGAGTGCATAGACTTTTTCGCCGCGGTTTTCCGGTTTGAGGTAATACGGCGTATCGACGAAGAGCACGGGGATCTGTTCGGCCGAGACGAAGGCGACAATGTCAACGGTCTGCGTGACCGCAGGATAAGCGGCGCGAATCTCGTCGTCGGAAAGAACGATGTAGCGGTTCTTCTCGTATTGGACGCCGCGCACGATGTTCTCGCTCGCGATCTCCTTGCCGGTGGCCTTGTTGATTCGCTTGTAGCCGACCGGATCCATCGTGCGCTTGTCGAGGCAGTCAAAATCGATGCCGCGCTCGACCGTCGCCGGCATCAGCGCCACCGGGATATGGACGAGTCCGAAGCTCAGCGCGCCTTTCCAGATTACCCTTGCCATCCCGAAGCCCTTTTGCTCCGTCGTCCTTCGAAGAAAGAACATAGGGTGCAATAGCGAAGCGTATTGCACCGATCCGTGCACAAGCGCAGCGCATTGCACCTCCCGTGCAATGCGCCCGCTTCCTTCCTCCCGCTTAACCGGCGTCGGGAACGCTGCGAACGTCGGTGCGATGCCGGTAGAGCCGGTCGGCGTGACGCCCGGGCAAGGCACGCTGCCGCGCGCCGCGCGCACCGATGAGGCCGCCGCCGGCGCCGGCGATCAGCGAGAGCAGGACCATCAGACTGAGCCAGGCGCTCGCGGTCGAGGCCACTTTGGCCGCTTGCGTGAGGTCGGCACTGCTCGGCGTGGTGGCGGTGCTCGCAGCGTTCGGGCTGCTGGGCGTGCCTTCACCGCCGCGGCCGCTCATCGCCATGGCGCGGTCGGCCGCGCTCGCTGCCTGCTCCTGCGTGAGGCCGAAGCCGTCGCGCAAGCTGCGCATCGTCGCTTCGCGGTCACCCCGCTCGAGGCCCGCCAGGAGCTCGCTGACGGCGCTGTCGGAAGCGCGCGCAACCTCCATCCCGGTGCCGGCCATGCCGAAGACGCCGGTCACGACGCTGCCCGTCAGCGACCCCGTGACGACGATGAAGCAGAGCAAGGCGGCGCCCCAGGAGACGAGGCCGTGCAGCATGCCATCGACCGTGCGCCGCAGGCCCGAAGCGCGACCGGCGACGTAGCCGCCGACGATGGCCGCGATGATCATGGCCCCGCCGTTCCAGGCTAGCGCCGCCACCGGCAGCGTGCCGCCGTCGGGGCGCGCGCCGCTGCCGTAAACCGCAAAGCCCGCAGCCACACCGACCATCATGAGGAGAATTTCCACACCGATACCGACGACGAGGCTCGCGAAGATTGCTCCCCACCGTATGCTGTAGAGAGGAACGCTTTCGCTGTCGGTGCCATGAGTCTCGACAATTTTCGTTTCCATGTATCGTCCTTTCGCTTAAGACGGACCGACGCGCGGTCCTTTGAGTCGGCCTGGTATGCAGGCTTCGTTACGTCGGCCATGCGGCGCCTGCCACACGCGGATGCTTTGGTGCCATCGGTGGCCCGGCAAACGGCGTTCCATGCAGCCGACGCGCTTGCCTGAGGTCGCCCCTGAATATGCGACGGGCATTTCCCGTCAGCGGCCCGGTGTCGCCCCGCCGAGGCAGTCGCTTCGGGCGCTGGCATGCCCTCGGACAGAGGCTTTCGACGCCTCGCCAGCGACGCAACATTTACCGGTAATTTGTAATTATTGCCCCTGCGCCGCGCGCTCCGGGGCCTTGACGGACGAGGGCTGGCGAGGCCCCGGCAATTGCATGCGCAGGCCGCGCAAGCCGATTGCGCTCGTGGCATGCAATTTGCAGAACACTCCCCGTCGACACCGTAGTCTGCCCCCGTGTCTCGACTCCGAAGCGAGCGCACTCACGCGCACTTACCAGCCATGCTTGTCCCGCGACGAGCCAGCGAGGAGGCCCGAAAGATGAACCTGCCACTGGAAGCGAAGTTGTTGAAACAGATCGTGACGCTGCCGACCAAACCGACCCACACCGCCGGCGCTGATGGCGCTCTCGCGCAAAACAAGTTGCTCTCGATGCTCCCCGAGGGCGTGGGCAAGCGTCTTCAGGCGGCGATGGTCCCCGTCAAGCTCGCTCAGGGCGACGTTCTCTACGAACCGGATCGCCCGCTGCAGTACGTCTATTTTCCGAACTCGGCGATCGTCTCGCTCGTCTATCTCCTCGACGACGGCGCTTCCACCGAGCTTGCCGTCATTGGCAACGAGGGCATGGTCGGCGTGCAGGCTTTCATGGGCGGCATGACGATGCCCCACCGCGCCGTCGTGCAGGCCTCGGGCAGCGCGCACCGCCTCTGTCGCGAAGTCTTCCTGCGCGAATTCGAGCGCTCGGGCGGGCGTCGCGACGGCGCCTTGCAGACCGTCCTGCTGCGTTATGCGCAGGCCCTGCTCACGCAGCTTGCGCAAGTAGCCGTTTGCAACGGTCATCACTGCGTGCAGCGGCGCCTCAGCCGCTGGCTCCTGATGAGCGTCGACCGCACGCAGAACAACGTGCTGCGCGTCACCCAGGAGAGCATCGCCAATCTGCTCGGCGTCCGGCGCGAGGGCGTTACGGGCGCCGCCGGCAAGCTGCAAAGCGCGGGCCTCATCCAGTACAGCCGCGGGCAGATCACGGTGCTCGACCGCGCCGGGCTCGAAGTTGAAGCCTGCGAATGCTATCGCGTCATCCGGAACGAATACGAACGCCTGCTGTTCACGCCGCCGGCGCGCGCCAGCGGCGCGCCCGAACGCGTCCAGCACGCCTCGTCGTGGCTGCATCGCCAGCAGCGCGTTGCCGCCCGCTGCCTTGGGTGAAGAGAAATGAAACGCCTTGACTTATCCGCTGCGCGGCGCGGCCGCAAAGCCCTCTGGATTACCTTCTCGCTCGCCGCGGCGATCGGCCTGCCGGGGACGGGCGGCAGCGCCGCTGCCGCCGACGAAAAATCCACACCGGCAGCGGCGAAGGCGGCAGCCAACGCGGCCGCCGGCGCTGCCGCGCCGGCCGAGGTCGTCGCGCCGATCACGCCTGCGAAAGCGGAGATGGCTGACTCGGCCTTCAAGAAGCTCGACATCAGCAACAAAGGCTATGTCACTCATGACGACGTGCGCGGGCTCGACGGCTTCGACAGGGTTTTCGACCTTGCCGACCCGCAACGCACGGGCAAGCTGACGCTCGCCCAGTTCAAGAAGGCATGGCAGCTCTATACCGGTCATTGAGAATTCTTTAAACGTGGAGGTCTTCATGGATGCGATGATGCTGCCGCCGGCTTCGGGCCGGCGCGTTTTTGCCCTGCGCGCCTGGTGCAGATCGACCCTGCTCTTTTTCGCCGTGCTCGCCGCGAGCCTTGTCCTCGCCGTCGGCGAGAGCGCTGCGCAAACGCCACCCGACGAACTCGTCAAGCGCACGAGCCAGGAAGTGCTGACGCTGATCAAGCAGAGTCAGGACCGGCAAAAGCTGCTGCAAGTCGTTCAGGAAAAAGTCGTCCCGCATTTCGACTTTGCGCAAATGACGCAGCTTGCGGTCGGCAAATCCTGGCAGCAGGCGAGTCCCGAGCAGCGCGAGCGCCTCGCCAACGAATTTCGCGACCTGCTCGTGCGCACCTACGTCAACGCGCTCAGCCTCGGCACCGAGGCCACCGTCAAATATCTGCCGCTGCGCAGCGCCGAAGGCGGCAATGAAGCCGTCGTCCGGACGCAGGCCATGCAGCCGGGCCGATCGCCGATCGCGATCAACTACCGGATGGAGAAGACTGCCGGCGAATGGAAGGTCTATGACGTGACCGTCGACAACATCAGCCTCGTCACGAACTACCGCGAGACCTTCGCGACGACGATCAGCGAGTCGGGGATCGACGGGCTGATCCGTATGATCGCCGACAAGAACAAGAGCCTCGGCAAATAGGACGACGGTGACGACGACCGCCATGCCTCCCCAGGGCCGCCAGCGAGCGGTCATCGAAGCGGTGCGGCCGGCGCTTGACGACGGCAGGCTGCCGATCAAGCGCTGCCAGGGCGAAAGCGTCGTCGTCGAGGCCGACGCCTTCTGCGATGGCGCCGATTCGATTCAATGCGCGCTGCTCTGGCGCCATGAGCGCGGCGCCGGCGCAGAGTCCGCCGACTGGCAGCGGACGCCGATGCAGGACATCGGCGACGACTCGTGGCGCGGGGAATTCGTCGTCGACGAACTGGGCAGCTATCGCTACCGCGTCCTCGCCTGGGTCGATCATTTCTTCGTCTGGCGGCGCCAGCTCGAGGGCCGTGTCGATGACGCCGACATCCTGCTTGCCCTGCGCGGCGGCGCCGAGCTTGTCGCTGCCGCCGCCGCGCGCGCCGGCAAGGCGAGCGGGGCGCTCGCCGCAGCGGACCGGCGCACCCTCATCGCCGCCGCCGAGATCCTGCGTGGCGAAAGCAATGCGCAAGGCGGCCGCCTTTTCGGTCTCGCCCCGGTCCTCGCCGAAGCCGTCGCACGCTATCCCGATCTCGAAGAAGCGACCGAGTTCGATCGCGGTCTGACGGTCTGGGTCGATCGTCTGCGCGCGCGTTACGGCGCCTGGTACGAAATGTTTCCGCGCTCCTGCGTCGAGGCCGGTGAAAGCCACGGCAGTTTTGCAACTTGCGAGCGCCGCCTGCCCTACGTGGCGGCGATGGGTTTTGACGTCCTTTATCTGCCGCCGATCCACCCGATCGGCCTGACGCAGCGCAAGGGCGCGAACAACGCGCTTTCCGCCGCGCCCGGCGACCCCGGCAGCCCCTGGGCGATCGGCAGCGCCGAAGGTGGCCACACCGCGCTGCATCCGCTGCTCGGCGATCTTGCCGACCTGCGCCGCCTGATCGCCAAGGCGGACGTGCTTGGCATCGAGATCGCGCTCGACATCGCTTTCCAGTGCAGTCCGGATCATCCCTGGGTAGAGCAGCACCCGGACTGGTTTCGCCACCGCGCCGACGGCAGCGTCCAGTACGCCGAAAACCCGCCGAAGAAATACCAGGACATCTATCCGCTTGACTTCGAGACGAGCGACTGGCGCTCGCTCTGGCAGGCGCTCAAGGAGGTCTTCGATTACTGGATCGCCGCCGGCATTTTCATTTTCCGCGTCGACAATCCGCACACCAAGGCGCTCGCCTTCTGGCAATGGCTGATCGGCGAAATGCGCCGGGAGGAGCCGCGGGTGATCCTGCTCGCGGAAGCCTTCACGCGGCCCAAGCTGATGCGGCACCTGGCTCGCGTCGGTTTCGCGCAGTCCTACACCTACTTCGCCTGGCGCAACACGCGCGCCGAACTCATCGCCTATTTCGACGAAATGACGAAAAGCGAGCTGCGCGAATATTTTCGTCCGAACCTCTGGCCGAACACGCCCGACATCCTCACCGAATACCTGCAGTTCGGCGGGCGTCCGGCTTTCATCGCCCGCCTCGTCCTCGCCGCCACCCTCGGCGCCAGCTACGGCATCTACGGCCCGCCTTTCGAGCTCATGGTCGCCAAGGCGCGCGAGCCGGGCAGCGAGGAATACCTCGATTCGGAAAAATACGCGGTGCGCCACTGGCGGCTCGACGCGCCCGGCAGCCTGAAGGGCGAGATCGCCAAGATCAATCGCATCCGGCGCGAGCACCCGGCCTTGCAGCAGAATCTGCGGCTCGAGTTCTATCCTGTAGACAACGAACAGATCATCGCCTACGGCAAGTCGAACGAGAACAACGAAGACCTCATCGTCGTCGTCGTCAATCTCGACCCCTACCACGTCCAGTCCGGCTGGGTGACGCTGCCGGTCGCCCGCCTCGGCGTCGCCGGCGAACGCGCTTACCAGATGCACGAGCTCCTCACCGATGCGCGCTACCTGTGGCACGGCGAACGCAATTTTGTCAGCCTCGACCCGGCACAGGTCCCGGCGCATGTCTTCCATCTCAAGCGCAGCGCGCACCCCTGACATGAACGAAATCTCCCCAGGCAGCGAGCAGGAACGGGCGGCGCCGCGCGGCGCGGCGATCGAGGACGCGAGCGCGATCCCAGGCACGGGCGAACCGCTCTGGTACAAGGACGCCATCATCTACCAGCTGCACGTCAAGGCTTTCTTCGACAGCAACGACGACGGCGTCGGCGATTTTGCCGGCCTCATCGAAAAGCTCGACTACCTGCAGAAGCTCGGCGTCACGGCGCTCTGGCTCCTTCCCTTCTACCCCTCGCCGCTCAAGGACGACGGTTACGACATCGCCGATTACGTCAACGTCCACCCGGCTTACGGGACCCGTCCCGATTTCCCCCCCTTCGTTCGCCAAGCCCACCGGCCCGGGCTGCGTGTGCACGGGTTCCAGACGTGGTTTGACGGTCTCAGCGCCGCGCAAGAGCCGCGCCAGGTGTGGGCGTTCAACTTCATCCAAATCCTGTCAGAA
>CAZALA010000077.1:0-17365 GCA_964485725.1 uncultured Propionivibrio sp. | reverse complement strand
AACAAGGAGAAGCTTCATGAGAATGATGAACAAGGTTGCCCTGATCACCGGCGCGGCGCAGGGGCTCGGCGCTGCGATGGCCAAGCGTTTCGCGGAGGAAGGGGCGACCGTCTTCATCTGCGACACGAACGCAGAGGCCGGGAACAAGACCGCAACTGAACTCAACAACGGCATCGGCAAGGCTTTCTTCCAGCCCCTCGACGTCACGAAGGAAGCGAGCTGGATCGCTGCGATGGCTTTTGTCGTCGAAAAATGCGGCCGCCTCGACGTCCTCGTCAACAACGCCGGCATCAACATCCGCGAGACTGTCGAGGAAATGAAGGAAGAAAACCTCGACACTATGCTCGCCGTCAACGTCAAGGGCCCGTTCATGGGGATCAAGCATGCCATCCCCCTGATGCGCAAAGGCGGCGGCGGTTCGATCATCAATATGTCGTCGATCTGCGGCCTGATCGGGCACAAATACACGACCGAAGCCTACACGGTGACCAAGGGCGCGCTCACCCTGATGACCAAGTCGATCGGCGTGCGTTACGCGAAAGACAACATCCGCTGCAACTCAATCCACCCCTGCACCGTCAATACGCCGTACGCGCAGACGATCATGCAGGATCCGAAGAAGCGCGAAGAGCGCCTGGGTGAAGTGCCGCTCGGCCGCATCGCCACCGAGCTCGACGTCGCCAACGCCGCTTTGTATCTTGCTTCCGACGAGGCTGCCTTCATGAACGGCGTCGCCCTTCCGGTCGATGGCGGCCTCACCGCCTGCTGAGCAACGTCTGCTGCGGGCGGCCTGCAAGCCGGCCCGCAATCGATCTCAGAAAGCTTGAGCCCACGCAGGTGGGCTCAGGCTTTTTGTCTATGCAGTATTCTTCAGATAATTGCGAAACGCCATGACGGCGGGAGAGAGCGAGTCCAGACTCTTGGTGATGATGCCGAGATTGACCATCGAGATCGAGAGATCGACCGGCAAGATCTTCACCATTCCATACCTTTCATAGTGCAAGGCAACGGCGTTTGGAAGGACCGAGATCATGTCCGAAGTCTCGAGCAGGGCGGTGATGGCGAGAATCGAACTCGTCTCGATGATGTCGAGATTGGACGTCATCTTTGAAATTCTGAGCGCGGTTTCGACCCGCGACCGCATCGGGCTCCCGATCGGGCTCAGAATCCACGTCAGGTCGACGAGTTCTGACAAGGCGATGTTCTTTCTGTCAGCGAGCTTGTGTCCGGGGCGCGCAATCACGCAGATATGCTCGGGTTGATCGAAGAAGTCGATCACGAGGTCATGGTTGGTCAGCTGATCCGGCATGCGCCCGAGGACGAGATCGAGATCGCCCCTGATCAGGCTCGGAATCAGGATGTCGCTCATTCCGACCTCGATCGAGATGCGCACGCCGGGATTGTCCTTCTTGAAGGCGATGAGCGTGTCCCTCAGCAATGAAGGCACGGTGCCATAGACGCTGCCGATGCGCATGAAACCCGAGGCGCCTTGCAGCAACTGGGCGATTTCCGCTTCCGCGTGCTCGAAATCGTGACTGACGCCGTTCGCGTACCGGATCAGCACCTCGCCGTAAATCGTCGGCGCCATTCCGCGCGGCAGGCGTTCGAACAACTTCACTTTCAGCCGTTCTTCGAGCTGTTGCAAGAGCAGGCTTGCCGTCGGTTGCGTCGTATGCATGGCGAGCGCCGCGCGCCGCATGTTCCGGCATTTATCCAGGGCATTGAGCAGCAGGACCTGCCGGCTCGAAATCCGTAGAGGCTTGATTTGAACGCCTGATTCTTCTTCTTGAGACATCAATGTGTTCCGGTGAACGCCGCACCGGGCGTGTTCTCATGCTCGCGTCGCCGCCCGAAAAATGAAAACAGACCCCTAGCGATAATTAAAATGCAATGTATCCATAGGCTTTTTATTATACCGAAAACCCAGGGGTCTTCAGCGTCGCTGCGACCCGGAACCTGGCCTGAGTTTCGATCGCAGTCCGCCCGGATCGGCGCCATTCGCCGCGCTTATCGCGTCCGGCGAGGAGGCCTTCGCTTGCCGCTGCTGCCGAAAATCCGGCCGACTGCGCGTTGATGAGGACCGCGATCGCATGTTCGAGGTGCGCGCGCTGGTTCTCGCTACCGCTCGCCTGCGCCTGCGAAGGGCGCGTAAGCGTCTATGGTTCGCCCGGCGGCAAAAGCCGTGCGCGCCCGGGTTTTGGCGCAGCACCTCACTTCATGACAACCGCTGCGGCCCCCCGTGCGTTGACGGCGTAACAATCTTTTACAAACAGCGACACGCAGAACACAGTTTTGCGCGTCGCGAGCGCGCAAAATCGAGGCTCGCTGGAGGCCTGCGCGGCGCTGCCGCGCGGCATTGGTTGATGGGGAAAGCAAGGATCATGAAAGCGGTCTTGAAATTCGTCGCACTGATCGTCCTGGTGTTTGCCGGGGCCGGCAGTGCGCTGGCGTACGGCTATGGCTACTATGGCCACCATGGCCACCGCCACAGCAGCGTCGGTGTCGGCTTCGTCTTTGGCGGCCCCGTGTGGAGTCCCTGGTATTACCCGCCACCCGCTTACTATCCCTACCCGGTCTATGAACGCGTCGTGCCGCCGGTCGTCTATGTCGAACAGCCGGCGCCGTCTGCCGAAGCGGCGGGGAACTACTGGTATTACTGCCGCTCGGCAAGCGCGTACTATCCTTACGTGAAAGAGTGTCCGGCCGGTTGGGAGCGCGTCGCGCCGCAGCCTGGGCAACGCTGAAGCGAAGAATCGACGGAGAACCTGAATTGAAAACCCTGATCATCGCGGGCGCGCTCAGCGCCCTTCTCGCCGGCTGCGTCAGCCTGCCCACGGGTCCCAGCGTCATGGCCCTGCCCGGCGCCGGCAAGACTTTCGAGCAGTTTCGCGCTGACGACGCCGACTGCCGCAACTACGCCTATCAGCAGATCGGCGGCACCACCGCCGACCAGGCTGCCTGGAACTCCGGTGTTCGCAGCGCCGCCGTCGGCACCGCCGTCGGCGCTGCCGCGGGCGCCCTCATCGGCGGCAGCCAGGGCGCCGGCATCGGCGCCGGAACCGGCCTCGTTTTCGGCAGCGCGATGGGCTCGGGCGCTGGCCAGAGCAGCGGTTACGGCACGCAGCGCAGCTACGACCATGCTTATATCCAGTGCATGTACGCAAGAGGCGAGAGCGTTCCCGTCTCCGGCGTGATGTCGCGCAGCGCGCAACCTGCCGTCACGACTTATCCCGCCGCGCCAGCCCCGGCCAGCGGCAACTATCCGCCCCCGCCCGCCGGCAACCCGCCTCCACCCCCGCCGGGGTATCGCTAGCCGATAACGCGGCGGCATTACGGAGAAAGAACATAGGGTGCAATAGCGAAGCGTATTGCACCGGAACCGTATTGCACCGATCCGTGCATCGCGAAGCGTATTGCACCGCAACCGCATTGCACCGATCCGTGCAAAACTTCACCGCTTTCGGCAGCTGACGGCGCAACGTGCCCCGAAGGAAATCCCCTTGGGGGACGCTTCGGTGATGGCGCCCTATAGACCCTGGCCGATCCGCCGCAAGTGGATCGCGACCGAGAGGCGGGCGCCGATCCAGCCGAGCGCCGAGCCCAGCGCGACGAGCGCGGCAAAGCTGGCAAGGGTGAGCCCGTGCATCACGAAGCTGCCGCTGTACAAGGAGACGAGTTCGCCGATCGGCTCGGCGAGCAGCCAAACCGTGCCATTGACGATAAGCGCCGCAATCAGCGCGCCGATCGCGCCCTGGATGGCGCCAAAGTAATCGAAAGGCCGGCGGATGAAAGCGTCGTTGGCGCCGATGAGCTTCATGACCTCGATCTCGGCGCGCTGCGCCATGATCTGCAGCCGGATCGTGTTGAAGGTGACCGCCGCGAGCGCCGCTGCGAAGAGCCCGGAGACGAGGAGGACGGCGAGCTTGCCGATGCGCAGAAAAGCGTCGAGGCGCTTCACCCACGCCGAATCGAGTTGCACGTGCGCGACCTTGGGCCAGGCCGAGAAGGTCTTCGCAAGATTTTCGAGCGCCGGTCCGCGCGCGTCGGCAGGCTCGACGACGAAAGCGTCGGGCAGCGGATTGCGCGGCAGGCTCGCGACGATTTCGGCCATGCCCTGCGTGCCTTGCAGCCGCTTCAGGGCGTCCTCGCGCGAAACGAGGCGCCAAGGACCGGGAGCAAGTTCGCGCAGGCGCGATTCGATTTCGCCCAAATCCTTGCTGCTCGCGTCGATCGCCATGAAGATGCTGACCTGCTGGACGCCGCTCGCGTTGCCGACGGCCGCCCGCAGGTTTTCGAGAACGAGGTAGCCGATGCCGGGCAGCGAGAGCGCGATGCCGATGACGATCAGCGAGAGCGCGCCGCCGAGCGGGGCCGCGGCGAGCCGGCGCAGCGCGTCGAAAAAGGCCGCGCGATGCTGGGCAAGAAAGTTCGTCATGCGCCCTCCGCGACCAGGCGGCCGTGGGCAAGCGCGAGGACGCGCGGGGAAAAACCGGCGAGCCCGGCAATCCACTGCGGGTCGTGCGTCGCGATCACGAGCGTGACGCCGGCCTGATGAAAAGCGCGGAAGATTTCGAGGATGGACGCCGCCGATTCGCTGTCGAGATTGGCCGACGGTTCGTCGGCGAGCAGGATCGCCGGCCGGTTCACGACGGCGCGGGCGATCGCGAGGCGCTGCTGCTCGCCGCCCGAAAGCGCGATCGGCAGCGCCTTTTCGCGGCCGAGAAGGCCGACCTTGTCGAGCGCCGCACGCGCCCTGCGGGAGGCGTCCTTCGCCGGCATGCCGATGATCGCGAGCGGCAGGAGGACGTTGTCGAGCACGTTGCGGTCGAAAAGTAGCTTCTGATCCTGGAAGACCAGGCCGAAGTTGCGGCGCAGATACGGAATCGCGCTTTTGCGCAGCGCCGCGAGGTTCTGGCCGTTGGTCCCGATGCTGCCCGAGGTCGATCGCCGCGAGCAGCCGGAAGAGCGTCGATTTGCCGGCCCCCGAATGCCCCGTGATGAAGACCATTTCGCCGGCGGCAATCTCAAAGCTGACGTCCTGCAGGGCCTGCAAACCCTCGGGATAGCGCTTGCAGACTGCGCTTGCGGAGATCATCCCGTGCGCTTACGCGGCAATTTCGATGTAATCGACGCTGCTCGAAGGCTCAGGGGGCGGCTTGCCGTCTTCGCGCAGACCGGCAAGATGGAACTCGATCGCTTCACGAAGAACCGACTCGGTTTCCTCGATCGTCGCGCCCGTCGCCACACAGCCCGGAAGATCGGGGACATAGCCGGAGAAATTGTTTTCCGCCTTCTCAATTACGACCGCATAACGCATCAACCGCCTCATTTCCTGATTCCAGCCTGCTTGAGAATACTATTTAGCGTGCCGGGTGCCATTCACGCAGTGCATTCGGAAGCATTGTGAACGTCCACCGCAAAGACGCAAAGGGGCAAAGATGACGCAAAGAAAGAGATGGCTTTCCGGTAACGGTTTCCTTTGCGATACCTTTGCATCTTTGCGCCTTTGCGGTGGATTTTCTGGCCGTCCTACTCAAACAAGGCATCGACGAATTCGCGCGCCTTGAAGGGCTTCAGGTCGTCGATGGTCTCGCCGATGCCGATGAAGCGGATCGGCTTCGGACATTGCCGCGCGATGGCGGCGATGACGCCGCCTTTGGCGCTGCCGTCGAGCTTGGTGACGATGAGGCCGGTAAGACCGATCGCCTTGTCGAAAGCGGCGACCTGCTGCAGCGCGTTCTGGCCGAAATTCGCGTCGAGGACGAGCAGCGTTTCGTGCGGGCCGGTGGCGTCGGCTTTCTGGATGACGCGGCGAACCTTGGCGATCTCTTCCATCAGGTGCAGCTGCGTCGGGAGGCGGCCGGCCGTGTCGGCAAGGACGATGTCGATGCCGCGCGCCTTCGCCGCCGACATCGCGTCGAAAATCACGGCGGCCGGGTCGCCCGCCTCCTGCGAGATCACGGCGACGCCGTTGCGCTCGCCCCAGGTCTGCAACTGCTCGCGCGCCGCCGCGCGGAAGGTGTCGCCAGCGGCGAGCAGCACCGACAGGCCCTGCGTCTGAAAGTACTTGGCGAGCTTGCCGATCGACGTCGTCTTGCCGGCGCCATTGACGCCGGCGATCATGATCACGAAAGGCCGCTGCGCCGAAATCACGAGCGGCGCTTCGAGCGGCGCGAGAAGTTCGAAGAGGGCGTCGGCGAGCGCCTGCTGAACGGCAGCGGCGCCTTCGATGCGCTCGCGCTTGGCGCGCGCCTTGAGCGCGGCAAGGAGGTGCTGCGTCGCTTCCATCCCGACGTCGCTCGTCAGCAGCAGCGTTTCGAGCTCGTCGATGAGTTCATCGTCGACGCGGCCGCCCGCAAGAATCGCCTTGAGCCTGCCGCCGAACTGCGCCCGCGTCTTCGCAAGTCCCGCCTTGAGCCTTTCCGTCCACGAAGTTGCGGGGGGGACGGGGGCCGCCGCCGCAGCGGCGGCAGCGTCCGCGGCGGGCTTTTTAAGGAAACCAAACATGGTGTTTCTTGTCTTTCCGGTGGTTATCGCGATCGGCGGTGCGAGATCGAGCCCAGTCACCGCTGAATTCGAATGAGGCAAGGCTGGCTGTTCACCGCGCCGGCGTACGATGCATGCGGGCGTGAGGCGCTTGCGCGCGCAAACTTGTGAACGGCATCTTGGCGTAAACTGTCGGCTCAAATTCTAACAGAAGCTCGAGCATGCCCATACTTCATGCGAAACGAATCGCGCTCGTCAATGCCCTCGTTGTGACCGCGCTGATGCTGGCCGCGCCGGGAGCGGCGCTCGCCAACCCCTTTGAGCGCGCGCTTGCCAACGGCCTGCGCGTCATCGTCAAGGAGGACCGCCGCGCGCCGACCGTCGTCAATATGGTCTGGTACCGCGCCGGCAGCATCGACGAGACGAACGGGACGACCGGCGTCGCGCATCTCCTCGAGCACATGATGTTCAAGGGAACGCCCTCGACCGGCGCCGGCGAGTTCAGCCGGCTCGTCGCCGCCGCCGGCGGTCGCGACAACGCGTTTACGAGCAAGGATTACACCGCCTACTTCCAGCAGGTGCCAAAAGAAAAGCTCGCGCAGATGATCGAGCTCGAAGCCGATCGCATGCGGCATCTGACGCTCTCGGCCGACGAATTCGCGCAGGAAATCAAGGTCGTCATGGAAGAGCGGCGGCTGCGCACCGACGACCAGCCGCAGGCGCTGCTCTTCGAGCAGATGGAGGCCGTGGCCTTGCAGGCCAACCCCTACCGCGTTCCCGTGATCGGCTGGATGAACGACCTCGAGAGCATGACCGTGCAGGACGCGCGCAACTGGTACGAGCGCTGGTACGTGCCGAACAACGCTTATCTCGTCATCGTCGGTGACGTCGACCACGAAGAGGTGTTCAAGCTCGCCGAGCGCTACTACGGGCCGCTCGCGGCGCGCCCGCTGCCGGCGCGCAAGCCGCAGGTCGAGCCGGCCCAGACCGGCATCCGCCGCCTGACCGTGAAGGCGCCGGCCGAACTGCCGGTCGTGCTGATGGCGTACAAGGTGCCGGTGCTTCAGGACGTCGAGAAAGATGTCGATCCCTACGCGCTGGAAATGCTCTCGGCGATCCTCGACGGGCACGATGCCGCGCGCTTTTCCAAGAACCTCGTCCGCGAACAGCGGCTCGCGGTCTCGGCCGGGGCGGGTTACGACTCGACTTCGCGCGGCCCCGGCCTCTTCCTGGTCCAGGGGGCGCCGAGCGCCGGCCGCACGCGCAGCGAGCTCGAAGCCGGTTTCCGCGCCGAAATCGCGCGCATCGCGACCGAAGGCGTCGGCGAGGACGAACTCGCCCGCGCCCGCGCGCAGCTCGTCGCGAGCGAGATCTACAAGCTCGATTCGATGTTCGCGCAGGCGATGCAAATCGGCAGGCTCGAGTCGGTCGGCATCTCGTATCGCCTCGACCAGCAGATGATCGCCAAGCTGCAGGCGGTCAGCGCCGATCAGGTCAAGCGGGTGGCGCAGAAGTATTTCACCGACGATGCGCTCACCGTCGCCGAACTCGACCCGCAGCCGCTGCCGCCGACACCGCGCGCGCCGCCGCCACCCCACCGCTAAAGGCGATGAAGATGAAACCAGCTGTGAGACTGTTTGCCCTCGTCGGCCTGATCCTGTGCTCAGGGCTCGCGCTCGCCGGCCCGAAGATCGACGAATGGAGCGCGCCATCGGGCGCGCGCGTGCTCTTCGTCGAAAACCACAGCCTGCCGATCCTCGACGTGCAGGTCGATTTTCCAGCCGGCACCGCCTACGACCCGCCGGGCAAGATGGGGCTGGCCTCGCTGACGCACGCGCTGCTCGACCTCGGCGTGCAGGGAATGGACGAGACGGCGATTTCGAACCGCCTCGCCGACCTCGGCGCGCTGCTCGCCGGCGGCGCCGACATGGACCGCGCCTCGGTGAGTTTGCGCACGCTTTCGGTCGCCGACAAGCGCGAACCCGCCGTCGACATCCTGCGCGCCGTCCTCACGACGCCGCAGTTTCCACCGCAGGTCTTCGCCCGCGAACAGGCGCGGACGATTGCCTCGCTCAAGGAAGCGCTGACCAAACCCGACGTGATCGCGAGCCATGCGTTCTGGCTGGCGATGTATCCGGAGCATCCTTACGGCAGGTACGCGACGCCCGAATCGGTCGGCGCGCTCACGAGCGCCGATCTCGCGGCCTTTCATCGCAGCCATTACAACGCGCAGCGGGCGGTCGTGACGATCGTCGGCGACCTCTCGCGGACGCAGGCCGAGGCGCTCGCACAGATGCTGACCTCGGGCCTGCCGGCCGCGCCCGCGAACGTGGCGACCGCGGCACTGGCCGCGCCGCAACCGGCGGCAGCTGCCGATCGACGCATCGCGCATCCGGCGGCGCAGGCGCACGTCCTCGTCGGCTTGCCGGCGATCCGGCGCGGCGACCCCGACTTTTTTCCGCTCGTCGTCGGCAACTACACGCTGGGCGGCGGCGGCTTCGTTTCGAGGCTGATGAAAGAGGTGCGCGAAAAGCGCGGCTTTGCCTACAGCGTCTACAGCTACTTCGTCCCGCTCGGGCAGCGCGGGCCTTTCCAGATCGGCCTGCAGACGCGCAAGGCGCAGGCGGCCGACGCGCTCAAGGTCGCGCGCGGCGTGCTCGCCGATTTTGTCGCCGAAGGACCGAGTGAAGCCGAACTTGAAGCGGCCAAGCAGAATCTCACCGGCAGCTTTCCGCTGCGTCTCGACACGAACCGGAAGATCCTCGAGAACGTCGCGGTGATCGGGTTTTACCGCCTGCCGCTCGATTACCTCGACCGCTACGCCGAGAACGTCAGCAAAGTGACCGCCGCCGAGATCAAGGCCGCTTTCTCGCGCCACGTCAAGCTCGAGAACCTGGCGACGGTCGTCGTCGGCGGGCAGTGAGACGCCCGAGAAAGCGGCGCGTTGACGCCCCGGGGCGTGAACGCCTGAGCGCATGAGCGCATGAATACGGTGCGCATCATCGGCGGTCGCTGGCGCCGCCGCCTCCTGCGTTTTCCCGACGGCGAGGGCCTGCGTCCGACGCCCGACCGCGTGCGCGAGACGCTCTTCAACTGGCTCGGCCAGGATCTCGCGGGACTCAACTGCCTCGACCTCTTTGCCGGCAGCGGCGCGCTCGGCTTCGAAGCCGCTTCGCGCAACGCCGAGAGCGTCGTTCTCGTCGATCGGTCGCCGCAGGTAATCGCCGCGCTTGAAGCCAACGCGCGTATGCTCGGAAACGAGGCGGGCGACGGCCGCTTGCGGATTATTCGCTCAGATGCGGTAGAATTCGCCTCCGCTCGCCGTTCGCCCGCTGCGCGCTTTGACGTCCTTTTTCTCGACCCGCCGTATGGCAAGGGGTGGATCGAACGGATGCTGCCCTTGCTGCCAGGGCTCGTCGCCGACGATGGCGCGATTTACGTCGAGGCCGAGCACGCGGTCGAAGCCTGCGGGGAATGGCGAAGCGTTCGCAGCGGAAAAGCGGGGCAGGTTTATTATCAGCTGATGCGAAAGTGACTTTGGAAAAGTGACCGGGGTATAACGATATGACGCTCAATCGGCGCATTGCAATTTACGCGGGAACCTTCGATCCGATGACGCTCGGACACGAGGATTTGTTGCGGCGGGCCGTGAACCTTTTTGATCACGTCATCGTCGCGATCGCGGCCAGCCTCGCGAAGCGGCCCTTCTTCTCGCTCGAGGAGCGCGTGAAGATGGCGACCGAGGTGCTGCGGCCCTATCCGAATGCCGAAGTCTGCAGCTTCGACGGACTGCTCATGGACTTTCTCCACATGAAGCAGGCCAAGGTGATCCTGCGCGGCCTGCGCGCCGCATCGGACTTCGAGTACGAATTCCAGATGGCGGGGATGAACAGGAATCTCTTCCCCGAAGTCGAGACGATCTTTCTGACGCCGAGCGAACAATACATGTTCATCTCGGCGACGATGGTGCGCGAGATTGCGATCCTCGGCGGCGACGTCAGCAAATTCGTACAGCCGTCAGTCTGCGAACGGCTGACCAGGAAAGTTGCAGAGAAACGTAAAAGCGATTTGAAGGATTAGAAGCCATGGCTTTGATTATTACCGACGAGTGCATCAACTGCGACGTCTGCGAACCCGAGTGCCCGAACGAAGCGATTTCGCAGGGCAGCGAGATTTACGAGATCGACCCGAACAAGTGCACCGAGTGCGTCGGCCACTACGACACGCCGCAATGCGTCGAGGTCTGCCCCGTCGATTGCATCCCGAAAGACGCCGACCATCAGGAAAGTACCGACCAGCTCTGGGTCAAGTTCGAGAAGCTGACGGGCAAGACGCGCCCCTGAGTCGATAGCCTGGAGGCGCGGCGCAGCGCGCCGCCTTCATCGGCGTCGCGCTTCAGGCGGCGCTGCGCAGGGCCGGCGCCGGCGCCTTGGAATCGAGCAGATGATCGACGCGGTCGCCCGCGTCCTTGACCGCCGCAAGCTGCGCGAGCAGGTGGTTCTCGACGTGCACGAGTTCGTTGATGCGGTCTTCGAGCGTGTCGGTCGCCTGGTGGATGCGCTTGATGCTTTCAAGCCGGCGCTTCAACTGGATCTGGTGCTCGCGCACCTGCGTTTCCATCGGCGCCATGATCGCCCTGAGCCAGGCTTCGGCGTCGCGGTTGGCGCGCTCGAAGGCCCGGCGCACCTGCTTGGCGACCTCCTCGAAAAACTTCTGCATCACCTGGTTCTTTTCGTTCGTCATCAGCGTGAACATCGTGTTCAGGTGGGTGTCGCACCAGTGTTCGAGCCGGTCGATTTCCTTCTGGTAACGGATCAGTGAAAAGCCGGTCGGCGCGCCGAGCTTCAAGCCGTGCTCGACCGAGAACTTCTTGTAGATCGCGTCCATCATGACGAGGATTTCGCTGATTTCGCCGTCCGATTTCGTCAGATTGGCGCGCGAGACGGCGAAGAAGTTATGCATCGACCCCGAGAGTGTCTTCGAAAAAGTCGCTTCGGCCATCGCTTCGCGCGTCGACGACGTGAGCAGGCGCAAGGCGTCGAGCCCGAGATGCGCGAACAGCTTGTTGGTGAGCTGCGAAAAAATGCTGCGCACGGCGTAGTAGCGCTGCAGCCCCCATTCGAATTCTTCCTTCTCGACGCGGACCTTGCCCATCATGTATTCGACGACGCCCTTGTTCTTGCCGCGCAATTCGGCAAGCTCGCCGAGCTGTTCGCGCAGGCTCGCGAGCCGCGCGCCGAGCAGGCCGTCCATGCGCTGACGGACGTCGGCAAACTCGGCGTCGGTGTTGTCGTGAATGATTTCCTGCTTGGCCGGGATGAGTTCCTCGGAGAGCGCCGTTTCGAGCTCGAGCATGCGGCTGCGCTCGAGCAGGGCAGCGTCGCGAGTGATTTTGGCGACGAGGCCTTTTTGCGCCGACACCGGGAAGATCTGCGAGAGGGGCAGGCCGAGCGTGCTCGCGCAGCTTGCCACTTGCCTTTGAATTTCGGCGTCGATCTCGTCTTCGCTCTTCAGCTCGTCCCACATGCCGTCGATCTTGTTGAGGACGGCGATGCGCCCTTTCTTGCGGCCGCCCGGCGTGCCGATATATTCCTTCCAGACGGCAAGGTCCGATTGCGTGACGCCGGTGTCGGCGGCGAGGATGAAGAGCACCGCGTGCGCGTTCGGCAGCAGCGAGAGCGTCAGTTCAGGCTCGGTACCGATCGCGTTCAGTCCCGGCGTATCGAGGATGACGAGGCCCTGGCGCAGCAGCGGATGCGGGAAATTGATCATGGCGTGCCGCCAGCGCGGAATTTCGACGAGGCCGTCCTCGGCGACGTGGATCGCGAGCGCTTCGTCGTCGCCGACGGCAAAGCCAAGCCTCGTCGCCTCCTGCGGCAAGACGCGCGCGACTTCGCTCACCGAGCGCAAGGCTTCCTGGATCGAATCGGGCGATTCGACGTCGAGCGCAACCGTCGTCCACTCTTCGGGGAAACGCTTGTATTCGCTGATGCTCGCATTGGCCGCGCGCGTGTCGATCGGCAAAAGCTCGATGCACGGGGGTTTGCCCGCATCGTAGAGCAGCTCGGTCGGGCACATCGTCGTTCGTCCCGGCGTCGAGGGCAGCATGCGGTCGCCGTATTCGGAGAAGAAGATGGCGTTGATGAGTTCGGATTTGCCGCGCGAGAATTCGGCGACGAAAGCGACCTGCAACCGGTCTTCGCGCAGCTTGTCGAGGAGCTGGCCGAGGCGCAGGTCGGTCTGCGCGTCGCACAGGTCGTTGTCGGCAAGACAGGAGCGGAACGCGTCGATGCCTTCGGAGAGCGAAGTTCGCCACTGGCTGTAGGCGGCAAATTGCTGAGCAAGCGTCATGACGAGGTCTCCCGAGCAGCAGAGTGCTCACTCTATCACAAAGCCCCGCTCAATCAATCACATGTGTCATATTTGTTCAAGTGACTTGTTCAGCGTTGACAGCGCGCGCAGTAATACGTCGAACGCCCTGCCTGGCGGGCCGAGCGCACCGGCGCGCCGCATGCCGTGCACGGCGCGCCGAGGCGGTCGTAGACCGCGCAGGCAAGCTGGAAGGACCCGGCGCCGCCTTCGCTGTTCACGTAGTCGCGAAGAGTGCTGCCCCCCGCCGCAATCGCGCGCGAGAGCGTCTCGCGCACGGCGGCAGCGAGGACGTGGCAGCGCTTGCGGCTGATCCGGTTGGCCGCTCGCAAGGGCGAGATGCCGGCGCGAAACAGGCTTTCCGAGGCATAGATGTTGCCGACCCCGACGACGAAGTGGCTGTCCATGAGCACCGACTTGATCGGCGCTCTGCGCTCTCGCATGCCGTCGTAAAGCCAGTTGCCGTCAAATTCGCACGACAGCGGTTCGATGCCGAGCACGGCGATCAGCGGGTGGCTCGCGACGTCCTTGCCCTCGCGCCAGAGCAGCGCGCCAAAACGCCGCGGGTCGCGAAAGCGCAAGGTTGTCTGCGCGAACTGCAGGTCGAGGTGATCGTGCTTCTTTTCGGGCGTGCCGCTCGCGACGAGGCGCAGGCTGCCCGACATCCCGAGGTGGAGAATCAGCCAGCCGCCGGAGCCCCGACTCTCGCAATCGAAGAGCAGATACTTTCCGCGCCGCAAGATTCCGTCGACGCGCAGCCCCTTGAGCCGCGCGGCGAGACCAGGGTCGATGTCATGGCGCAGCCGCGGCGCGCGGATGATCGCCTCGACGATGCGCTCACCGGGCAGATGCGGGAGCAAGCCCTGGCGGCTGACTTCGACTTCGGGGAGTTCTGGCATTGCTGCGACCGCTAAAAGCCCCTAACATGGATAAAACCATTATCCATGAAACCACTCTAACCCGCGATCAAGCCGATCGGACAACCCAGGAATTCATGAAAGCCCTTCGACTCTCCCTGTGCCTGACGGCGCTGATGCTTGCCTTTTCCGCGCCCGCCCCCGCCGCCGACCAGGTGCAGACGCCCGCGACGAAGAAGCGCCCGCCCGCGCGCGAGGTCAAGAAGCCCGTGCCGAAGGCCGTGCGCGCGCCGGTCGCCACCGCCGAACTTGTCCCCGAGGCGTCGATCAGCGCGGATCCCGATCAGTCCGGGCAGATCGTCTACGAGGTCTTGCTCGCCGAAACCGCCCTGCAGCGGGGCGACCTCGACTTCGCGAGCCAGGCTTACGACGACCTCGCCAAGCGCACGCGCGACCCGAAGGTCTTCGAGCGCGCCGTTGCCGTCGCCGGCTTCGCCCGCCGCTTCGACCTTGCGCTCGAGATCGCCCGGCGCTGGGCCGAGGTCGATCCGTCGTCGAAGCAGGCGCAGCAGGTCTTGGCGAGCGTGATGATTCTATCGAACCAGCTCGACGGCCTCGCGCCCGGCCTCGTGCGCATGCTCGAAAGCGACAAGGCGTCGCTGCCCGACAACCTGATGGGGCTTAACCGCATGCTCGCGCGCAATCCGGATCGCGTGGCGGTTTTCCAGCTGATCGAAAAGGTCTGCCGCCCGTTCTTCGCCTACCCCGAAGCGCATTACGCCGTCGCCATGGCGGCCGGGTCGGCGGGCGCCAGCGAGCGGGCCCTCGCCGAAACGCGTCGCGCACTCGAACTGCGGCCCGACTGGGAAAAAGCCGCAATCCTGCAGGCACAATTGCTCGCAGCCTCGGCACCCGCCGAGGCGGTCAGCTTCCTCGAAGGCTTCGTCGAACGCAACCCTTCGGCGCGCGACGCCGAACTCGTGCTCGCGCGCCTGCTCGTCGCCGACCGTCGCTATGCCGACGCCAAGCGTTATTTCGACCATTTGCTGCAGGCCTATCCCGACAACCCCGACGTCGTCTACCCGGTCGCGATCCTCGCGCTGCAGCAGAACGACCGGGTGCTCGCCGAGGCGCAGTTGAAGCACTTCGTGACGCTCCCGGTCGTCGACAAGAGTTATGCCTATTACTACCTGGGGCAGATCTGCGAGGACGAAAAGCGCGTCAGTGAAGCGCTCGCTCACTACTCGCGCGTCAAGCCCGGCGACCGCTATCTGCCGGCGCAGCTGCGCAGCGCGCACCTTCTCGCCGATCAGGGCAAGCTCGAGGCAGCGCGCCAGCAGCTGCGCGACGCGACGGCGAGCAACGCCGACGAGAGGCTGCGGCTGACGATCGCCGAAGCCGGGCTCGTTCGCGACGCCAAGCAGCCGCAGGCGGCTTTTGACCTGCTCGAGCCGCTGCTTGCCGCGCAGCCTGATCAGCCCGACCTCCTTTACGAAACCGCGCTGCTCGCCGAGCGCATCGGCCGCAACGATCTTCTCGAAAGCCGCTTGCGCAAGCTCATCGAGCTGCGTCCGGACAACGCGCAGGCCTACAACGCGCTCGGCTATTCGTACGCCGAGCGCAACGAGCGCTTGTCCGAAGCGCGCGAGCTCATTGAAAAAGCGCTCAAGCTCGCGCCGGCCGACAGCTTCATTCTCGACAGCATGGGCTGGGTGCTGTTCCGCCAGGGCGATTACGCCGGTGCGCTCGCCTATCTCGAGCAGGCCTACGCGCTGCGCGACGACCCGGAAATCGCCGCGCATCTGAGCGAAGTGCTCTGGACGCTCGGTCGACGCGACGACGCCATCCGAACCCTGCGCGAGGCGCTCTCCAAGCATCCGAAGAACGAGGCGCTCGCCGAAGTCGCCAAGAAGCTGCCGTTCTGACCGATGCGGCCGGCGCCAACTCCAACGCGCGCGCGTGCGTTCGCCTGCTTCGTGAGCGGCCTCTTCATGGCAAGCATCCTTGCCGGCTGCGCCGGCGTGCCGAGAAGCGCGGATCAGGCTCCCTCGCGGGTGGGGCTCGCAGCTTTCTCGATCGAGGGCCGCTTTGCGCTGCGCTACGAAGAGAAGAACTATTCGGGACGCTTGAGCTGGCGGCACGACGGCGTCGATAACGAGCTTCTGCTCTCTTCGCCTTTCGGGCAGGGAATCGCACAGCTCAACACCGACCTTTCCGGCGCCAGCATCACGACGAGCGACGGCAAGACCGCTCACGCGCAGAACGCGGAGGCGCTGACGCGTGAGGTGCTCGGTTATCCGCTGCCCATCGAACGCCTTGTCGATTGGATTGCGGCGAAGGAGGCAAAGGCGAGCGGCGAAGTCGAGCGGCGCGATGCGCTGGCGCGGCCGCTGCAACTGCGTCATCAGGATTGGCGCATCGACTACACCTACGAGAGCGACGATGCTCACGATCGCAGCGCCGCCGACGCGCTGCCGTCGCGGATTTTCGTGACGCGCGCCGACGGTTTCGAACTGCGCCTGCGCATCGACGAATGGACCGATCTGTCCCGGCCGGCTGCGCCAGTGGCGGTGAAGCCATGAGTGCGACCGCGCAGGCGCGTGGCTGGCGTGCCTGGGATTGGGAAAGCGTCTATCCGGCGCCGGCCAAGCTCAATCTTTTTCTGCACGTCGTCGGCCGGCGCGGCGACGGTTATCACCTGCTGCAAACGGTTTTCCGCTTTCTCGACCGCGGCGACGCGCTACGCTTCTCGCCGCTCGCCGACGGCGAAGTCAAGCTCGCACGGCCGTTGCCGGGCGTCGCGCCCGAGGCCGATCTCACCGTCCGCGCTGCGCGTCTGCTGCAGGCCGAAACCGGCTGCGGGCAGGGGGTCGAGATCAGCGTCGAAAAGCATTTGCCGATGGGCGGCGGCCTCGGCGGCGGCAGTTCCGACGCGGCGACCGTTCTCCTCGCGCTCAACCACCTCTGGCAACTCGGGCTGCCGCGCAGGCGCCTGCAGGAAATCGGGCTGACGCTCGGCGCCGACGTCCCGGTCTTTATCTTCGGGCGCAACGCCTTTGCCGAAGGCGTCGGCGAGGAACTCGTCGAAGTCGATCTTCCCGCCGAGCATTACGTCGTCCTCGAGCCGCCGGTCGGCGTTCCGACCGCGGCGATTTTCGGCGCGCCCGAACTCAAGCGCGATACGCCAGGCTTGCGCGCGGCCGACTGGCGCCCCGGCACGGGAATCAACGACTTGCAGGCCGTCGCCACACGGCGCTTTCCCGTCGTCGCTGCCCACCTCGACGCGCTCGCCGCCTTTGGCGATGCCAGAATGACGGGGTCGGGCGCTTGCGTCTTCGCGCCTTTTGCGACGCGTGAGGCGGCCGGGGAAGTGCTCGCCAGCCTGGTGCCGGCCATGCGTGGCTGGGTTGCCGAAGGGCTCGCCCGCCACCCGCTGTACGGCCTCGCCGATTGATCCCGTACGCAGCAGGGGCATAGGGTGCAATAAGCGAAGCGCATTGCACCGGTTCGTGCAATAGGGCAGCGTATTGCACCGCTCGTGGTCGCGGCGTGGCGCGATGCGCTGCGCTCATGCCGCTGCTCCTTTCGCCCCTGTTTTTTTTTTGCCAAAAGCCCTGTATAATCCGCGCCTCGCTCGCATGGCAGCTCATGTG
>CAZALA010000076.1:0-17551 GCA_964485725.1 uncultured Propionivibrio sp. | reverse complement strand
TGATCTGTCTGCGCAATCTTAAATGGCGAAATATCATGAAAATCGATCGCTACGACCGCGAGATCCTGCGCGTCCTGCAGAGCGAGGGCCGCATCAGCAACCAGGAGCTCGCCGACCGCATCGGCCTTTCACCCTCGCCCTGCCTGCGCCGCGTGCGCGCGCTCGAAGAAGCGGGAATCATCACCGCCTACCGCGCCGTCCTCGACGCCAAGCGCCTGGGCTACAGCCTGATGGCGCTGATCTACATCTCGATGGACAAGCACACGCCCGAGCGCTTCGAGCATTTCGAAAAGGAGATCAGCAGGATCACCGAAGTCCTCGAATGCCTGCTGATCACCGGCCAGGACGCCGATTACCAGATCAAGGTCGCCGTTCCCGACATGGACGCTTACCAGGAATTGCTGCTCAAGCGCATCACGCGCATCCAGGGCGTCACCGGCGTGCATTCGAGCTTCGTCCTGCGCCGGGTCATCGACAAGGCGGCGCTGCCTGTCTGAGGCGTGCGGGCAAAGCCGGTGCGAAGCGCCGGTCGAATCGCGGCGCCTGGCCTCGTCGCCGCTTCAGCCTGTTCTCGCTCCGGCGCGGCAGCCGGCGGCGCTAAGCGTTCAGCTCGGTGCGCAGCAGTTCGAGCATCTGCGCGGCCCTCGTACTATCCGGCTGATGCGTCGCCGACGGCATCAGCACAAAGGCTTCGCCCCAATTCGGTTGGTCCGGCGCTTTCGGGACCACGTGCAGATGCAGGTGCGGTGCGGTGTCCCCAAAGATGGCGTAGTTGACCTTCTGACAGCCGGTCGCCTTGGCAACGACCCTGGCAACGAGTGCGACGTCGCGCATGTATTGCTCAAGCTCGCCTGGCGTCAGCGCGAAAAGCTCGGTCTTATGTCCGTTGAACGCCACCACACAGCGGCCGTGGTAAGTCTGATCTTTCCACAGATAGACCCTGGAAGCGGGCAGATCGGTGACGTGCGTCATCAGTGGCGACAGTTCCTTCTCATCGCCCCGGCAATACTTGCAATCATGTTGCGTCATGGCTGCTTGCGCTCCCTGTCATTGAATTCGCTGCGATCATAACGGCTTGCGGCGTCGAAAAGAAAGAAACCGCGCGCTTACCAACGAAGCACTTTCTTGATTTGGGTCAGCAACTGATCGGGTCGATATGGCTTGATGACAAAACCCGAGATTCCCAGGGCGACCGCGTTGAGGACGTCTTTCTTTCCGGCGCCGACCGCAAGCAGCATGATGACCGGCAAAGTTTTCAACTTGTCATCCGCGCGCACGGCGTGCATCAGTTCAGCGCCACTCATGCCCGGCATCTCGGTGTCGGCGATCATCAGGTCGCAGGGACGGGATCGCAACCTTCGCAGGGCGTCAGCGCCGTTGGTCGACTGATCGATGTTGAGTTCAGACCGGTTGAACGAAAGCAGCAGTTGCACCACGGAAGTGCGCACGTTTGCCTGGTCATCGACAATGAGAATTTGGGTCATATGATTCCTGATCAAAGGAGCCCGGGGCGCGCGCTTCTCGAGCGCATGGGCGGAACGCGCGCCCTCATCGGCAGCAGCACTGCCCGGCTCCGACCTCTGTGCGACGTTTTTTTTCGATTTGCATGGCAATGCCGAGGCTGGCCTCAATAATCCGAGGCTGAAAATCACGCGACAACTACTGAAGGAACGACCGCAAGGCAGTTTACACAGTCATGGCAGCTTGTCTACGCGAGCGCCCGCATTCAGGTCGCGGCAGGGGCGGGGCAATGCGGCAGGGAGAAGCAGCTCGGTAGCGCAGCCGGCCCGGGGGAAGCGCGAAGGCAGGGAAGGTCGCTGCTGCAGCCGAAATTCAGCCGAAGCTTCCATTTCGTTATGCATTTTATTCTGCATGGTGTATTGTATACAATAATTTATCGCAGCAATTATTCACCGTTCAAGGATTCACTTTGGAGAACTCGCAAGCGCAACTCGCCTACGAAGGAATGAAGCGGGGCATTCTCAGTCGGGAACTGAAGCCTGGCTGCCCGATCATCGAAACTGAATTCGCGGAGCGTTTTCAGATGAGTCGAACGCCGATACGCGAGGCGATTCGGCGTCTTTATGCTGAAGGTTTGGTCGACATCTTCCCGAGAAAAGGTGCTTACATCAAAAGCTTCACCAAGCGCGATTTGCTGATGTCGTTTGAGGCTGCCGAGGCGGCTGAAGGAATGGTCGCCTATCTGGTGGCAAGAAACGTTGCTGAAAAGAAATGCGACAAGAGCTGGCTGCAGGAACTCGATCAGATCATGACGCAGATGGACAAGAGCCTGAAGGCCAATGACCTGCAAAGTTGGGCTTCCGGGGATGAGAAGTTTCACAACACGCTCTATCGCATGTGCGACAACGAATACATCACGCGATCGCTTGAGAGCATACGCATGCAGTTGAACTACGCTCTATGGTTCCTCACCCCGTTCTACATCGAAAAGAAGCCTTCCAATCTTGAGCACCGGGAAATCATCGCCGCGATCAGAAACGGCGATCCGGAGAAAGCCAGAGACATCGCGCAGAAGCATCGCAACCGGGTCAGGAATGAGCTGGAGAAGACGGTGCCCGAATATGTTTTTTGACCATGCTGTTGGGAATGACCCGGCTACCGGGCGATAAAGGGAGTCCACAATGTGTGATAAAGCGGAAGGCGAACGTCGCCTCGTTGCCGAACTGGTGTCGCGTGCGCGCAAGGCGCAGGCCGTCGCCGAGGGCTACTCGCAGCGGCGAGTTGATGCACTTGCCGCAGCGGTTGTGTATGCGCTGTCGCGCGCCGACGTTGCCAGAGAAATCGCCGAAATGGCTTATGCCGAAACCGGCATGGGAAAGATCGAATCGAAGATCGCCAAGATGGCGATCAAGATGCCCGGCTGTTTCTATGATGTCAAAGCGCAAAAGACCGTTGGCATCATCGATTACGAGCCCGCGACCGGCATAACGATGATCGCCAAGCCGATCGGCGTTATCGCCGCGCTGATTCCCAGCACCAACCCCGAGGCGACGCCGGTGTTCAAGGGCATGCTGGCGCTGCGTGGGCGCAACGCCGTCGTTTTCGCGCCGCATCCGCGCGCGAGACAGACGACGGCGCGCGTTGTCGAGCTGATGCGCGAAGTGCTCAAGAAGAACGGCGCCCCCGAGGACCTCTTCATCTGCATCGAGAAGCCGTCGAAGGGGCTGGCCGCCGAACTCATGCGCCAGTGCGACACGATCATGGCGACGGGCAGCGGCGACATGGTTCGCGCCGCCTATAGTTCGGGCAAGCCTTCCTACGGCGTCGGCGTCGGCAACGCACCGATCGTCGTCGACGAGACCGCCGACATCGCCGACGCGGCAAGCAAGATCCGGATCGGCAAGACCGGCGACCACGCGTCAGGCTGCTCGGCGGAAAACTCCCTGGTCATCGAGCAGGGCATTTACGACCGGATGCTCGCCGCGCTCCAGAAAGAAGGCGGCTATCTCGCCTCCCCGCAGGAGAAGGAAAAACTGCGGCAGGCGATGTGGCACGAAGGCGCCCTGACCGTCGCCGTGATTGCCCAGCCGGTCGAGAAAATCGCCGCGGCGGCCGGTTTTTCGCTGCCAGCCGGAACGCAGTTCATCATGGTCGAGGAAGACGGCGTCGGCCCGGACCACCCGTTTTCAGGCGAAAAGATTTCGCTGGTCCTGACGCTCTACAAGTACGCGACCTTCGCGGACGCCATCGCGCAGGTCAATGCCATCACCAACTACTCTGGCCTTGGCCATTCGTGCGGGATCCATTCCTTCGACCGCGAGCACATCCTGGCGCTCGGCGAAAAAACGCGCACCAGCCGCGTCGTTGTTCGCCAACCGCACGGCACCTCGAACAGCGGCAACTGGTCAAACGGCCTCGCTTTCACTTTCTCGCTCGGCTGCGGCACCTGGGGCGGCAATACGGCATCGGAAAATATCACCCAGAAGCATTATCTCAACATCACGCGTGTCGCCGAACCGATCAACCGGGTGCCACCGTCGGAGCAGGAGATCTTCGGCGACCTGCTCGAAACGATGGTGCTTTGAAGTCGTGCGGAGACCGGACGCGACGCTGGTCGCGCGGTCTCACGGTTGGAACGCGTTCGCGACAGAACGCGACAAAATCCGGGTCGAGCCAGTCGATCAGACGACTCGGGGTTGACGAAGCCTGGCGCCGCTCCTTAACCGGCTGACCTTGCCGGGGGCGCCGGCAGACGCAAGCTCGCGCAGACGATCTGCTGCTGGCAGCACGTCGCGGCAATCCGAAGCGCAAAGGTTGCAGCTGAAAATCGAGCGCTGCAACGAAACGGGGGCGCAGCCTTAATTCAGGAGTCAGGCCATGCAACGAGTTTTCTTCAACGAGGTCGCGACGCGCGACGGCTTTCAGATCGAACCGAACTTCATCCCCACCGAAAGCAAGCTTCTCCTCGTCGATTCGCTCAGTCAATGCGGCTACGCCAAAATCGAAGTCACCTCATTCACTTCGCCCAAGGCAATCCCGATGCTGCGCGACGCGGCCGAAGTGATGACGCGCATCGAGCGCGTGCCGGGTGTGGAATATAGCGTGCTCGTTCCCAACCTGCGCGGCGCCGAACGCGCGCTAGAGGCGCGGGCCGACGAACTTAACCTCGTCATGTCGGTTTCCGAGACGCACAATCTCGCCAATCTGCGCATGCCGATGGCGCGCAGCTTTGCGGCGCTCTCCGAAGTTATCGCCACGGTCAACGGAAAGACGCCAATCAATGTTTCGCTCTCCTGCTGTTTCGGTTGCCCGATGGAGGGCGCGGTGGCGCCGTCGGTGGTCCTCGACCTGGCACGCCGCTTTGCCGATCTCGGGGCACGCGGCATCACTGTCTGCGATACGACCGGCATGGCCCACCCGACGCAGGTGACGCAGATGGTCGAAGCGCTGCAGCAGCGACTCCTTCCCACGCATCCGCAATTGCAGCTGACGCTGCATTTCCACAACACGCGCGGCATGGGCATGGCCAACCTCCTGGCCGCCGCACGCGCAGGCATCGTGCGCTTTGACGGCTCGCTCGGCGGCCTCGGCGGCTGCCCCTACGCGCCCGGCGCCAGCGGCAACATCAGCAGCGAAGATGCGATCTACCTCTTGATGCTTGAAGGCTACGAAACCGGGATCGATCTCGACAAGCTTCTTTCCATCGCCCGCAAGTTGCCGCAGATCGTCGGCCACGAGGTGCCGGGCCAGATCGCCAAGGCCGGACGCATTTCCGATCTTCACGCTGCCCCGGCTTACATCGATGAGCTGAGGAAGGAATGGGCAGCCGAGTAGCGCACCGCCTGCCGGGCGCGAATCGGCACGAATTGGCACGAATTGCACGCCAACCAATGGAGTGATTGAATGATCAGCAAAACTCTCGAATACGAACACGCATCCTTGTCAGCCCACTTTGCCCACTGGGAAAAGATCAAGGACCTCGTCGATCAGAACATCGATCTGATGCTCAATTTCAGCCAAAGCGGTCATCCCGGTGGGTCGCGCTCGAAAGTGCACGCCTTCATTGCGCTGCTTCTCTGCGGCAAGTTTCGCTGGGATATTCGCCACCCGGAAAAAGCCTTCGGCGATCGCTTTGTCCTGAGTGCCGGCCACACCGTGCCGCTGATCTACGCGACCTTTGCCATCTTCGACGAAGCGCTGCGCATCAAGTACGAGCAGACCCGCGACGCGCGTTACCGGCTCGACCCGGAGTTTGCGGTTTTCCAGGAGGACTTGGCGCGCTTTCGGCGTCATGGCGGGCTGTGCGGTCACGCCGAAATGGAAGGCAAGACGCTGTTTCTCAAGTGGAACACCGGGCCCTCGGGACACGGTCTGCCCGCTGCGGCGGGGCAGGCCTTGGCGCTCAAGCGTGCCGGCGCTGGCGAGGTCAAGGTCATTGCGCTCGAAGGCGAAGGCGGTCTCACTCCGGGGGCAAGTCACGAGGCAAAGAATTCGGCGTGGGGCTTGGGGCTCAACAACCTTTTCTTCCTCGTCGATTGGAACGACTTCGGCATCGACGACCGCCCGACCAGCGCTGTCGTGCACGGCACCCCAGAGGACTGGTTCACCGGCTACGGGTGGCAGGTGTTCAAGGCCGATGACGGCGCCGATTGGGATGATTTGACGCGCGCCTATCTTGCGATGTTCGCCGGCCAGGAGACCGCAAAGGCGCCGAGCATGCTTTATTTCAGAACCCGCAAGGGTCGCGGCTATGGTGTTTTCGACAACAAGTCGCACGGCCTGCCGCACAAGATGAACGCGCCTGCCTTCTGGGAGAGCAGGAAGGCGTTCGCGAAAAAATACGAGGTCCAGTTTGCCAACGTCGATCAACCCGCACCGACCGACGCGGCACAGATCGACGCGCAGGCGATGCAGAATCTCGCGGCGGTCACCGAGGTCCTGCGCCGCGACCAGGGGCTCGTCGACTACCTGGCAGAAACCCTGCTGACGATTGCCGGTGAAGTGCCGCTCACCCCCGCGGCGCCGTTTTTCGACCTCACGCTCAATCCGCTCAAGGATGCGGATCTCTTCGATGCGGCAAGCTACCCGCCCGAACTTTTTGCGCCGCCGGGGAGCGTGCAGTCGAACCGCGCCGCTTTCGGCAAGTGGGGGAGCTACATCAATTCGCTGTGCAAGCAGCGCTACGGCCGGCCGATGTTCCTCGCCTGCGCCGCGGATCTTGCCGAATCGACCAACGTCGCCGACTTTGGCAAGGATTTTGGCGCACTGAAGAACTTTGGCTGGTATGAGCGCGAAACCAACGTCGAAGGCGTGATCATCCCGCAGGAAATCACCGAGTTCGCCAACGCGGCAATCATGGCCGCGCTGGCGACGACCAATCTGTCGTCCGATCCTTTCCACGAGTTCAACGGCTTTTGTGGCGTCTGCTCGACCTACGCCTCCTTCAGCTACCTCAAGTACGGCGAAATGCGCCTGCTCAGCCAGATGGCACAGGACTGCCAGATCAAGTTCGGCAAGGTGATCTGGGTAGCCGGTCACTCGGGCATCGAAACCGCCGAAGACGCGCGCTCGCATTACGGCGTTTTCGCCCCGGCGGTGACCCAGCTCTTTCCCGATGGCGCGGTGATCAACCTCTACCCTTCCGACTTCAACGAGGTGCCCGTCATGCTCGCTGCGGCCATGCAGACGGATTGCCCGATCATCGCGCTGCATCTGACGCGCCCGGCGATCACCTTGCCCGATCGCCGGAAGCTCGGCATCGCCTCGCATACCGAGGCCGCCAAAGGCGCTTACCTGATCCGTGACTTCGCCGATCACCTGCCGGAAATGGGAACGCTGATCGTTCAGGGGACGATTTCGACCGCCAACCTGATCGCGCTTCTCCCCGAACTGGAGCGCCGCGGTCTTAACGTCAAGATCGTCGCTGGTGTCAGCATCGAGTTGTTCCGGCTGCAGGATCAGGCCTATCGTGACCGGGTGCTGCCGATGAGCGACTGGATCGATTCGACCGTTGTGACGAACGCCTCGCGGCGTGGCATGTACGACTGGCTCGGCTCGGCGATCGCCAAGGAGTACGCCATGTCCAGCGATTTTGACGACCGTTGGCGAAGTGGCGGCCGCCTGCATGAAATCACCGAAGAAGCTCATCTCTCCAGCGAGCGGCTGCTCGCCGGAATCGAACGCTTCGTTAATGACCGAGAGCAGCGACGGCGATGTTCGTGCGCCGATCAGGCTCTGGGTCGCCACCCCTGAGCCGCCGGCTGCTTGCCCCGCAGCTTTTGCCCGCGAGCCAATTGAGGAATCGACGATGACTGCTTTCACCCAGCTCATGCTCTGCACGGATGCAGGCGGTCGCGCCAAGTTTCGCACGCAGTCCATTCCTCTGACCGAAGGCAGTCAGGATTTGCGCCTCTCGGCCATTCTGCCTTCAAGCGGCGTGCAATTGCGAGAAAGCCCGATCGGCTACCGTAGCAAAGTCCATTGCACCGAAGTCCCGCAATGGATCTTCATTCTCAAGGGTTCGATGGAGGTCAGCGTGGCGGGCGGGAACTCGCTCGTCTTCGGTCCCGGGGATCATTTCTACGCCAACGACACGCTTCCGGCAGGCGCCGTTTTCGACCCGGCCATCCATGGGCACTGGAGCCGGCAAGTCGGTGACGCGGCTTTGGTCACGCTGTTCGTCAAGGCCTGAAGTCACGAAGCCATCGCGCAGTCAGTCAAGCCAGGACACCCCTTGTCCGAGCCAGGTCGAGCAATCGAGGCCCGGGTGAATCGAGGATATTTTTAAGGAGGAGCAAAAATGGCAGCCGTCAATGTATTCACGAGTGTCAATCGCATTATCCAGGGACGTGGCGCGATCTGCCAGCTCGCCGATGAAGTGAGCCGTTTCAAAGCGCGCAAGATACTCGTCGTTACGGACTCCGGCTTGATGGCTACGCCGATTCCGTCGCTGGTAAAGTCCTTGCTCAAGGATTTCTCGGTCGATGTTTTCAGCGCCGTCGAACCCGACCCCAGCATCGAGACGTTCAATGCCTGCGCCGCGTACGTAAGAGAGCACAATTTCGATCTCCTGATCGGCCTCGGCGGCGGCAGCCCGATCGATACCGCCAAGTGCGCATCGGTCCTCGCGCTCAATCCCGGGTCAGCGGAAGACTACCTGGGAATCGAACAGATCGAGAACGCCGGAATTCCCAAAATACTCATCCCGACGACGGCCGGTACCGGCAGTGAGGTGACCAATGTCGCGGTGCTGAGCCTGAAGGCGGCACATACCAAAAAGGGGATTGTCAGCCGTTATCTGTTCGCCGATGCAACAATCCTCGACCCTGAACTGACGCTTGGCTTGCCCGCGCCAGTGACGGCCGCGACCGGAATGGACGCGCTTACGCACGCGATAGAAGCCTATGTATCGCGCTTCGCGCAGCCCCTGACCGATCATTTTGCGCTCGAGGCAATTCGGCTCATCGGCAAATCGCTGCGTACCGCGGTGCATAACGGGCAGAACGTCGATGCTCGCGAAGCCATGCTGACAGGCAGCATGTACGCAGGGCTGGCATTCGGGAGTGCGGCAACCGGGATGGTCCACGGGCTTGCGATGCCACTGGGCGGCCAGTTCAATATTGCGCACGGGATTGCCAACGCCGTGATGCTGCCGCATGTGATGCGTCACAATCTCGTCAGCTCAATAGAGCGGTACCGCGAAGTCGCGATCGCCCTCGGTGAGCGCGTCGAACATCTTTCAGTAAGGCAAGGAGCCGAGCGGGCGATCAGCGCAGTTGAAGAGCTCTCCGCCGATATCGGCATCCCGCGCTATCTCGATGACCTGTCAATACCGAAATCGGCGATTGCTGACCTCGCCACGGACGGAATGAAAAACGTCCGTCAAATTCGCCCGAATCCCAGAGATGTGACTTACGAAGGCCTGCTGGCCATTTTGCACAGTGCGTTCCGGCCGTAGGCACTGAAGAGGCGCCCGTAGACGCCTCGTTTGCCAACAAGCCTCCCCGCTTTGTCGGGGAGGCTGCAGACACCGCCTGTCGGCGCGATTCAGCCTGGATCGCAGGACAGCAGAGGGACGGCCGGAATATGAGCAAAAAGGAATCGCCGAGTGCCCTCTGAGCAAGGGCTCGGCCGATTCGGTCGAAGCGCTCGGGTCAGCCTTTGCGCTTGATCATCAGCGGACCGCAGGCCTGGCAGGTCGGCATCATTTCGAGGAAATTGATGTTGACATGCGGCGGCAGCGTGGCCACCCAGTAAGCGGCTTCCGCGATGTCGGCGGTGCTCAGCGGTACCGTTCCCTTGTGGATGTTCTGCACGGACTCGGTGTTGCCGCGCAGGCGAACCTCCCAGAATTCCGTACCCTTGGAGAAACCTGGCGCGATGACGGTGGCGCGCACGCCGGTTCCGACCAGATCCGCGCGCAGGTTTTTCGTGAACTGATCGACGAAGGCCTTGGTGGCCCCGTAGACATTGCCGCCCGGATAGGCGTTGGTGCCGGCGATCGAACCGATATTGATGATCATGCCGCTGTCCCGCGCGACCATCCCGGGCAGGACGGCGTGGGTCATGGCCACCAGGCCCCTGACGTTGGTATCGATCATCCTCTGCCACTCGTCGAGCGAGGACTCCTGCGCCGCTTCGGTGCCGATTGCCAGACCGGCGTTATTGATCAGGACGTCGATTGCCCGCCAGTTTTCCGGCAGTTGCGTGAGCGCTTGCGCGATCGACGCCGTATCGGTGACATCCATGGTCAGCGGCAACAGATTCGCACCGAGTTCTTCCCGCAGGGCCGCAAGCTTCTCGGCGCGCCGGGCGGTGGCGATCACCTGGTGCCCTTCCCGGACGAACCTGCATGCCATTTCTCTGCCAAAACCCGCACTTGCTCCTGTCACTAAGACGATCATGAGTGGCTCCCTTGTATGATAGATGAGTGAAGCGATGGATCAATCGGCACTGAAGCGGCCGAACAGGAAAGGAATTCCAGTTGCCGCCCGAGAAAACAGGTCACGTCACTCTGCTCTCGGGCGGCAAGTGCGGCATCAAGTCGGGCCGCGAACAGGCGAGCTTCGGTCGAAAACAGGCTTTCGCTCCGAAAGAGATCCTGGGTGGCCCTCTTCATGATCGTGGTCTCATTGAACCGGGTCGGCTCCCCGGCCCAGTTCGCCCGACGGCTGGTGCAGAAGTCGCCAGAACGCGGCCAGGGTGTAGACGATCATCAGCGCACCCGAGAACGGCAGCGACATGTACCAAGCGGTCTTGGACCAGCCCAGGTAGGCGGTGGTCTCGATGTTCTCGGCGCCAAAAAGCCACCCCTGCCAGGTGAAGGCGACGGCGAAGCAAAGCATCAGCGCCTGGGTCACGAACTTGAACGCGCGGGAGACGCGCGGAGACAACCCGTCGACGAACTCCACCCGGAAAAGCGCCCCCTCGCGCCACAGGATCGCGGCGCCTGCAAAGGTCATCCACACGAAGAGCAGCTCGATGACTTCTTCGTAGCCGGCGACGGCCACGGAAGGCAGGTGGCGTATGACCATCCCATACGAAAGCAGCAGGAGAAGCGAGCAAAGGACGCCGATGACGGCGCGCCGCATCAGGCGGTCCAGGCAGTGATCGATCGTGGCGAGGCGGGCAAGCAGGTTCATGATCCGACTCCCATCATGAGGTTGGGCAACCACATCACGACCGGCGGCACAAAGGTGATGATCGCCTGTACGACGAGCAGTGCAATCATGTAAGGCCAGGCAGCGGCGACGATCCTCATCAGCGGTACGCCGCTGACGCTCGAGACCGCGTACAGGCACAGCCCGACCGGCGGGGTGACAAGCCCGATCATCAGGTTCAGCACCATGATGACGCCGAAATGCACCGGGCTGATCCCGATCTGATCCAGCATCGGCATGAAGATCGGAAAGACGATGATCATGATCGCGATCGCCTCGAGGAACATCCCGAGGATCAGCAAGATGAGGTTGATCAGCAGCAGCAGCACCCAGGGCTCCTTGGAGATCGACAGCATGGCCTTGACGATCTCATCGGGAATGCTCTGCTGGACCAGAATCCAGCCGAAAGCGCCGGCGGCGGCGATGATGAACATCACCTGGATGGTCTGCACGGCAGTCTCCCAGAGGACAGCCATGATGTCGCGCAGACGCAACTCGCGGTAGCCGAAGGTGCCGAGCAGGAGGGCATAGATGGAAGCGACGACCGCCGCCTCGGTGGGTGTAAACAGGCCGCCCAGCATGCCACCGACGATGATCACCGGCGTCAGCACGGCCGGCAGCGCCGTGAGGCTGATGCGCAGCGCCGCTTTGAAGTTGTGGCGTTCGGGTCGCGGAAACTTGCGCCGCACGGCGGCGATCGAGATGACGGCCATGAGGGACAGCCCCATCAGGACCCCGGGTACGATGCCGGCCATGAACAAGGCCGCGACCGAGACGTTGGCGAGGCTGCCGTAGATGACGAAGGGGATGCTCGGCGGAATGATCGGCCCAATGGTCGAGGACACCGCCGTGATCGCGGCGGAGAAGTCGTCTGGATAGCCAGCCTCGCGCATCGCCTTGATCTCGACGGTGCCGAGCCCGGCGGCGTCGGCGATGGCCGATCCCGACATCCCGGCGAACAGCATGCTCGCGACCACGTTCACGTGACCAAGGGCGCCCGGCACGCGTCCGACCAGCACCTGCGCGAAGCCGAAGATGCGATGCGTCATGCCACCGGAGTTCATGACGTTTCCGGCCAGGATGAAGAAGGGAATCGCGAGCAATGGGAAGGGCGTCGTGCTGGCGAACATGCGTTGGCTGGACATGATCATCAGATCGCTGCCGCCCATCCAGTACATGACGCCTATTGCCGTGAGGCCCATGGCGACCGCAATGGGGATCCCGATCATCAAGAGAAGGATGAGGACCCCGAAAACAACCACTGTTGTCATGCAACTATCTCCTCGGCCCGGCGGGCCAATGCTGTAATTCGCACAAGCAAACCCCGGCTTTGCCTGGGGGCTCAGGACTTTTGTGGCACTCTATGAAGAAGTTTGAAGCTGTGGCTGAAGCGATGATGACCCGGGTGGCGGTCTGCGCAAGTGAGACAGGTTGGCACCTGCACGACTTTTCCCGGGCAAAGCGACTGAAGGCGACTTTGAGGGCGCTCACCAATCAGGCCAGCCGCTTTGCCGGTGGCCCTGCCTCGTCCAGGATTGTCGAAACAAGGCCGGGGGGAGCGGCCGCAAAGCCGTCCTCCCGGAGGCGCCTATCTCATTTCTTGCGCGCGGCCTCGACGAACTTGCTCCACTCGTCCCAATTCGTCTCGCCGACAAACGCTTTGATCGGCTTGTAAGCCGCGTCCATCTTGGTCCGGAACAACGCGACGTCGGGATAGGTGAATTTGGTCCCCGCCTTCTCCATCTCGCGGATGATCGACTTGTCGTTATCCTGGATGTCCTGGCGAGCCTTGTTGCTCCATTTGCGGGCTTCTTCGCTGACAATGGTGCGTTGCTCGGCGGTGAGCTTCGAGTCCCAGCCCTTCTTGTTGGCGACCAGAACCAGTTGGTGGTAGACGTGGTTGGTGATGGCGGCGTATGACTGCGCCTCGAAGAACTTCTGTGAATAGAAGGTCCCGATCGGGTTGTCCTGACCGTCCACCACCTTGTTCGCGAGCGCCATATACACTTCTGGGAAAGCGATGGTGGCGGTGACGGCGCCCAGCGCTTCCATCGCGGACTTGATCTGGATTTCCGGTGGCACGCGCAGCTTCAAGCCCTTCACGTCGTCGGGCGTATTGATCGGGCGCTTGGAGTTGCTGATCGCGCGGAAACCCCATTCGAAGTTGGCGACGACCTCAAAGCCGGCCTCGTTGGCCTTCGCCTGGAACCAATCCCAGGCCGTCTGATCGACGGTGCGGTGGGCATGGGCGTAGTCGTCGAACTGGTAGGGGATCATGACGACGCCAAACGCTTTATTGAACTTGTCGAGCTGCGACGGCGACACCATGGCGAAATCGATGATGCCGCGGCGAGCCTGCTCGGTGATCTCCGGCGGCGTGCCGAGAGCGTTGTTGGAAAACACCTTGATATTGACCGCGCCCTTGGTCCGCAGCTCGATCGCCTTGACCATCTCGCGGGCGGCGATCGTGTCGGGGTGGGTGTCGTCGGCAATCATGGCAAGACGCATGTCGACCGCACCGGCGCCGGTAGCCCACAGGGCGCCGGCGAGGGCAGCTGCGGCCAACTTCATGACGCCGCTGCTGATTCCGAATCGTATGGCCATCTTTGAACCTCCTATGTGTTTTAAATTATTATGAATGGATAACGCCCTGGATCGAATTGCCGGTCAACTTCCACTGAATATTGTATACACTACACCATACAAAAGAAAATGCTCAACTAAATGTGCTCTTGGCGGCCGCTCCAGGACACGGCAATCTTTCTGTGCGGGATGGGCGGTGGGAGCAAGTCGAAGGTGTTCAACAGGTGCCTACGCTCACGAGCGTTCCCTCGCATTGGGGCATTTCGAGCATCGACGATCAGCGGGCTTCGGCAACGCGATGGCGTCCGGTTTCGAAATGGTCACCGACGAGTGGCCGGCGCTACAATGTGTGCCGCGCTGCGCCGGCAGCGACGCTTCCAACCGACGGTCGATCGCCAAGAGGGATATATGTACTTTGCGCTGACGCATGAGCAGAAGATGCTGATCGACACGGTGCGCAAATTCATCGACCGCGAACTGCGACCGCTTGAAGAAGCGCTCGAGACCGACGACGCGCTGACGCCGGAGACCGCACAGGCGGTCTTCGCAAAATCGAAAGCGCTCGGTCTCTACGCGCTCAACATGCCCGAGGAATTCGGCGGCGGCGGACTGAACACGGTCGATACGATGCTTTGTGAGGAGCAGTTCGGACACACCTCCGACCTGCTCGTGCGCCGCGCCTTCGGCGACGTTTACGACGTGCTCGCGCTGTGCACCGGCGCGCAGGTCGAGCGCTGGCTGAAGCCGGTGGTGAGCGGCAGCCGCGTCTGCGCCCTGGCGATCACCGAAGCGGGCGCCGGTTCGGACGCGAGAGCGGTGGCGACGCGGGCGCGAGCCACTTCCTCGGGATGGCTGCTGACCGGCAGCAAGCAGTTCATCAGCGACGGCGACTATGCCGATTGCTTTCTCGTCCTGGCGCGAACCGGGGAGAAGGAGATTTCGCTTTTTCTCGTGGACCGCGGCGCGCCGGGTTTCACCATCGGTCGCAATCAGAAAATGATGGGACTGCGCGGGACGAGCCACAACGAACTCTTTTTCGACGAGGTGGCGCTCGAGCCGATCGCGCTCCTGGGCGAGCGGGGCCAGGGCTTCAGGATCATCCTCGACATGCTCGGCCGCGTGCGCCTGGCGCTCATCGGCGCGCGCGCAGTGGGCAAGGCGACGCACGTGATGGAGCTCATGGTCGCTTACGCCAACGAGCGCAAGCAGTTCGGCAAAAGCATCGGCGAGTTTCAGATGATCCAGCAGATGCTCGCCGACAGCGTCATCGAGATCAACGCCGCGCGGCTGATGGTGCTGCAAACGGCAGGGATGATCGACGCCGGACTCGACGCGCGCGACTGGATCTCGATGGTCAAGGTGCAGAGCTCGGAGATGCTCGGTCGCGTTGTCGATCGCGCCGTGCAGGTCTTCGGCGGCATGGGCTTTTGCAAGGATCTGCCGATTGAGCGCTACTACCGCGACGCGCGCGTTTTCCGCATCTTCGACGGCACCTCGGAGATTCACCGCATGACGCTCGCCAGGAGCGTCCTGCGCCACGGCGCCCCGCTTTTCGACATCAATCGATGAGTTGATGCAGCGGCAGCGCACGCCCTTTGCCGGCACGCCGCAAGAGGCGTCCGCCGCGCGCAAAGCGCGGGTTAAGATACTGACTTTCGACAAACTGACCCGAGATCAGCCATGCCCGTCAAAATAATTTCCGCCACGCCGTCGGCCTACACCTATCCGCTCCTCATCAAGCAGCTCCTGCACACGCCGCTGGCGACTGCGCCGGACCAGGAAATCAGCTATCAGGGCAAGGTCCGCTACAGCTACCGGCAGCTGCGCGAGCGCATCGGCCGGCTCGCGAGCGCGCTCGCCAGGCTTGAGATCGCGCCCGGCCAGACGGTCGCGATGATGGACTGGGACAGCCACCGCTATCTCGAATGCTTCTTCGCCGTGCCGATGATGGGCGCCGTGCTGCAGACGGTCAATGTGCGCCTCAACGCCGAGCAGATTCTGTACACGCTCAATCACGCCAAGGCCGATCTTCTCCTCATCAACCGCGATTTTTTCGCGCTGCTCGCGCCGATCGTCTCCCGCCTCGAGACCGTCCGTACTTTCGTCCTCATCGACGATGAGGCAACGCCGGTCGAGGCCCCGGTCAAGTTCGCCGGCGAGTACGAAGCGCTGCTCGCTGGCGCCTCGGGCGACTACGACTTCCCGGATTTTGACGAGAACGCACAAGCGACCGTCTTCTACACGACGGGTACGACCGGCTTGCCGAAGGGTGTCTTCTTCAGCCATCGCCAGCTCGTGCTGCACACGCTCGGCGTCGCCACTTGCGTCTGCAGCGCCGCCGCGAACGGCCGCGTGCATCGCGAAGACGTCTATATGCCGATGACGCCGATGTTCCACGTGCACGCCTGGGGTTTCCCCTACATCGCGACGCTGCTCGGCTTAAGGCAGGTCTATCCGGGCCGCTACCTGCCCGCGACCTTGCTGCAGCTGATCGACCGCGAGAAAGTCACTTTCTCGCACTGCGTGCCTTCGATCCTGCAGATGCTGCTGACCCACCCGAGCGTCGAGTCGATCGACCTCTCGCGCTGGAAAGTCCTGATCGGCGGCTCGGCGATGTCGGAGGCGCTCGCGCGCGCCGCCATGAAGCGCGGCATCGACGTCCTCACCGGCTACGGCATGTCGGAGACCTGCCCGGTGCTCTCGATCGCGCACCTCTCCAGCGCCGACCTGCAGGAGCCGCCCGAGGCACAGGCGAAGCTGCGCTGCAAGACGGGGATGCCGCTGCCGCTCGTCGATCTGCGCATCGTCAGCGCCGAGATGAACGACGTCGCGCACGATGGCGAGGCGACCGGCGAAGTCGTCGTGCGCTCGCCCTGGCTCACGCAAGCCTACCTCGACGCGCCGCAGGCCTCCGAGGAGCTCTGGGCCGGCGGCTATCTGCACACCTCGGACATCGGCAATATCGACGCGCGCGGTTACCTCAAGATCACCGACCGCATCAAGGACGTGATCAAGACCGCCGGCGAATGGACTTCGTCCCTGCAGCTCGAGGACGTCGTCGCCAAGCACGAAGCCGTGCACGAAGTCGCGGTGATCGGCGTCGCCGACGAGAAATGGGGTGAGCGCCCGCTCGCGCTCGTCGTCTTGAAGCCCGAATTCGTCGGCAAGGTCAGCGAGCACGCGCTTCGCAATTTTTCCGCGCAACTTGTCGAGAGCACGAAGATTTCGCGCCACGGCGTCCTCCTGCAAGTGCGCTTCGTCGATGCGCTCGCCAAGACGAGCGTCGGCAAGATAAACAAGCGCGAGATGCGCGAAGCGAACGAAAAGGGGCTGCTGCGCTAAGGCACTGACGCCTCACCACCGGGAGAACTCAAAATGGAAAAACGCAAACTCGGGTCGCTCGAAGTCTCGGCGCTGGGCTTGGGCTGCATGGGTCTCAGTGCTTCCTACGGCGAGCCGACCGAAAGAGGCGAAGCGATCGCGCTGATCCGTGCCGCGGTCGACGCCGGCATCACCTTCTTCGACACGGCCGAAGGCTATGGCCCCTACGTCAATGAAGAAGTCGTCGGCGAGGCGCTCGCGCCGGTGCGCGACCAGGTCGTGATCGCGACCAAGTTCGGTTTTTCGATCGGCAATTTTCCGGCGCTCGACAGCCGGCCGGAGAATATTCGCAAAGTCGCCGACGCCTCGCTCAAACGCCTGAAGACCGAGGTCATCGACCTCTTCTACCAGCACCGCGTCGACCTCGCGGTGCCGATCGAGGACGTCGCCGGCACCGTCGCCGACCTCGTCCGCGCCGGCAAGGTGCGCCATTTCGGGCTCTCCGAAGCCTCCGCGCAGACGATACG
>CAZALA010000075.1:0-17586 GCA_964485725.1 uncultured Propionivibrio sp. | reverse complement strand
GCGGCCCTCGGCCCAGCCGTGGGCGTGCACATAGTCCTGCACGAGGCTCGCAAAGTCGTGACCGTAGAAGATGTTGTCGCCAAGAACGAGCGCGCAAGGATCTTCGACGATGAAGGCTTCACCGATCAGGAAGGCTTGCGCGAGGCCGTCGGGCGAAGGCTGCACCGCGTAGGAGAGGCTGATTCCCCATTGGCTGCCGTCGCCCAGGAGCTGTTCGAAGCGCGGCGTATCCTGTGGCGTCGAAATGACGAGAATGTCGCGAATGCCGGCAAGCAGCAACGTCGAGAGCGGATAGTAAATCATCGGCTTGTCGAAGATCGGCAAGAGCTGTTTCGAAACGACTTGCGTCGCCGGATAAAGCCGCGTCCCCGAGCCGCCGGCGAGGATGATGCCTTTGCGCTTGCAGGCCTGCATTGTTGCCTCCCTGTTCAAATGTCCCTGACGCGATGATAACTCGCAAAGCGTGGAACGCCGCTCCTGGTGAGACCCCGATAACGATACGTGACGAGCGTGCCGATCGCCGGCGGATCAAGGCGGTCGCGCTCGCTCAAGCCGCTGCCGAGCTTGAGTTCGACGCCGGTCTCGGTGCGCACGCGTAGCGCGCCGAGCATTCCCCGGTATTTGCCCTTGCCCGGCAGATGCCCGATCACCGTCGCTTCGGCATCGTCCCAGGGTTTGACCTTGAGCAGCGCCTCGCTGCGCCCGCTTACGTAGGGCGCATCGCTTCGATGCAGCATCAGGCCTTCGCCGCCCGCCTTGACCACCGCATCGAGCTTCTTCTGCAGCGCGCGGCGGTTCGGCAGCTCGAATTGCTCGATCGCCTGCAGCCAGGGCACGCCGGCTGCGGCGATCAAGCTGCGCAGCGCTGCGGCGCGCTCGCGAAACGTTCCCGGCGCCAGCGGCAGTTCGAAAACCATGTAGCGGATCTCGCGCCATTCTGCGTCGTTCGGCGCCTGGCGGCGGACGGCGGCCGACACGCGCTCGAAGCTTTGCCGCCCCATCCATAGCTCGCCGTCGAGTTTGCGCCGCGGGAAACGCTCGACGAACCACGCCGGCGCATTGATCGCATTGCCCTGGCGGCTGATCAGCCGCTCGCCGTCCCAGTAGGCGCGAACGCCGTCGAGTTTTTCGCTGACAAGGTAGAGCGCGACGTCGGCTCGGCCGTTATCGACTTCGGCGAGCAGCAGCGGTGGCGGCTCGGCGGCGAGCACGGACCTTGCGATCGCCATGGCAGCGAATAGCACGGCTCGAAGAACGGATTTCCAGCGCATCACGAACCTCACCACCATGCAGGGTCAGGACATAGAACGAACTTGACCGCAGCTTTCATTTGGCTGACGCATACTTCTGCAGCGCCTTGCGCGAGGACCGCCACCAATTCGCGTGCGAACACCAATCTCGAGCAGGCCAGCTCCCCGTCATCCATGTAATTCTGGAGTATCACTCCCTGATTTGCACGGTTACCGCAATTCGCCCAGCCTCGTGCCAAAACCAGCTCAATCAATCCACGAGAAGAATCTCGGCGAGCGTACGTTCGACGCCGGTCTGCCACTGCGGCAGATGGAGCCCGAATGCGTTCTCCAACTTCGCCGTGGACAGCCGCGAGTTGAGCGGCCTCCGCGCGGCGGTCGGATAGGCGCTCGTCGGGATCGCGGCGATGGCTTCGGGAGCAACGCGGATCGGCTGGCCGGCGCGGCGTGCCGCTTCGATAACGAATCGGGCGTAGCCGTGCCAACTCGTTTCGCCGCGCGCGGCAAGATGGTAGAGGCCGGCAAGGTCCGGGTGACTGGCGGCCGAGCGCAGTGTCAGCGCGGTGACATCCGCGAGCAGCTCGGCGCCGGTCGGCGCGCCGATCTGGTCGTCGATGACGTTCAGCGCCTCGCGCTCAGTTGCGAGGCGCAGCATGGTCTTGATGAAGTTGGCGCCGTGCACGCCGTAGACCCAGCTCGTGCGGAAAATGAGGTGCTTCGCGCAGCGCGCAACCGCCAGTTCGCCTTCGCGCTTGGTTTTGCCATAGACGCTGAGCGGGCCGGTGGCATCGGCCTCGCGCCAGGGCTGCTCGCCGCTGCCGTCGAAAACGTAATCGGTCGAATAATGCACGAGCCAGGCGCCCAGCTTCTGCGCTTCGTCGGCTAGAACGCCCGGGGCGAGGGCGTTGATCGTGCGCGCAAGCTCGGGCTCGGCTTCAGCCTTGTCGACGGCCGTGTAGGCGGCGGCATTGACGATGACTTGCGGCGCGACGCGGCGCACGGTCTTGGCGAGGCCGGCGAGGTCGACAAAACTGCCGCAGAGCCCTTCGCTGTCGTGGTCGAGCGCGACGATTTCAGCGAGCGGCGCGAGGCTGCGCTGGAGTTCCCAGCCGACCTGACCGCCCTTGCCGAAGAGCAGGATTTTCAAGCGCCGCGCTCGAGGTAATTCTTCTCGACCCAGTCGCGGTAAGCGCCGGATTGAACGTTGGCGACCCACTGCGGGTGCTCGAGATACCAGCGCACCGTCTTGCGAATGCCGCTCGCAAAAGTCTCGGCCGGCCGCCAGCCAAGTTCATTCGCGATGCGGCTCGCGTCGATCGCGTAGCGCCGGTCGTGTCCGGGGCGATCGGTGACGTAGGTGATCTGTTCGCGGTAAGGCCGGCCGCCCGCGTGCGGCGAAAGCTCGTCGAGGATCTCGCAGATCGCATGCACGATTTCGAGGTTCGGCTTCTCGTTCCAGCCGCCGACGTTGTAGGTCTCGCCGACACGGCCGTTCTCGAGCACGCAGCGAATCGCCGCGCAGTGGTCGGAAACGTAGAGCCAGTCGCGGATCTGCTGGCCGTCGCCGTAGATCGGCAACGCCTTGCCGGCGAGCGCGTTGATGATCATCAGCGGGATCAGCTTTTCCGGGAACTGGTAGGGGCCGTAGTTGTTCGAGCAATTGGTCGTCAGCACCGGCACGCCGTAGGTGTGATGGTAGGCGCGGACGAGATGGTCGGACGCGGCTTTCGACGCCGAGTAGGGGCTGTTCGGCTCGAAGCGATGCGTCTCGGTGAAAGGCGGGTCGCTCTTCGCGAGCGAGCCATAGACCTCGTCGGTCGATACGTGCAGGAAGCGAAAGCGCGCTTTTTCGGAATCGCGAATCGCCGCGTAATGCGCGCGCACGCTCTCGAGCAGGCTGAAAGTACCGACGATGTTGGTGGCGATGAATTCGCCGGGGCCGTGGATCGAGCGATCGACGTGGCTCTCGGCGGCAAAGTTGATCACCGCGCGCGGCCGGTGCTGGTGCAGCAAGCGGTCGACGAGATCCTTGTTGCCGATGTCGCCCTGCACGAAGACGTAAGCCGGATTGCCGGCAAGCTCGGCAAGATTCTCGCGATTGCCGGCGTAAGTCAGCTTGTCGAGGTTCATTACCGGTTCGTCATTCTCGCGCAGCCAGTCGAGAATGAAGTTCGCGCCGATGAAGCCTGCCCCGCCCGTGACCAATATCATGATTGTCGCTTCCGGATCCGTTGCGAAACGATGAGAGCAAGAAGGGGAAGGCGCGCGCGCCGATTCCGATCACTCAATCTCTTATAATGCTGCCAGTCCTTCCAGCGCTTATTCTACTCGCCGATGCGTATTCTATTGGTCAAAACCTCTTCGCTCGGCGACGTCGTGCATAACCTGCCGGTGGCATCGGACCTTAATCGCGCTTTCCCCGACGCGCAAATCGATTGGTGCGTCGAGGAGGCTTTCGCCGACATCCCGCGCCTGCATCCGGCGGTGGGCAAGGTCATTCCGGTCGCGCTGCGGCGCTGGCGCAAGGCGCTGTGCGCCGGGCAGACCTGGCGCGAAGTCGGCAAGTTCCGGCGCGCGATCGACGCCGATGCCTACGATGCGATCCTCGATACGCAGGGTCTGATCAAGAGCGCATTGATCTGCTCGCAAACGCGTGGCCGCCGTTACGGCTACGCCGCCGAAGTCGCGCGCGAAGCGCTGGCGGCGCGCTTTTACGACGAGACCTTCGTCATCCCGCCGAACGCGCACGCGGTCGAGCGCAATCGCTGGCTCGCCGCCGCCGCCTTTGACACGGCGCTCGACCTGCCGCTCGATTACGGCATCCAGGCGCCCTCGCTCGCCCTGCCGTGGCTGCCGATGATGCGCTACGCGGTGCTGTTCACCGCGACGAGCCGCGCCGACAAGTTGTGGGACGAAGAAAACTGGGTGACGCTGGCGCAAGCGCTTGCCGAGCACGGCCTTGCCGCGCTCCTGCCTGCGGGCAGCGCCGCCGAGCGCGAACGAGCCACGCGCATCGCCGCCCGCGTGCCGGGTGCGCTCGTCGCCCCGCCGCTCTCGCTCAGGGAAATCGCCGCGCTCACCGCTGGCGCGGCGCTCGCGATCGGTGTCGACACCGGGCTCGTGCACCTCGCGACTGCGCTTGCCGTGCCGACCATCGCGCTCTACATCGCGAGCGACCCGACGCTGACCGGCGTCTATGGCAGCGGTTTTGCTCGCAACCTCGGCGCGCCCGGTCGGCCGCCGACCGTCAGCGAAGTCCTCGCCGTCGCCCGCCAGGAGATCTCTTGATGCTGCGCCTCGTCTATTCGTGCGCTTTCTACGTCGCGCAGCCGCTCGTCTGGCTGCGCCTTCTCGCGCGCGCGCGCAAGCAGCCCGAATACCTGCGCCACGTCGGCGAGCGCTACGGTTTTCATGACACGAGCGCCCCCGCCCCGCTCATCTGGCTGCACGCGGTGTCGGTGGGCGAGACGCGCGCCGCCGAACCGCTGATCAAGGCCCTGCTCGCCGAGTATCCCGATCACCACCTGCTCATCACGCACATGACGCCGACCGGGCGCGCGACCGGCGGCGAACTCATCGCGAAGTACGGTGAGCGCTTGTCGCAGGCCTACCTGCCCTACGACCTGCCCGACGCCTGCGCGCGTTTTCTTGCGCACTTCCAGCCGCGCATCGGCATCCTGATGGAGACCGAGCTGTGGCCCAATCTCATCGCCAGCGCCGAACGAAAGAATGTGCCGGTCGTTCTCGTCAATGCGCGGCTCTCGGCGCGCTCGCAGCAAGGCTATCTGCGCCTCGCGCCGCTGATCGCGCCGGCGCTCGCAGCGCTCACCGCGGTCGCCGCGCAAACGCCCGCCGATGCAGAGCGCCTGCTCGCGATCGGTGCACGCGAGGCGAAGGTCTTTGGCAATCTCAAGTTCGACGTTACGCCAGCGCCTGAAAAACTCGCGCTCGGCGGGCAGTGGCGCGAAGCGTTGGGCGCACGCCCGGTGTGGCTGGCGGCGAGCACGCGTGAAGGCGAAGAGACCCTGATTCTCGACGCCTTCGCGGCACTCGCGAAAAGCCGCCCTGAGCTCCTGTTGCTCCTCGTGCCGCGTCATCCGCAGCGCTTTGCCGAAGTCGCCGCGCTCGTCGCCGAGAAGAAGCTGGCGCTCTGCCGGCGCAGCGAAGGCCGCTTGCCCGGCCCCGAAACGCAGGTCTGGCTCGGCGACAGCATGGGCGAAATGCCCGCGTATTTCGCGCTCGCCGACCTCGCGCTGATCGGCGGCACGCTGCTGCCTTTCGGCGGGCAGAACCTGATCGAGGCGGCGGCCTGCGGCTGCCCGGTGATCGTCGGCCCGCACACCTACAATTTCGCGCAGGCGACCGACGATGCGATCGCTTGCGGCGCGGCCTTGCGCGTTGAAGACGTTGCGGGCGCGGCAAGCGAGGCGCTGCGTTTGCTCACAGAGAAGGATGCGCTCGCGGCGATGCGGGTGGCGGCAAGCGAGTTCAGCCAGGCGCATCGCGGCGCGACGGCAAGGACAGTCGCATTGGTCAAGGAGATCGCGGCGCCTTAAGCGCAAATCGCCGAAGGAATTCGGCTCCTGCAAGATCGCCGTGGGCGCGGAGAAAGTTTGTGCGAGCCCAAGTTATTGGGCGATGCGCCGATGTCTTGCCTACGGCGCTTCGAAGAGAACGTTGATCTGTTCGAGGTCGCTTTCGCTCAAGATGCCGACCGCGGCTTTCAGGCGCAGTTGCGCGAGCAGGGTGTCGAAGCGGGCCTTGGCAAGATTGCTCTGCGTCACATAGACCTGCTGCTCGGCGTTGAGGACGTCGATGTTGATGCGCACGCCGACTTCGTAACCCAGCTTGTTCGAGGCCAGCGCGCTCTGGCTCGAGACCAGCGCGGCTTCGAGCGCCCGCACCTGCGCGAGGCCATTGACGACGCCGAGGAAGGATTGCTGCGCGCCGAGCGCGGCGTTGCGCCGGGCGCCTTCGAGCGATGCTTCGGCGGCGCGGCGGTTGGCGTCGGCTTCGCGCGTCCGCGAATTGACGAGACCGCCCTGGAAGATCGGGATATTGACCTGCACGCCGATATTGCGCGCCGTCGTATCGAGGCTGTCGTTGCCGAGGAAGCTCAAGGCCGAATTGTTCTTGCCGTAGTTGGCGACGGCATCGACGGTCGGATAATGCCCGGCGCGCTGGCGTTCGACTTCCTTGGCGGCGACCTCGGCGGCGGCTTGCTGCGACTGCACGACCGGGCTGTCCTTTTCGGCGGCCTCGACCCAGCGCTGCATGTTGGCGGGCTGCGGCGGAACGAGGACGGCCTGACGCTTCAGGCGATTGAGTTCGCCGACGTCGCGGCCGATGATCAGGCGCAGCGCGTAACGCTTGACGTCAAGGTCGTTCTGCGCGGCGATTTCCTGCGCGTTGGCAAGATCGTAGCGCGACTGCGCTTCCTGCGAATCGGTGATCGTCGCGGTGCCGACTTCGAAGTTCTTTTTCGCCTGCTCGAGCTGCTGCGAGATCGCCTGTTTGTTGGCGCGCACCGCGGCGAGGTTTTCCTGCGCAAAAAGGACGTCGAAGTAGGCTTGCGCGACGCGGATGATGAGCTCCTGCAGCGCCTGCGCGAAATTGGCTTCGGCCTGCACGACCTGCAGCTTGGCCTGGCCGTAGACGACGTAGTTCTGCCAGCGGAAAATCGGCTGCGACAGCGTCAGGTTGTAGCCGTAGCTGTTGTAACTGCGATTGACTTCATCGGGCAGGTTGCTGGCGTTGTATTTGTTGTCGTTCCAGACCGAGTTGCCGCTCGCGCCGATCACCGGCAGGAGGCCGGACAGGCCTTGGGGCAGCTTCTCGCGGCCGGCCTCGACGGCGGCGCGCGCCGCGGCATACTGCGCGTCGTTGGCGAGCGCGTCCTGATAGAGCTGAACGATGTTCGCGGCGCCAGCGGGCGCCACACCGACGCAGAGCAACGCTCCCAGCAGCGCGGAGGGTGCGAGAATACGGCTTGCCCGGTGTTTCAGACGCATGGCGCTCCCCCCTCGCTGTGCACTGCCGCCTAGAAAACGAATTTGTCGCGCTGCTCGGCGTTCCTGAGCGGCGCCACGACGGTTTCAAGAATATTCACCGTGCTGAAAGCGAGCTCGTCGCTGCGCGTCACGAGCTGCAGGTGCATCGCCGGCTCCTCGCCGACGATGGCGATCAGCCGGCCACCGAGCTTGAGCTGGCGCTTGAGCGCATCCGGCAGCAGCGGCAAGGATCCCGAGACGACGATGACGTCATAAGGCGCCTCGGCCGGCCAGCCTTGCGAGCCGTCGCCGACCTCGACGCCGACATTGACGACGCCGGCGCGCGCAAGATTCGCCTGCGCCTGCGCGGCAAGTTCGGCGTCGATCTCGACGCTCAGCACGAACTCGGCCTTGGCGGCGAGGAGCGCGGCCATATAGCCGCTGCCGGTACCGATCTCGAGCACCTTGTCGGTATTCCTAAGCGCGAGTTCCTGCAGCATGCGCGCTTCGAGCTTGGGCGCCAGCATCACTTGGCCAGGGATCTTTCTTGCCGAAAGCGGCAGCTCGACGTCGGCGAAAGCGAGGTCCTTGAGGTTTTCGGGAACGAAGTCCTCGCGCTTGACGACCGCGAGCAGCGCCAGGACGCCCGGGTCGAGAACCTCCCAGGGACGGATCTGCTGCTCGATCATGTTGAAGCGTGCCTTTTCGATATTCATCGCCATGTCATTTCCTGCCGCTAATTTTGAAAATTGCTGTTCACCACCCCGAACGCGCGATTATACCTTGACCCGATACCAGGCCGCGTACAGCGCCGGCAGGAAAAAGACCGTGAGCAGCGTCGCGACGATCAGCCCGCCCATGATGGCAACGGCCATCGGCCCCCAGAAAACGCTGCGCGTGAGCGGGATCATCGCGAGGATCGCCGCCGCCGCGGTGAGCATGATCGGGCGGAAGCGGCGCACGGTCGAGCCGACGATCGCTTCGCGCAGCCCCTTGCCGGCTTTCTGGTCCTGTTCGATCTGGTCGACGAGGATTACCGAATTGCGCATGATCATTCCCGAGAGCGCGATGACGCCGAGATTCGCGACAAAACCGAAGGGCATCTGAAAGGCGAAGAGCGCAAGCGCGACGCCGATCAGGCCGAGCGGCGCCGTCAGCAGGACGAGAAAGGTGCGGCCGATGTCCTGCAGCTGCACCATCAGGAGCGTCACGATCAGCAGCAGCATGATCGGCATCACCGCCTTGATCGAGGCCTCGGCTTTCGCCGACTCCTCGGGCGTTCCGCCAAGCTCGATGCGAAAACCCGGCGGCAGGCTCGCGCGCAAGGCGTCGAGCCTGGGATCGATCTGCGCCGCGACGACGGGCGCCTGCACCTGGTCGCGGATGTCGGCGCGCACCGTGATCGTCGGCAGGCGGTTGCGCCGGCTGATCAGGCCGGCCTCTAGCTCGTAGTGAATCTTGGCAATTTGCGCGAGCGGCACGTAGCTGCCGCTTGCCGTGCGCACGTTGAGCGCGCCGATCGCCGAGAGGCGGGCGCGCTCGCTGCCGGTGGCGCGCACGACGACGTCGACGAGCTGGTCGCCTTCGCGCAGCTGCGTGATGGCAGAGCCCGCGAGCAGGAGCTTGACCGAATTGGCCAGATCGAGCGAACTCACGCCGAGAGAGCGCGCGCGCTCCTGATCGATCTCGAGGCGGACGGACTTGCTCATTTCGTTCCAGTCGAGACTGACGTCGACGACGTGCGCATTCTCACGCATGATGGCGGCGACTTTTTCGGCGGTGCGGCGAAGTTCGGCAAGGTCCTCGCCGCCGACGCGAAACTGGATCGGGAAACCGACGGGCGGTCCGTTCTCGAGGCGCAGGACGCGCACGCGGGCGTTCGCAAAACCGGCCTGGAGCGCTTCCCCTTCGGGGTTTTGCGCGCTCCCCGCGGGCGCGGCGCCCGCCTTTGCCTCGCTCGCGAAATAGGTCTCGAGGCGGCGCTTGAGTTCCTCGCGCGCGGCGATGTCGCGCGTGAGAATGACGAACTGCGCGAAGTTGTCGTTGAAGAGCTGCTGATCGAGCGGCAGGTAGAAGCGCGGCGCGCCGTTGCCGACGTAGCTCACGAAATCGGCGACCGAGGCCTTGAAGCGCGGGTCATGAGTGAGCAACTGCTCGATCGCTTTCGCGCGCGTTTCGGTCGCGGTCAGCGAAGCGCCCTGCGGCAGCCAGAGATCGACGAGCAGCTCGAGCCGGCTCGAGGCGGGAAAGAACTGCTTTTGCACGACGCTCGTGAGCACGAAAAGCGAAAGCGCAAAGGCCGCGACGGTCGCCGCGATGACGAGCCAGCGCCGGCGCACGCACCAATCGACGCTCTCGCGCACGCGGGCGTAGAAGCGCGTGGCGTAAATGTCGGCGCCGTGGCGTGCGCCTCGCGCCCGCAGCTTTTTCGCGTCGAGCAGCTTGTAACCCAAATAGGGCGTGAACACGACGGCGACGATCCACGAGACGACGAGCGCGATGCCGACGACGGCAAAGATCGAGAAGGTGTATTCGCCGGCCGCCGAACGCGCAAAGCCGACCGGCGTGAAAGCGGCCGCGGTGACGAGCGTCCCGGTGAGCATCGGGAAAGCCGTCGAGGTGTAGGCGAAAGTCGCCGCGCGCGTGCGCTCCCAGCCCTCTTCCATTTTGACGACCATCATTTCGACGGCGATGATCGCGTCGTCGACGAGCAGGCCGAGCGCGATGATCAGCGCACCGAGCGAGATGCGCTGCAAGTCGATGCCGAAGACTGCCATGAAGAAGAAAGTGATGGCGAGGACAAGCGGGATCGAGAGCGCGACGACGGTGCCGGTGCGCAGGCCGAGGCTTAAGAAAGACACGGCAAGGACGATGGCGATCGCCTCGGCGAGCGAGGACATGAAGAGGTCGATCGACTGACGGACGATCTCGGGCTGGTCGGCGACGACGTGGAGGTCGATGCCCTGCGGCAGATCCGCCTGCAGGCGCGCGGCTTCGGCGCGCAGGCGCTTGCCGAGCTTGATCACGTCGGCGCCCTTGACCATCGCGATCGCGATGCCGATCGCGGGTTCGCCATGCACGCGCATGCGCGGCGCCGGCGGATCGGTAAAGCCGCGCTTGACGAGCGCGATGTCGCCGAGCCGGAAGAGCCGGCCGCCGGCCTGCACGCTCGTTGCGCGCACGCTGTCCTCGGAAGTGAAGTCGCCCGAGACGCGCAGGTTGATGCGGTCGGACGCCGTCTCGAAAAAGCCGGCGGCGGCCATCGCGTTCTGCTTTTGCAGCGCATCGAAAATGACGAGCGGGTCGATGCCGAGCGTCGCCAGCCGCGAATGCGAAATCTCGACGTAGATTTTTTCGTCCTGGACGCCGACGAGTTCGATCTTCTTGACGTCGGCGACCCGGCGCAGTTCGCGCGCGATGTGGTCGGCTTCGGCGCGCAGGCGGCCCAGGTCGAAACCGTCGCCGGTGAGGGCAAAGATGTTGATGAAGGTCTCGCCGAACTCGTCGTTCACGAAAGGCCCCTGCACCGTCGAGGGCAGCGTCGCGCGCATGTCGCCGATCTTCTTGCGCACCTGGTACCAGGCCTCGGGCACTTCCTTTTTCGGCGCGTAATCCTTGACGATGACGAAAACGAGCGACTCGCCGGCCTTCGAGTTCGAGCGGATGACGTCGACCCAGGGCACTTCCTGCAGCTTCTTTTCGATGCGCTCGGTCACCTGCTGTTCGACTTCGCGCGCCGTCGCGCCCGGCCACAGCGTGCGCACGACCATCGCCTTGAAGGTGAAATCGGGATCCTCGGCGCGGCCGAGATGGAAGTACGAAAAGACGCCCGCGGCCATCAGCACGAAGGCGAGATACGACACCATCGCGCGATGACGCAGCGCCCACTCGGAGAGGTTGAGCCGGTTCATCGGATGCGCGCGGGGGCGGCCGAACCGTCCTTGGCCAGCACCCCCGCCGCCTCGCTCTGCGGCCGGATCTTGGCGCCGGCGGAGAGCTTATGCACGCCGGCGACGACGTAGCGCTCGCCGCCGCGAACGCCGCTCGCGATGAGCGCGCTCGTTTCGGTGTAAGCGGCGATGACGACGGGGCGCAGCGCGATCGTGTCGTCGCTGCCGACGATCCACAGCGCGGGCTGGCCGTGGTCCTGGAAAACCGCCGTCAGCGGCACGGCGAGCCGCGGCGCAGCGCCTGCCACGGCGGCTTGCTCGAAGCTCACCGTCGCGCTCATGCCGAGCGCGATTTTCGCGTCCGGACGAGCGAGCGCGACGCGCGCCGCGTAGGTCCGCGTCAGCGCATCGGCGATCGGCGACAGCTCGCGCAAATGTCCCGCGTAGCTTGCCGCATCGTCGGCCCAGAGGGTCACGCGGGCGGGCGCGAGCGGGCGGGCGCGCAGCGCTGCGACGCTCGCTTCGGGGATCGCCACCGCCACTTCCAGCGTGTCGGTGCGCGCCAGACGAAACACCGTCTGCCCGGCGGCGACGACCTGGCCGACCTCGACCGCGACCGCGGCAACCACCGCCGCTTCTTCGGCGCGCAGCGTCGTGTAGGCGCTCTGGTTGCGCGCGATATCGGCTTGCGCCTGTGCGGCCTTGAGCGTCGTTTCCTTGGCGTCGAGCGCCGACTGGCTGACGAAATTCTTCGCGCGCAGTTCGCGGAAGCGCCGCGCATCGGCGTCGGCCAGTTCGAGTTGCGCCTTGGCCGCGGCAAGCGAGAGCGCCGTGTCGGATGGATCGAGCCGGGCAAGGACGTCGCCGGGCTTGACGCGCGCGCCGGCGTCGACGAGGCGGGCGGTGACCTTGCCGGGAATGCGGAAAGCGAGCGCGGTCTCGTAGCGTGAACGGACCTCGCCGGCGTAGCTCAAGGCCCGATCGTCGCCGCTGTCGCCGCTGCCACTGCTGCCACCAATAACGCCGGTCAGCACCGGGCGCTCGCGCGCTGGCGGCGCTTCCTGGCGAGCGCAGCCGACCAGCACCAGGGCCGCGGCGAAAACAGCGGCAGCGGCGAGCGGCAGGCGATGCGTCTTCATGAGGCTTCGCCGCGCTGCGAGAGCCCCTGGATCAGGAGCTCGAAGTGCGTTTGCAGATAGACCGCGGGGTCGATCGAGCGGCCGCAGAAATCGAGCGAGGATTGCCAGATGCCGAGCATGAGCAGCGGCGCCATGATGACGTCGATTGCCGTTTCGACCTGGAGTCCGCGAAACTCGCCGCGCGCGATGCCGCGATCGAGCACGCTGCGCACCAGCGCGCGACCGCGAACGATGACATTGTCGTGGTAGTAGCGGGCGACCTCGGGAAAATTGTGCGCTTCCGAGATGACGAGCTTGGGCAGGCCGGCAAGGCGCGTGCAGCCGATCTGCTCCCACCAGCCGAAGAGCAGGCGGCGCAGGAGCTCGGCCGCGCCGCCTTCGTAAGCGGCCATCTCGATTTCGGCGGCGGCGAGGAGCGGGATGATGCCTTCCTCGACGACCGCCCTGAACAGCGCTTCCTTGCTGTCGAAATACAGGTAAAGCGTGCCCTTGGAGACGCCGGCGCGCGCCGCGACGTCCTCGAGGCGAGTGGCGGCGAAGCCCTTTTCAACGAAAAGCTCGAGCGCCGCGGCGGTGAGCTCGGAGGGCCGCGCTTCCTTGCGCCGACGACGCGACGAGGGCGCCGGCGAAAGCGGCTGGGTTTGGGTCTGCGCGGACAGGGGCATGGACGATCCAGATAATGACTGACTGGTCAGTAATGTAGCCGGGTGCTTCGTGCAGGTCAATGGCACCATCGGTGCAATACGCGGCCCTTATTGCGGTGTACGCCCCAACCATTCGTCGAGGCAGGCGGCGAGCTGCGCGACGCTGATCGGCTTGCTGAGGTAATCGTTCATTCCGGCGTCGAGGCATTTTTCGCGGTCGCCGCTCAAGGTGTGCGCGGTCATCGCGATGATCGGCAGCGCCAGGCCGAGTTCGCGCAAGCGTCGCGTCGCCTCGTAACCGTCCATGCGCGGCATCTGGCAGTCCATCAGGATGAGGTCATAAGCCCTGCTCGTCGCCGCCTCGAGCGCTTGCACGCCGTCGCGCGCCTTGTCGATTGCCTGATAGCCGAGCTTGGCGAGGACCCCCTGAATGACGATCAGGTTGACCGAGTTGTCCTCGACGACGAGGAGGCGCGCGGCCTTTGCTGGCCCGGGCGCCGACGGCGCCACGGCGCTGGCCGCCGCGGGCGCGCCAGCGCCTAGCTCGCGCAGGCATTGCTTAAGGTCTGCGAGCTTGACCGGTTTGTACATCAGCGCGGCAAAACCTTCGCCGCGCAGCGCCGCGATATCGCCGCGATAGCCCGCGGGCAGACAGGCGACGATCGGCGTCCTGGCGCTGGCGGCGAGCGCGGACAGCACCGGGCTGAAAGCTGCGTCTGCCTCGCCTGCCGCCGCCGGCAGCTTGCCAGCGACGAAAACGAGGTCGAAAGGCGCTTCGCCTTCCTTCGTCTCGGCAAGCTCGCGCAGAGCCGCGTCGGTCTCGCTGCCGCCGGCGCTGCCGCTCGCCCCGATTCCGAGGAGCGCAAGCTGCGAAATCAGGTGCCTGCGCGCGATCGCGTTCGCCTCGACGACGAGCGCGCGCTTTGGCGCAGCGCCGAGACCCCTGCGCGCGTCGCCTTCGGGGTCCGCCTCGGCAGCTTCGGCCGCGCTCGCCTTGTCGAGCCTGATGCTGGCGCTGAAGACCGTCCGCCAGCGCTCGCCATTGGGCTCGCTCGTAACGCTGATGGCGCCGCCCATGCCTTCGATGAGTTCGCGCGTGATCGCAAGCCCGAGCCCGGTGCCGCCGTACTTTCGCGTCGTCGACGAGTCGGCCTGCTCGAAGGGCGCGAAGATCTTGGTGAGGCTCTCCGCGGCGATGCCGACGCCGCTGTCCTCGACCTCGATCGCAACGACGATGCGCTCGTCGTCGGTGGCAACCGCCGCCGGCGCCGATGCCAGCGACACCTGCAGCGAGACCGTTCCGGACGGCGTGAACTTGACCGCATTGCCGAGGAGGTTGGTGAGAATCTGGCGGATCCGCCCGGGGTCGCCGCAAAGCCACGCCGGCACCGCCGGGTCGAGGTACCAGGCGAAATCGAGGCCGGCCGCGGCGGCGCGCAGGGCGTGCAGATCGCCGACCTCTTCGAGCAGCGTGCGCAGGTTGAAATCGATCTGCTCGAGTTCAAGCTTCCTCGCCTCGATCTTGGAAAAGTCGAGAACGTCGTTGATGATGCCAAGCAGCGCTTGCGAGCTCGATCGGATGATCTCGAGATAGCGGCGCTGCTCGCCGTCGAGCGCCGTGTCGAGAAGCAGCGTCGTCATGCCGGTGATGCCGTTGATCGGCGTGCGGATTTCGTGCGACATCATCGCGAGGAAAGCGGCTTTCGCGCTGTTGGCAAGTTCGGCGCGCTCGCGCGCGGCGATGAGGTCGTTTTCGATGCGGATGCGTTCGCTGATATCGCTGAAGCCGAAGACGCGGCCGATGATTCTTTCCTCGCAGTACTGCGGCAGCGATTTGCACGCAAAGACGCGGCCGTCCTTGAGCCTGAAGAGATCCTCGGTGGCAAGCTCGCCGGCGATTTCGGAAAGACGGCGCTGGGCGAGCTCGCCGTCTTCGAGCTGCGCGACGAGATAGGCAAGAACCGCCGCGTCGTCCTGGCGCAGCAAAAGATCCTCGGGAAGCTGCCACATCGCGCTGAAGATGCGGTTCATGTTGGCGATGCGGCCCTGCCAGTCGATGACGAGGATGCCGTTGCCCGTCGATTCGAGCGTCGCGCGCAGTTGCGAGGTCGCCTGTGCGAGGTCGTCGGCGATGCCCGCTTCGTGAGCAAGCTCGCGCGCCTGCACGAGGAGGTAGCGCCGACCGGCGTCGGCAATCGACCTGATCGACTTCACCGCCGTGCGCATCGACCCGTCGGCGCAAAGATAGAGGCATTCCTGCGCGTCGATGTGCGCGTCGTGCCCGGCGCGAACCTCTTCCCAGTAGAAAACGTCCTGCAGCGAACACTCGACGTCGAGAATTATTTTTTCGGTCAGCTCGTCTTCGCGATAGCCCAGAGTGTGCGCGGCGACCGCGTTGGCAAAGACGATGCGCAGGCTGTCCGGGTCGACGAGCAGGATCATCTGTTCGGCGTGGTCGAGCAGGAGGCGCTCGAGACGCTTCATGTCTTGCCCGCGTCCTTGGCAAGGCCGCCGGTGTCGAAGTAGTAGCTCACCTGCTGGCGCGGGCTGAGGTAGGCGTAAATCTCGCGCGGCAGTTGCGCCGGCCGGATCGCCTTGACGATATTGACGTCACCCTCGCTCTGCATGTCGACAAGAATGGCCTCCTCTCGCGGAATGTCTGCGTCATAGACGACAAGCATCGGCTTCATCGGCCGCGCCGTATTGATCGTCGCCACCATGCCGATGACGCCATTGGAGAGCTGAACGATCGTTCCCGGCGGATAAACGCCGAGGCAGCGCACGAAGACCTGCAGCAGCTTGGGATCGAATTTGGCACGCTGCTTCGCGAACATCATCGACAGGCTTTCGTGCGGCGTCAGCGCATCGGCAAGGCTGCGCGGGTTGCACAGCTCGTCGTAATGATTGGCGATGGCGACGATGCGCGCGAGCAGGTTGATCGCCTCGCCCTTGAGCTTGTTCGGGTAGCCGCTGCCGTCGAAGTGCTCATGGTGTTCGCCGATGATCGAAAGCGTCACTGGCGCGAAGGCGAGCTCCTTGCCGATCTTCATGCCGTATTCGCAGTGCTGCTCGTAATAGAGGCGTTCGACCGGCGTCAGCGCTTCGCTCTTGGTCAGGAGCTGCGCCGGAATCTCGCGGCAGCCGACGTCGTGGAAGAGCGCGCCCATGCCGAGCAGGCGAACGAGCTCGGGCGGCAGCTTGAGATCGCGAGCGACCATCAGCGAGAGCGTCGTGACGTTGAGCGCGTGGAAATAGAGCTCCTCGCCGCCGATCCTGTCGCCCATCACGTGCAGCGCAAGCTCCGGCGCGCCGAGGATCGAGTCGGCGATCTGCGCGACGAGCTCACCCGCCTGGAGTACCGTGGCGGCGGGATTGACGAGCAGATTTTTCTCGACGGCGCGGATCGTCCTTGCCGTATCGACGAAAGCGCTCTCGATGCGCGCCGCGCTGGCGCGCTGCAGCTTGATCGTCTCGATCAGCGCGCGCTTGGCGGCAAGTCCCGGATGCTGGCTCGGCAGACGCGCAGCCGGCGCTTCGTCGCCGCGCACCGCCGCCGGCGGCGGCTTCACCTCGCTGCGCGCCGGATCGTAGCGGACCTTGGCGAGCCCGAGGCTGCGGATGAGCCTGATCTGCTCTTCGCTCCTGATCACGAACTTGTTGAAAGCGAAGGGATGCTCGAACCATTTGAGATCGAGCTGCACGTGCAGCCCGATCCTCAGCTGATCCATCGCGATGAACGGATTTTCGGATGTTGCCATTCTTCTCTCGCTCCCCGGGCCGACATCGTAAAGTCATTGGCGCGGCGCCGGCAAGCTCTTTGGCCAGGCGCCAGGTGTCCGCGCCATAAAAAAACGCTGCCCGCAGGCAGCGTTTCCGGGCGCGACGGCGCGCTAGACCGGCGCTGGCGCCGGCTCGGCGACGAGGCGACGGCGCTGCAGAAAGACGATCAGGCCAAGCACGCAAAGCGTCGGGATCAGGATCCAGTCGGGCGACGGACGCGTGGTTTCGACTTCCAGCGCGATGATCTTCTGCCCCTGCTGGAATCCGGCTTTTTCCGCCTTGCTGCGGAATTTGACCGAGACGACGTTGATCTCGCCGCCCATCGGCATCAGCCGCAAGCCGAAGCGCTCGAGCCGCTGCGCCGCAGGACCCTCTTCGCTGAGCGGCAGCAGCATGCCTTTCTTGGTGAGCTTGCCGTTGATGTCCTCGCCCTCTATCCAGACGCGCAATTGCTCGTTGGCGGGCGATTTTTCGATCACCTGCATGAGCTCGGTCGGCGCGATCGTGTTGTACGGCGGATAAATCATGTCCATCCAGAAGTTCGGACGGAAGAGGCTGAAAGCGACCAGGAGCAGGATCACGCTCTCGTACCAGCGGCTCTTCGTGATGAACCAGTTCTGCGAGGCAGCGACGAAGATCAGGCTGGCGGCGACCGCCGTGACGATGACGAGCAGCAGTTGCGGGATGCTGCCGATGTCGATCAGGAGCAGTTGCGTGTTGTAGATGAACATGAAGGGCAGCACGCTCGTGCGGATGCTGTACCAGAAAGCCGTAAAACCGGTGAGCATCGGATCGCATTTCGCTATCCCCGCCGCCGCATAAGCGGCAAGCCCCACGGGCGGCGTCACGTCGGCCATGATGCCGAAGTAGAAGACGAACATGTGGATGGCGAT
>CAZALA010000074.1:0-17617 GCA_964485725.1 uncultured Propionivibrio sp. | reverse complement strand
GCCGACGGCGAGCGATTTGCGCATGATCGTCTCGGTGCTCAAAGCCATCGCCGACCTTGAACGCATTGGCGACAAGGCGCGCAAAATCGCCCGCCTCGGGATTTCGATCGCGAAGCAGGTCGACGTCAGGGGCCCGACGATCGAACTTAGCCACATGGCGGAAATCGCGCTGAAGATGCTGCGGCTCTCGCTCGATGCCTTTGCGCGGGTGGACTTGAGCCTTGCCACCGAAGCCGTGCACCTCGAGAAACTCGTCAACGCCGAATACCAGTCGATCGCCCGGCAGCTCATCACCTACATGATGGAAGACCCGCGCTCGATTTCGCGTTCGCTCGACATCATGAGCATCGCCAAGGCGCTCGATCGGGTCGGCGACCACTCGACCAACATTGCCGAGTGCGTCGTCTATATGGCGAAGGGGCTGAACGTGCGCCACGTTTCCGCGGACGACATCGAAGCCAGAATAGCCGGGGTCTGACGGCGGCTGATCGCTGCGGCGAACGCAGGCTTTCGTCAGGGCGCGAAGCCAAAGAGCTGGCGCGGCGTCTCCCAGACGAGGCGGCGCCGCTCGCCCGGGTCCGGAAACAGCGTTGCCAGCAGAGCGAGGAGGACGCCGTAGTCGACCCGCGAAGGCGCGCGCAGGTGCGGCCAGTCCGATGCCCACAGACAGCGCTCGAGCGTAAAAGCCTCGACCAGCGCCGTGACGAAGGGCCAGGCATCCTCGTGCGGCGCGATCTGGCGCGAGAACTTCACGAGCCCCGAGAGCTTGATGAAAGCCTGGCCGCCGGCGCCGAGTTCAAGTAGCGCGCGGAAGCCTGGCTGCCCCAGGCCCGCGGCGACGTCGGGACGCCCGCAATGGTCGACGACGATGCGCACGCCGGAGTCCATGAGGAGCGGCAGCATGGCGAGCAGCTGATCGTCCTCGACCTGGACGTCGACCAGCATGTCGAGCATGCGCAGCGCCTCGAGCAAGCGTCCCGCGCCCCGGTAATAATCGACGCCGAAGTGCGTGACGTTCCAGGCGACGCCGACGATGTCCAGGGCTTTGAGCTCTGCGAGCTCGGCGATGGTCGTATCGTTGCGCACGAGCGCCACGCCCTTGTAACGCCCGCGACCGCGAGCGATCGTGTCGAGCAGGCAGGCGTTGTCGAACGCGTAGCCCGAGTTGGGCGCGACGAGAAGCGCGTGGCGCGTGCCATAAGCGGCGAGCAAATGATCGAGCTGCGCCGCCGTGCCGATCTCCTGCCCGGTCGGCGCGTAATGCGTGTCGCCCCCGTACGGGAAGCGGGCCGGATCGAAGACGTGCATGTGGCAGTCGATCTTCGGCTCTTCGAAAACGCGTCTATCCACAGGCAGGAATCTTTCGCAAGTCAGGTGACGCCGTTTCCCGGCATCGCGCCAGGCATTGAGCACCGGCGGTGACGCCGAGCTTAGCACGCATGCGCGCGCAATTTGCAGGGAGCATCGGCGACCAGCAATCCGCCTTCCCACTACAGCAGTTCGAGAAGCGGCAGCGCGGCGGACGAGCTGAAATAAGCTACATTGGCGCAAAAAATGGGGCAGGCGATGAAAACAGCAGGCAGCGACGTCTCGCGCAAAGGCATTCCCGCCGGGGTGTGGGTGCTCGGCTTCGTCAGCCTCTTGATGGACGTCTCTTCCGAGATGATCCATAGCCTGCTGCCGCTCTTCATGGTGACGACACTGGGCGCAAGCGCCATGGCGGTGGGCGTCGTCGAAGGCCTGGCCGAGGCCACCGCCTTGATCGTCAAGGTTTTTTCCGGAACGCTGAGCGACTACCTCGGCAAACGCAAAGGGCTTGCGCTCTTCGGTTACGGCTTGAGTGCGCTCACCAAGCCGCTCTTTGCCATGGCGCCCGGCATCAGCGTGCTGCTCACGGCGCGGCTCCTCGATCGCGTCGGCAAAGGCGTGCGGGGCGCTCCGCGCGATGCGCTCATCGCCGATATTGCCCCGGCGGAGCTGCGCGGCGCCGCCTTCGGCCTGCGCCAGTCGCTCGATACCGTCGGCGCTTTCCTCGGGCCCTTGCTCGCGGTCGTCCTGATGCTGAGCTCGGCGAACGATTTCCGGCTGGTGTTCTGGCTGGCGGTGATTCCCGCCCTGATGGCGGTCGCGCTGCTCTGCTTCGGCTTGCGCGAGCCGGAACACGCGCTCGCGCCGAAACGTGCCAATCCGCTTCGCCGCGAGAACCTGCGCCGGCTTGGCCACGCGTATTGGTGGGTCGTCGGCGTCGGCGCGGTTTTTGCGCTGGCGCGGTTCAGCGAGGCCTTCCTGGTCTTGCGCGCCGAGCAGGCGGGAGTGCCGATCGCACTCGTACCCCTCGTCATGGTCGCGATGAACCTGATCTACGCGCTCTCGGCCTACCCCTTCGGCAAGCTCTCCGACCGCATGAGCCACCGCAAGCTGCTGGCGCTGGGACTTTGCGTGCTCATCGCCGCGGATCTCGCGCTCGCGGTCAGCGACAACTGGCGCCTTGTGCTGGTCGGCGTTGCGCTCTGGGGCGCCCACATGGGGATCACGCAAGGCCTGCTCGCGACGATGGTCGCCGACACCGCACCCGCCGACCTGCGCGGCACGGCCTACGGCTTCTTCAATCTCGTCAGCGGCATCGCCATGCTGCTCGCGAGCGTCACCGCCGGCGCCCTTTGGGACCGCCTCGGCGCCTCGCTCACCTTTTATGCGGGCGCCGTCTTCTCCGTGATCGCATTAGCGGCGCTGGCGTGGCAACCGGCGAAAAACTGAAGCTTTAGCGGTGCGATACGCTTCGCTCTGCACAGACCGGTGCAATACGCTTCGCTATGCACAGACCGGTGCAATACGCTTCGCTATTGCACCCTATGCCCTGCCCCGGCCACAGCAGCCGCGGCGCGAATGTGGTAGGCTCTTAGCCCTTCTCGCGGCGTCTCGCCGCAACCACAATACCAAAGACATACTCGGCCAACCGCCATGCCCCCTGCACCCCAGCAAGGTCCCGCAACGCCCGCAATTCCTGTTCCGACGGCCAGTCATCCCCAGGTCTTTCGCGGCATCCTGCTGGCGATGGGCGCGGTCGCGATTTTCTCGCTCCTCGATTTTTTCTCGAAATACCTGACGCGTTCCTATCCGATTACCCTCGTCGTCTGGGCGCGCTTCACTTTTCATCTGGCGCTCGTGATCGTCGTCATCGGCGTGCGCGGTCAGCTGTCGCTGGTAAAGACCCAGCGCCCCGGTGCGCAAATCGTTCGCGGCCTGCTGCTCGCGCTGTGTTCGATTCTTTTCGTCAGCGGCCTGCACTACATGCCGCTTGCCGAAACGAGCGCGATTGCCTTCCTGGCGCCGCTCTTCGTGACCGTCATCTCGGTCGTCTTTCTCAAGGAAAAAGTCGAACTCGCGCGCTGGCTCGCCGTCGTTTGCGGATTCGTCGGCGTCCTCGTGATCATCCGTCCCGGCAGCAGCGTCTTCAACTGGGCGGTGTTCCTGCCGATGGCCAACGCTTTGGGCTTTGCCTTCTACCAGATCCAGACGAGACGCCTCGCCGGACTTGAAAGCCCCTACACTTCGATTTTCTACGCGGGACTGATCGGTACCGTCCTGCTCTCGCTGGTCGTGCCCTTCGTCTGGGTCACCCCGCAGAGCGGCGTGCACGCGCTGATGTTCGTCGTCATGGGCATGCTCGGCGGCCTCGGGCATCTGGTCTTGATCAAGGCATACAACTATGCCCCGGCTTCGCGGCTTGCGCCGTACAGCTACTCGCAGCTGATCTGGGTGGCGATCATCGGATACATCGCCTTCGGCGATTTTCCGGACACCTGGTCGCTGGTCGGGATGGCCATTCTGGTCGGCAGCGGCATCTACATTGCCACCCACCAGCGCAATTCGGACCGCGCCTCGCTGGAAGAACAGTCGACCGCAGCGGGGGCCTAAATCAGGCTGATGTCTTTGAAGTCGTCTTCAGCGGTCGTATCACCCGCCTTGTCGTCACCGTCCTTTGCGCGCGCTGCCTCGGCAGCCCTGGCGCTCTCGAGCATTGACCGGTACTTCGCGGCCTTGCCGAGGAAAGCTCGCGAGGTCTGCTCGGTCTGGTACGGATCGGAATTGTCTTCGACGTGAGTCATCATGGTGGCACCCCCTTGCATTTTTAAGGCCGCCAGGCGACTCCTCTGAAAGCCGGGCGAACTGCTACGATTGCCCCGACGCAAAAATGGTTCCCGGACGGAATGAGCAAGTGCAGATCAGGAAGGATGCATTTGTAGCCGACGCGGCAGCGGCCGTCAAGCCAGCGCGCAGGCTGCGCAGAAGGCCAATCGCAAGGATTGGCCTTCTGCTTGCCGGTCAGGGCTCCGGCCGGCAAGACATCGCGCAGAAATTGCGCCTAGCCGCCAGCGCGCTTGCCGCCGCCAGCGCGCGCGCCCTTGCCGCCGCTGCTTTCGCCTTCTTCTGTCTCTTCCTCTTCTTCCATCGCTTCGTCGCCGCCCGAGAGTTCCTGGCGACGCTGCGTCAGCTGTTGCTGGAGATCCTCCCAGTCGATTTCGGCTTTCGCGATCTTCGGGAAAATCTCACCCTCTTCTTCGCCGACGTGGTGGTTCACGTATTCGCCAAGCACCTTGAAAGTGGCACTGTACTTTTCGTCTTCCGGCGTCATCGCCTTCAAGTCGGCGATCAAGCGTTTCACCGTCATATGCTCGACTTCGGCCTCGTCGATGAGATCGGCTTCGTCGAGCGCTTCGCGAGCCGCCGGATAGAAGAGTTCCTCTTCGAGCGTCGCGTGCAATTCGAGTTCGGCGCAGGTTTGCTCGACGAGTTCCTGACAGCGCTCCGGATCCTCGTCCGGGTCGAGTTTCTCGAAGTCGCGAAATGCTTTCTTGGCGCGCTTGTGGTCTTCCTTGAGCAGATCGATGATTTCCTTCTGCGCTTTCGAGCCGCCGCTGCTGCGGCTCGAATTGCGCGTATTGCTGTGCGTGCTGGTACGGCTGGAAGGCATGATTCTCTCCTTGGTCTATGAGGTAATGAACAACCGCGGACGCGGCCGTGATCGCACTGAGCAAGCGACGTGCGCGCAAAGCCCGCGGGTCGGTGGGGGTGCGCGCGATGGCCTTGTAATATTTGCCGCAACGACAAGCTGCCCGGCCAGGCGCTCAGCCCCCGCAAAGGACTTGCCTCGCCTCAGGCGTCACCAGCCTTTTCGCCGGTTGAAGAAAGCTCGCCCGCGGCTGCGGCGCGCGCCTTGGCACGTCGCTCCCGCCAGGCGTCGAACTTCGGCGAGAAAGATCGCGAACGATTGAGTTTCCAACGGCGATAGCGCTCGTCGAGCCTGGCCATCTCTTCGTTTCGCCATTGCCGGTAGTCGGCGTCGAGTTCGTCCGCTTCGCTGATTTCGACCTGGTAGCCATGGTGAGCCCACTCATGGCCGACGCCCTTGTCGTCGCCATAGCTCGTCTCGCTGTCCCATCCGCGCGCGGCGTCCCGCTCGCCGCCGGGGGCGGCGTAGAGCCTTCGCTTCGCCCTGTAGCCGCTCGTTGCCATCGCTCTTCCTTTCAGCGTGTTGCCTGTCGCGCGCCGGCACGACCCCGGTGAAGCCTGCCAACGACTGCCGGATCGCCCACTTCGCGACGCTCCAGACGAGCAATCCCTGTTCCCAAGAGCCGCCGGCGCGCACGCCTATGATTTGCGCGGCGACCCCTGTACGATCGCAACTTCGCAACCGGCGTTCGCCAAGCACGAGGAGTTCCCGAATGAAAGCCCTGTCGAAGCTCGCCGCCGCGCCGGGCCTGACGATGACCGAGGTCGCCGAGCCCGCCGTCGGCCACAACGACGTTCTCATCAAAATCCGCAAGACGGCGATTTGCGGTACCGACATCCATATCTGGAAATGGGATGAGTGGGCGCAAAAAACCATTCCGGTTCCGATGCACGTCGGCCACGAGTACGTCGGCACGATCGTCGGTGTCGGTTCCGAGGTGCAGGGCTTCAAGATCGGCGACCGCGTCTCGGGCGAAGGCCACATCACCTGCGGTCATTGCCGCAACTGCCGCGCCGGCCGCCGGCACCTTTGCCGCAACACGACGGGCGTCGGCGTGAACCGTCCCGGCGCTTTTGCCGAATACCTCGCGCTCCCGGCATTCAACGCCTTCCCCATCCCGGACGGCATCTCCGACGACCTCGCGGCAATTTTCGACCCCTTCGGCAACGCCGTGCATACCGCGCTCTCGTTCAACATGGTCGGCGAAGACGTCCTTATCACCGGCGCGGGTCCGATCGGGATCATGGCCGTTGCCGTCGCCAAACACGTCGGCGCGCGCCACGTCGTGATCACCGACATCAATGATTACCGCCTCGAACTGGCGCGCAGGCTTGGCGCGACGCGGGCAGTGAATGTGACGCGCGAGGACACGGCGAAAGTCATGGGCGAACTCGGCATGACCGAGGGCTTCGACATCGGCCTCGAAATGTCGGGCAACCCGCAGGCGTTTCAGACCATGCTCAAGATCATGCAGGATGGCGGCAAGGTCGCGCTGCTCGGCATTCCGCCTCCCGATACGGCGATCGACTGGAACCAGGTAATTTTCAAGGGGCTCGAGATCAAGGGCATCTACGGTCGCGAGATGTTCGAGACCTGGTACAAGATGGTCGCCCTGCTCCAGTCCGGCCTCGACATCAGCCCGGTGATCACGCACCATTTTCCGGTCGACGATTTTGCACAGGGCTTTGCCGCGATGTTGTCGGGGCAAAGCGGCAAGGTGATCCTGAACTGGTGAGGCGCGTACAACGTTGACACGCGGCGCAAACTGATTTCCCATGCGCACTGATATTGAAAGCGAGGATCTCGTTCACGCGGACGCTGCGGCAGTGCGGCGGCGCAAGAAGACATCAAACCGGGAGGTGGAGGCTGTAAAGAAGCGCAGAGAGTCGCACGAGTTTTTTGAAGAGTGGTAAATGCCAGGCCGTAATGCAGGATCAAGGTCGTTGTTCTGTCGTATCCGAATTTCCATCAAATCAGGAGACAGTAAACATGAAGACACGGTTCCAATGGCTCGCCGTCGCGCTCGCCGTCAGCGCGTTTGGCATCGCGCCGCCGGCGCTCTCGCAAACGCCGATGAAGCTCACGCTCGGCCACAACGCCGCGCCCGGCAACCCGAAAGCCGAAGCCGCGCTGAAGTTCGCCGACATCGTCAAGGAAAAGAGCAAGGGCCGCATCACGGTACAAGTCGCAGGCGCCGCGCAACTCGGTGACGACCCGACGATGGTGTCCGCAATGCGCACCGGAACGATGGACATCAGCCTCAATTCGCAGGGCCCGGTTTCCGCCGTTCTGCCCGAACTTGCCGCGATCGGCCTGCCTTTTGTTTTCCCGACGCAGCAAAAGGCGTGGGAATTGCTCGACGGTCCGATCGGCCAGGAACTCGCGAAAAAGCTCGAAGCGAAGAACCTGATCCTGCTTGGCTGGATGGATAACGGCATCCGGCAGGTCTCGAACAACAAGCGGCCGATCACCAAACCCGAGGACCTCGTCGGCGTGAAACTGCGCACGCCGGCCGACCCGGCGACCGTCGACATGTTCCAGGCGATGGGCGCGAGTACGCAGCAGATCAACTTCAGCGAACTCTACATCGCGCTGCAGCAGGGCGTTGTCGACGGACAGGAAAACCCGCTGGCGAACATCTACTTCTCGAAGCTGCACGAAGTGCAGAAGTACATCTCGTTTACGAACCACAAATACGAGTGCTCGCCTTTCCTGATGAGCAGCATCACCTGGGGCAGACTGTCGGCCGACGACAAGAAGCTGATCATGAGCGCCGCGGCTGAAGCGACGGCTTTGGAACGCAAGCTGATGTTCGACTCCGACGAAAAGCTGCTCGGCGAATACAAGAAAATGCCTTCGATCCAGCTCAATTTCCCCGAACTTGCGCCCTTCAAAGTGGCGACGCAAAAAGTCTGGGACGACTGGGAAAAGAAGCCCTTCGGCGATTTCGTGAAGAAGTTGCGTGCCGCCTCGAAGTAAGAGGCTCACTCGGCGAGCGCGGCCGCGCTGCGCTCGCCGATCGTCGTGCGTCATTCTCGAAGGACAGGTCGCATGTTCAAGGAAACTCCAGTTGCACCCGGGCCGCGGGCAGAAGAAAGAAGCCTGGCAATGCGGATCGTGTCGGCATCGCGCGCACTCGAAGAGGCGATCGGCACCCTGTGCCGCGGCGTCCTTCTCGCGACCGGGCTCTCGCTCCTCGCCATCCTGACAATCATCGTCATGCTGCGCTACGCGGGCGGGCGCAGCATCGACTCGGGCTCCGAACTCTCGGCGCTGATTTTCCCGGTTTTCGTCATGGCCGGCATCGTCGAAGCCGCGCGCATCGGTGCGCACGTGGCGACGCAATTGCTGCTCCATGCGCTCAACGATGAGTGGCGGACACGGCTTGCCATCCTCATCCACGCCGTGACCGCGTCCGTCTATCTTTATCTTTCAACCTATGCCTACCGCAACGCGATCATCGCGCACGAGGAACTCTCCACGACGCTGAAGGTTCCCGGCAGTCTCGGCTACGGCTGTCTGGCGACAGGCCTCGCGCTGGTCGGCGTATGCAGCCTGACGGCGATCGTTCGCCATACGCTGGGCAAGGAAAAAGTCGTCATCAATCTCGCTGAAGCGGCGCCGGGGGTCGTATGAGCCTGATCATGGTCGTCGTCTTCGCAGTCATGCTGCTGCTCTCCTTTCCGGTCGCGCACGGGCTCGTCGTCGGGTCGACGCTGGGCATCATGTTCGGCGGCCAGATGCCGCTGTTCGCGGTGATCCAGCAAATGTTTTCGCCGACGCAAAGTTTCCCGCTGATCGCCATCCCGTTTTTCGTCATGTCGGGCGAGCTGATGATGAGCGGCAAGCTCGGCAAGCACATGATCGACTTCGCCACCGATCTCGTCGGCCGCTTTCGCGGCGGCCACGCCCAGGTCAGCGTCCTCGGCTCGACGCTCTTTGGCGGTGTTTCGGGGTCGGCCGTTGCCGACGCGACGGCGCTCGGTTCAGTCCTTGTCCCCTGGCAGAAGTCGCTCGGCTACCCGGGCGCCTTCTGCGGCGCGACGATCGCCGCCGCGTCGACGATCGACATCCTGATCCCGCCGTCGATTCCGCTGATCCTCTACGCCCTCGTCTCCAGCGCATCGATCGGCGCGCTGTTTTTCGCCGGCATCGTCCCCGGGCTGATGCTCGCAGTCGGCTTTCTCGCGGTCTGCAACATCAGCGCGCGCCTGCGCAATTTTCCCTACGAAAAGAGTCCGGTCGCCTGGGGTGCGATGGCCAGGCGCGGCCTGTTTGCGATGCCGGCGCTGATGCTGCCGGTCATCGTCCTCTTCTCTTTGCGCTTCGGCCTCGCCACGCCGACCGAGATCAGCGTGATCGCCGTCGTCTACTCGCTGATTGTCTCGTCGGTTCTCTACCGCGACATGACCTGGGCGCGCATCAAACGCTCGATTTACTTCTCCGGAACCGCGACCGGCGTCGTCATGCTGCTGATCATGGCGTCGATGGTTTGCGGCTGGGTGCTGACGCTCGAACAAATTCCCGAAAGCTTCATCGAATGGGCCAAGGGCAGCTTCAACAGCCAGGCTTCGATTCTCCTCTTGATGAACTTCATCATGCTCGTGGCGGGCATGTTCATCGACCTGCCGGCGGCGATCCTGCTGCTCGCGCCGCTCTTTGTCCCGCTCGCCCAGAGCTACGGCGTCGACCTGATTCAGCTCGGCGTCATGATGGTCGTCAATCTTGCCATCGGCCTGTACTCGCCGCCGGTCGGCACGACGCTGTTCATCGGCAGCATGCTGGCCAAGGCGACCATTGGCCAGACGGTCAAGGAATTGCTGCCCTTCTATGCGGTTGGCCTGACCGTTCTGGCGCTGATCACCTACGTTCCGGCGCTCACCCTGCACCTTTAGATTTCAGGAGACAGGCAGTGAAGAAAACATGCATTGCTTTCATCGGGCTCGGCGCGATGGGCTCGCACAGCGCCCGCCGGCTCGCCGGTGCCGGATATCGGGTGCAAGGCTACGATCTGCGACCCGAAGCGCTAGCCGCACTCGCGGCCGCAGGCGGCACGCCCTGCGCCAGCCTCGCCGAGGCCCTTGCCGGCGCCGACAGTGCGCTGTTCTTCGTCGTCAATGGCGCGCAGGCGGAAGCGGTCCTTTTCGCTGAGGACGGGATCGCCGGGCATGCGCCGCCGGGGTTCACCATCATGTCCTGCGTGACCATGTCACCCGGTGAGGCCGCGAGCCTCGGCGCGCGTTGCGCCGAGCGCGGCTTGCGCTTTATCGACTCGCCGGTGAGCGGCGGCACGGCGGGCGCGTCGGCGGGGACCCTGACCATCATGGCGGCCGGCGAGAGCGCGGCGATCGAGGATTGCCGGCCGATCTACGAGACGATTGGCAAGCGCCTGATGATCGTCGGCCAAGAGCCCGGACAGGGCGCGATGGTGAAGACGATCAACCAGCTACTGTGCGGCGTGCATCTTGCGGCCGCCGGCGAAGCGATGGCGATGGCGAGCCGCGCCGGCCTCGACCTGCAGGCGGTCTGGAACGTCGTCAACTACAGCGCCGCCGGTTCGTGGATGATGAACGATCGCGGCCCGCGCATGGTGGCGCAGAGCTTCGACGCGCCGACGAGCGCGGTCGATATCTTCGTCAAGGACCTTGGCATCGTCGTCGATGTGGCGCGCGAAATGCACTTCCCCGCGCCGCTCGCCGCAACCGCGCTGCAAAGCTTTCTTGGCGCCAGCGGCGCCGGCAACGGCCGCCGCGACGATGCCGCGGTGATGCTCTATTACGCAGGCTTTGCGCCCGCCAAGCCTGCCGCCTGACGGGTGAGAAGGAGAAATCGATGACCGCCATCTTCACGAGCATCAACCGCCTCGTTCAGGGACGCGGCGCGATCGCGCAACTTGCCGACGAAGTCGCGCGCTTCAAGGCCAGGCGCATTCTCATCGTCACCGACGCGGGCCTCGTCGCGACGCCGATTCCGGAGCGCGTGAGAGCGCTGCTGCCCAACGCCTTCGTCGAGGTTTTCAGCAAGGTCGAATCCGACCCGAGCATCGAGACGATCAACGCCTGCGCCGCCTACGTGCGCGAAAACGCTTTCGACCTTTTGATCGGCCTCGGCGGCGGCAGCGCCATCGACGCGGCCAAGTGCGCTTCGGTGCTCGCGGTGAATCCGGGGTCGGCCGAGGACTATCTTGGCATCGAGAAGATCGACGCGCCGGGAATCCCGAAAATCCTCATCCCGACCACCGCCGGCACCGGCAGCGAGGTCACCAACGTCGCCGTCCTGAGCCTCAAGGCCGCGCATACGAAGAAGGGCATCGTCAGCCGCCACCTCTTCGCCGAGCTTGCCATTCTCGACCCGGAACTCACGCTCGGGCTGCCGCCCGCGGTCACCGCGGCGACCGGCATGGACGCGCTGACGCACGCGATCGAAGCCTACGTCTCGCGCTTCGCGCAGCCGCTCACCGACCATTTCGCTTTGGAAGCGATCCGCCTCATCGGCCGTTCGCTGCGCACGGCTGTCCACAACGGCCAGGACATCGCCGCGCGCGAAGACATGCTGACCGGCAGCATGTACGCCGGACTCGCCTTCGGCAGCGCCGCGACCGGCATGGTGCACGGGCTCGCGATGCCGCTCGGCGGCCAGTTCAACGTGCCGCACGGCATCGCCAACGCGGTCCTGCTGCCGCACGTGATGCGCCACAATCTCGTCAGTTCGCTGCCGCGCTATCGCGACGTCGCGATAGCGCTCGGCGAGCGCGTCGAGCACCTCTCCGTGCGCGCCGGCGCGCAGTGCGCGATTGCGGCAGTCGAGGCGCTCTCAGCCGATATCGGCATCCCGGCCTGGCTCGACGATTTGTCGATCCCGAGGACGGCGATCGCCGACCTTGCCAGCGACGGCATGAACAACGTTCGCCAGATCCGCCCGAATCCGCGCAATGTCACCTACGAGGGTCTCGTCGCCATCCTCGAGGGCGCTTTTCGCCCCTCGTGAAAGGTCTGGCAGATCCGGCCATCCCGCGCATTTGTTTCAAGACAAACGACTGAGCGCGCGGGCTTGCATCCCCGCCCCTCGCCTGGGGCTGCCGCGTGTCGCGGCCAACTTTTCAGCTCGCGCCTTCAATGATCGGGCGAAGCTTGCGCGACGCGCCTGCTCGCAACAGGCGGCGGTCGGCCGACGAGCAGCGCTCGGCGTCGGTCACTTTCGCTTCGCTGCCGCCGAGCAAGGGCTGCAAGGCAGGTTTCAGTTGCGCGAGGATATGCACCGGCAGCGATGAAGTGAAATCGTAGTCGGCCGCCTTGGCGCCCGGCACGAAAGCGGTGACGACGCCGTAATGATTTTCGCCAAGATAGAAGGCGAAAGTCGCTGCGCGGTTCATTACGCGCGAAGTGCGAATGCTGCCGTCGGGGTTGACGGTCTGGAAGCGGTGGTCGCCCGTTCCGGTCTTGCCGCCGATGGGCATGGCCTGACCGCTGCTCTCGCGGTAAACGCCCTTGACGCGAACCGCGGTCCCGCTGTCGACGACGCGCAGCAGCGCGCGTCGCGCGACCTTCGCGATTTCGGGCCGCAGCACTTCCTGGCCGAGCTCGACCCTGCGTTCGAGCACGGTCTCGTAAGGCGTCGCTGCCGCGAAGCGCAGGCGGTCGATGCGCAGCGGCGGGCGGCGAACACCGTCGTTGAGCAGGATGCCGACGAGTTCGGCGAGCGCGGCCGGCCGGTCGGCCGAACTGCCGATCGCGGTGGCGAGCGAGGGCACCAGATGTTCGAAGGGATAACCGAGCCGTTGCCATTCGGCGGCGATGCGCTCAAATGCGGCAATTTCAACCATCGTTCCGATACGCACCCGCTGGGCGTGGCGGAAACGGCCGGCGAAGAGCCAGCGTGAGGCCTCGTGACGCGGCGCGACGCTCGCCGCTTCGACCTCCTTGAGGTCGGCTTCGGGATGCGCGCGCAAGTAGGCGACGAGCCACAGCTCGAGCGGATGCACGCGAGCAAGATAGCCCTGGTCGGCAAGGCTGTAGTTCCGCTTCGTGTGATTGCCGTAGAGCCGGCGCAGTCCCGACTCGCTCCCCGCCTTAGGCCCGAGTCGCCGCTCGAGGAAGGTCCGGAATGTTTCGAAATCGGCATCCGGATGCACGCTCATGAAAACGGCGGCGAGCGGCGCTGCGCGCGCCGGCGCCGCATCGGCAAGCAGCGAAAGCCGGTCCGGCGCCGGCAGCGCCTGGTATTTGTGCCAGAACAGGCGCAGGAAGCCGATGCCTTCGCGCTCGGCAAAACGCCCGAGAAACTCGCTGCGCGCCGCCGGGTCGCCGGCGCGCAAGTCGCGTCCGGGTGCATCCTCGGCTTCGTAGGCGTGGTAATGGACGACGTCGCGCATGATGCGGATGAACGAGAGGTTGACCGATTGCTCGAGCGCCGTGGCGACGCTGGGCGACCACTCGTTTTCCTCTTCCTTGAAGTTCGAGAAGCGATGGACGCCGCCGCCCGTGAAGAAGGCTTCGTAGGGGCTTGCCGAATACGTCTTCGCCATCGCCGCGTCAAGCATCGCCGGGAGCGAGCGATCCTTGCTCGCGCGCAGATGGTTGACTGCCCAGACGCTCAGCCGGTCGGCGGGCGGCACGGCGAGCGCCGCAAGCGCCTTGCCCGTGAGATCGCCGTAGCGCCGATGCAGATCGGCGACCACGCCAAGGTAGGAGATCAGCGTGCGCAGCTTGGCGGTCGAACCGAGGTCGAGCTTCGTTCCGGCGTTGATGTCGAGCGGCTGGTTGACGTTGTCGGCCTGCACGCGCAGCAGGTTGCCGAGCGGGGTCTTTTCGTAGAGCGTGAAGCTGTAGCTGACGCCGAGGGGATCGCCGCGCGCGAGAAGATGCTTCTCCTTGAAGCCCGCACAGCGCAGGTAATCTTCTTTTGCGAGCCGATCGAAGTAGCGCGTCACCCTGGCTTGCGCATCGGCGTCGAGCGTCGTTCGCGCTTCGAGGTCGAGGCGGTCGAGCGCGTACATCGCTTCGGCGCCGACGAGTTCGCCGAGCGCCGCCCGTACGCTGTTGACCGCCTTGCGCTCGACGAAGGAGACCGCTTCACCGGCGGGCACCCGCCGTGCCGGCGCGATGCGCGCGCGCAGCGCGTCGTCGCGCAGACGCTCGGGAATCAGGCCTTGGTTGGCAAGCAGGCGCAAATAACTCTCGGTCAGCGCTTCGAGCGAGGGCGAGTCGCCAAGCAGCAAGCCCGAAGGCCGGCGCTGCGCGACGATCAGCGACAGCGCTTCCTTGAAGGCGAGCGCCCTTTGCTCGGGGTTGCGCTCTGCGTTGCGATCGGCAAGCAGGCGGTTGGCCTCGTCGAAATCGCGGCCGTACCACGCCCACAGACCGTCGCCAATGCCGTTGACTTCGCCGTAGCCAGCGACCCCGGCAAGCGGCACCGAATTGAGGTAATCGACGACGATGCGCTGGCGCGCGGCGAAGGTCTCCTCGCCCTCCTGATAGACGCGCAAGGACGCCGATACCATCTGGCGCAGCTTGTCGTCGGCGTGGCGCGTGCGGCCGCCCGGGGAATGCCGGAATTTCTCGATCTGCGTCGCCAGCGTGCTGCCGCCCGAACCGCGCACGCCAGCGTCAAAAGCGCGCAGCGCCTGGCTGAACGCGGCGCCGGTGAAACGCAGCCAGTCGACCGCCGGATTGGCTTTCGGATAGCGCGTGTCGAGCAGGTCGTGATTCTCGACGTAGAGCAGGCTGTCGACGATGAGCGACGGGATCTCTTCGAAGCTCGCGTATTGCCGCTGCGGGTAGCGGCTCACGTAGAGCGACTTGCCGGTGCGATCGACGAGCGTCAGCCCGGCCTGCGATTTTTCCCGGTAGATCGGGTAGTAACCGCGGCTCGTGATTTCTCGGAAACCGTCGGACTGGCGCACCTGCGCCGAGACCTGGTAGCCCGCCTGGCGCAGCCGGCGCAACATCTCGCCCAGGCGGCTGTAACCAAGACGAGTGTCATAGGGCCCGCTCTGCGGCAACCAGAGATCATCGTTGGCGCCCGAGCCCATTTCCCAGCTCGCGCCGCGCGCGAAGCTCGAGAAGAAATGCGCCTGCAGGCCCGCGTAGCGGGCTTCGAAGAAGACGAGGGTGGGCAGCGCGGCGAGCAGCGCGATGACGACGCCCCAGTAAAAGCGTCGTTGCCGGCGCTCCCGCGCGCGTTCGACTTGCCCGCCTGCCCCTTCGACTGACATTGCCCGCACCATCCCCGAATGACTCCCGACCGCAGTTCATGGACAGCGAAATCATCGATTAGTTTTTTTCCCATGATATCCACATCGGGTATTTCGAGCACGGCAGCTTGCCGCTGAAAAAGCCGTCACGACGGCGCAATTGGCGCCGGCAACGCGCATTCGGCGATGCTCGACACAGCCGCCGCGGTCAGCGTCGGGGCAAACGCCTGGCTCCGAACCAAAGCGCCCGGCTGGCGGTCAGACACCGCCCTGCTCGGCGATCCGTCCCTGCCCGGCGCGGAGAATCGCGGCGCGAGGCGCGATGATCGGCGCCGCGGCACCGGCTTTTTGCGGCAGACTGCTGATTTACGCACCGTGCTTGATCGCCACCGATGCTCAGGATCGAAAACCTCTCGCGTGAGTTCGCAGGCCGCGTCGTCCTGCGCGACGTTTCGCTCCGCCTTGAAAGCGGCGAATACGTCGCGATCGTCGGCGAGTCGGGCGTCGGCAAATCGACCCTGCTCAATCTCGTCGCCGGTCTTGATCGCCCGGATCGCGGCCGGCTCGTCCTCGATGAAGCTGACTATTCCGGGCTCGCCGAGGATGAACTGACGCGGCTGCGCCGCGACAAGCTCGGCTTCGTCTTCCAGGCGTTTCACGTGCTGCCGCATCTGACGCTGCAGCAAAACGTGGCACTGCCGCTCTGGCTCAAAGGGGTCGGCGGCGATGCGGCGGATGCCGCGGCACAGGCCCTGCTCGAACAAGTTGGCCTGGGCGGGCGCGCGCAAAGCTGGCCGCGCGAGCTTTCGGGCGGCGAGATGCAGCGCGTCGCGATTGCCCGCGCCCTCGTGCACCAGCCGCGGCTCGTGCTCGCCGACGAGCCCACCGGCAACCTCGACCCGGCCAACGCCGCCAGGGTCCTCGCGCTGCTCGCCGAACGCGTGCGCAAGGCCGGCGCGATGGCCATCCTCGTCACGCATTCGCGCGAGGCGGCCGCAGGCGCCGATCGCATCCTGCATCTTTTGCCCGACGGCCTCTACCCGCAAGCATGATGCTCGCGCCGGTGTTCTTCGGTTCGCTGCGCCGGCGCCGGCTGGCGACGCTGTTTTCGTTTCTCGCAATCGTCCTCGGCGTCGCCCTCGGAATGGCAGTACAGGCGGTCAATCACGCCGCGCTCGCCGAGTTCGATCGCGGCCTGCGCACGCTTTCCGGCCGTGCCGATTTCGCGGTCGTCGGCCCGCGCGGCGGTTTCGACGAGGCGGTCTACGCGCGGCTCGCGAGCGATCCGATGGTCGCGCAGGCAAGTCCGCTGATCGAGATCGAAGCCTCTTGCGCCACGCCCGCGGGCCCACCGCAAACGCTGCCGCTCGTCGGCGTCGATGTCTTCGCGCTGGCGACGGTCGCGCCGGCGCTGATACCGGAAGTAGCGCAGGCCGCCGGCTTCGCCCCGGGCAACGAGCGGCTCGCGCTCATCGCCGATGACGTGGTTTTCCTCAGTGCGCCCGCGCTCGCCTCTCTCGCGGTTGGCAGCGGCGAGGCGATCGTCCTGCACAGCGGCACTCAGACCGCGCAGCTGAAGGTCGCGGGCAAGCTTGCCGGTGCCGACAACCGCGCCCTCGCGCTCATGGACATCGCGGCGGTGCAGTCGCATTTCGGCATGCTCGGCAAGATTACGCGAATCGATCTTGTGCTCGCCAGCGGGGTCGCCCGCGAGCGCGCGCAAGCCTCTTTGCAGGCGCAACTGCCGCCCGGCGTCGTGCTGCAGACGCCGCGTGCCGCGGCCGATCAGGCGGCCAACCTCTCGCGCGCTTACCGGGTGAACCTCGCAATGCTGGCGACGATCGCCCTCGTCACCGGCGGCTTTCTCGTTTTCTCGGCGCAGGCGCTCTCGGTCGTTCGGCGCCGAACCGAGTTCGCTTTCCTGCGCGCCCTCGGTCTTGCCCGCGCGACGCTTTTTGCGTGGCTGATCGGCGAAGGCGCGCTCGTCGGGCTCTCTGGCGGCGCCTGCGGCGTCGCCCTGGGTTACGCGCTGGCGCAAGGCGCGCTCGCGCTTTTTGGCGGCGACCTCGGCGCCGGCTATTTTTCGGGCCTCAAGCCGACCCTCGCCTTCGCCCCGCAAGCGGCGCTTCTCTACCTTCTGCTGGGCGTCCTCGCGGGTGTCTGCGGTGCCTGGCTGCCGGCTCGCGAAGCTGCCGGCGTGCTGCCGGCGCAAGCCCTGAAGGCCGGCGACGAGATCGCGCTTTCGGGAAAACGCCATCCGCGCCTCGCGCTCGTGATGCTCGCGCTCGCCGTTGCCGCATGCGCGCTGCCGCCGGCGGGCGGCGTGCCGGTCGGCGGCTATCTCGCGGTCGCCCTCCTGCTCGCCGGCAGCGTCCTCCTCCTGCCCTTCTGCGCAGCAGGGCTGGCGCGGT
>CAZALA010000073.1:0-17773 GCA_964485725.1 uncultured Propionivibrio sp. | reverse complement strand
AAGGCGTTCCAGGGCTCGCCAAGACGCTCACCGTCAAGACGCTGGCGCGCACGGTGAGCGGCGGCTTCCGGCGCATTCAATTCACGCCGGACCTGGTCCCGGCCGACCTCATCGGCAACCGCATCTACAACCAGAAGACGAGCGAATTCTCGACCACGCTCGGCCCGATCTTCACGCATCTCTTGCTCGCCGATGAAATCAACCGGGCGCCGGCCAAGGTGCAGAGCGCGCTGCTTGAGGTGATGCAGGAGCGGCAGGTGACGATCGCCGGCGAGACGCACGTGCTGCCGGCGCCCTTCCTCGTCATGGCAACGCAAAACCCGATCGAGACCGAAGGCACGTATCCCTTGCCGGAAGCGCAGGTCGATCGCTTCATGATGAAGGTGCTCGTCGATTACCCGACGCCGGAAGAGGAGTTCGTCATCGTCCAGCGCGTCACCGGCGAAGCGCCGCAGATCAACGCCATCGCGACGACGGCGCAGCTCGCCGAGCTGCAGGCCGAATGCCGCAGGGGCTTCGTCGAGCCGGCGCTGATGCAGTATGCGGTCCGCCTCGTTTGCGCGACGCGCGAACCTGCGCGCTACGGCCTGCCCGAGTTCGCGCCCTGGCTGACTTTCGGCGCCAGTCCGCGCGCCACGATCAACCTCGTCGAAGGCGCACGCGCGCTCGCTTTCCTGCGCGGCCGCGATTACGTCTTGCCCGAGGACATGAGCGAGCTCGTCCCCGACGTCCTGCGCCATCGCCTGATCCTCTCCTACCAGGCGCTTGCCGAGGGCATGAGCGCCGACGCGATCATCGCTCGCCTGATGCAGCACCTGCCGGTCCCGAACAAGGTCCTGGAAAGCAATGTCAGCGCCGCCTGACGCCGAAGCGCTGCTGCAGCGCCTCGAGTGGACGGTCATTCGTCGCCTCGACGGGCTCCTGCACGGCGATTACCGCAGCTTTTTCCGCGGCCCCGGGCTCGACCTTGCCGATCTGCGCGAATACCAGTACCAGGACGACGTGCGCTACATCGACTGGAACGTCACCGCGCGCATGCAGACGCCTTACGTGCGCGAGTTCAACGAGGACAGAGACCTCACCGCGTGGTTCCTGCTTGATCTCTCCGCTTCGCTCGACTTCGGTTCGCGGATCAAGAAACAGGCGGTGTCGGCCGAGTTCGTCGGCGTCCTCGCGCGCCTCTTTACGCGCCACGGCAACCGCGTCGGCGCGCTCTGCTACGGCAGCGCGGTCGATACCGTCATCCCGGCGCGCGCCGGTCGCCGGCACGTCCTGCGCGTCCTCCACACCCTGCTCGAGCGCCCCGTCGCCAAACCGCAACCGACCGAGCTCGCGACGCTGATCACGCACGCGGCGCAAATCATGGCGCGCCGCTCGCTGGTTTTCGTCGTCTCCGATTTCATCAGCACGCCGGGCTGGGAACACGCGCTCGCCTCGCTGGCGCTGCGCCACGAGGTGATTGCCGTTCGCCTCTCCGACCCGCTCGAACACGATCTCCCCGACCTCGGGCTGTTGCTCTTCGAAGACAGCGAGAGCGGCGAACAGCTTTTCATCGACACGCACGACAAGGCTTTCCGCCGCCGCTTCGCCGCGCTCGCCGAAAAGCGCGAAACGGCGCTGCGCGAGGCTTTTGCCAACGCCGGCGTCGACGCGCTCGAACTTTCGACCGACGGCGACCTGCTCGACGCGCTCTTGCGTTTTGCCGAGCTGCGCGAGTTGCGCAGCCGGGCGCAAGCGGGCGGCGGAGCAGCGCTGCCGCGGCATCTTGAGGCGCGCGAACGCAGCGGGGCGTCGCGCGAGCGCGCCGGGCCTTTGCCCGGTGGCGGTGCGCACACAGGAGTCGCCTAGATGCTGACTTTCGAATGGCCCTTGATGCTCTGGTCGCTCATCGTCGTGCCGGCAATGGTCGCCCTTTACGTCCTGATCCTGCGGCGCAAGCGGCGTCAAGCCGTGCGTTATGCGAACCTGGGGCTCGTGCGCGAAGCGCTCGGCGTCGGTCAGCGCGTGCGCCGCCACGTGCCGCCGGCGCTTTTCCTTTTCGCGCTGGCGCTGATGCTGCTGGCGACCGCGCGGCCGGTGGCGACGGTGATCCTGCCAACGCAACAGGAACTCATTGTTTTGGCGATGGACGTGTCGGGCAGCATGCGCGCCGCCGACGTCCAGCCGAGCCGCCTGCAAGCCGCGCAAGCGGCGGCGAAGGCTTTTATCGCCGACCTGCCGGCGCGGACCAAGGTCGGCATTGTCGCTTTCGCCGGCACTGCCGCGGTCGTTCAGGCACCGACCTTTTCGCACGACGATCTCGTCGCGGCGATCGACCGCTTCCAGCTGCAGCGCGGCACCGCCACCGGCAGCGGCCTCATCGTCTCGCTGGCAACGCTGTTTCCCGACGCCGGCATCGACATCGGCGAATTTCTCTACGGCCGCAATCCTGCCGACGCGAACAAGACCGTGATCGGCAAGGACGGCAAGCCCAAGGAAAAATTCACGCCGGTGACGCCGGGGTCGAACAGGAATGCCGCGATCATTCTGCTCTCGGACGGACAGCGCACGACCGGGCCCGACGCGGTCGAAGCCGCGAAGATGGTCGCCGACCGCGGCGTGCGCGTCTATACGGTCGGCGTCGGCACCAAGGAAGGCGAGACGATCGGCTTCGAAGGCTGGTCGATGCGCGTTCGCCTCGACGAAGAGAGCCTGAAGAAAATCGCCGAGCTCACGCAGGGCGAGTATTTCTACGCCGGCAACGCCGTTGACCTGAAGAAGATCTACGAGTCGCTCAACGCCAAAATCGCTTTCGAAAGGAAGCCGACTGAAATCAGCGCGCTCCTCGCCGCGCTCGCCGCGCTCTTTGCCACATGCGCCGCCATCCTGTCGCTGTGGTGGCACGGCCGCATCATCTAGATGAACAGCTCGCGTTTCGAGACAGCACACTCTTCGGCGAGCGGATATAGGGTGCAATAAAGCGAAGCGTATTGCACCGTTCACTGCATTGCACAGGTCCGTGCATTATGGAGGGTATTGCACCGCTCCTTCGGGCTGACGGCGCAATGCCCTTCGGTTATTGCGCCCTATGTTCCGTGGTGCGCCCCAACCTAGTTGCAGCGGCAGTTTATAATCGCCGACTTTTGCGAGCGCAAGCTGCTTCAAGCGGCGCGCCGCGAAGGAAGACCTGATGTCCACGATCCCCGTCCTGCCTTTTTCCATTCTTGCCGGCGAACTTGAGCGCATGCGCGAGCTCAATCCACTCGTGCATGTCCTGACCAACGAAGTCGTGCAGGAAATGACGGCCAACGTTCTGCTGGCAGCGGGGGCTTCGCCGGCGATGATCGTCGCCGAGGCCGAAGTCGCCGCTTTCGCCGCGATCGCCGGCGCGCTGCTGATCAATGTCGGAACGCTTTATCCGCAGCGCCTTGCCGCGATGGAGCAGGCCGTGGCTGCGGCCAATCGCGCGGGCGTCCCATGGACGCTCGATCCCGTCGCCGCCGGCGTGCTCGCTTACCGCAGCGAGGCCTGCCTGGCGTTGATCGAAAGACAACCTGCCGCCATTCGCGGCAACGCTTCCGAAATTCTCGCGCTTGCCGGCAGCGGCGGGGCAGGGCGCGGCGTCGACAGCACCACGGCTTCCGACGCGGCAATCACCGCGGCGCAGAAGCTTGCGCGGGCGACCGGCGCGATTGTCGCGGTCACCGGCGAGACGGACTTCATCACCGACGGCACCAAGGCGTGGGCTACGCCCTGGGGCCATCCCCTGATGACGCGGGTCGTCGGCACCGGTTGCTCGCTCTCGGCGCTCGTCGCCGCTTTCACGACGCAAGCGCCCAATCGCCTCGACGCGGTCGCCGCGGCCTGCGCGATGGCAGGTCTTTGCGGACGGCGCGCGGCGCTGGCGAGCCACGGCCCCGGATCGTTCACGGCGAGCTTCCTCGACGCGCTGTACGCGCTTGACGCGCGCGCCCTGGAGGCGCAAGGGCAATGAAACCGGCCTTCGATCCTTCGCTTTACCTCGTCCTCGATCCGGCGCTGTGCGGCGGCGCGCGCGGGGTCGTCGACACGGCGATCCTCGCCGCCGCGAACGGCGCGAGCCTGATTCAGCTGCGCGCGCCGGACTGGAACAAGCGGCAGTGGCTTGCCACCGCGCTCGAGCTCAAAGCGGCGCTGGCGCCTTACGCGATTCCGCTCATCATCAACGATCAGGTCGATGTCGCGCTCGCTGTCGATGCCGACGGCGTGCATGTCGGGCAGTCCGACTTGCCGGCGCAGGTCGCGCGCCAACTGATCGGTCCTTTCAAGATCCTCGGGCTTTCGCTGTCGAGTGCCGCCGAGCTCGCGGCGGCGGCAGAGCTGCCGGTCGGCGTCGTCGATTATCTCGGCATCGGCCCGGTCTTCGCGACTGCGACGAAGGCCGACGCGGCGCAGCCGACGGGGATCGCGAGCTTCTCCGAGATGGTTCGCTCAAGCCACCTGCCGGTCGTCGCCATCGGCGGCATCGCCTGCGAGCACTGCCCGGCGCTTTTCGCTGGCGGCGCCGAGGGCGTCGCCGTCGTTTCGGCGATCTGCGGCCAGAGCGACCCAGCGGCATCGACTCGCAGTCTGCGCGCGGCGATCGACACCGCCCGCGAAATGATCACTTGTCCTACCTGTTAACTGTCTCTATACTGGGCGGTGCCGGTGAGGCCACGAGCAATCGTCGCGACGAGCGCTGCCGGTCCACGGCGGCCTGACCGCGTATCGCTCTCACAGTGTATTGACGTTCAAAGAACAGGAGTGCGCCATTGGCGAAGCTGAAACGGATCAAGACCGAGTCCTTGCGCTCGCAGGTCTACGTGCAACTCAAAAGCCAGCTCATGGAGGGCGTCTGGAAGGTCGGCGAAAAAATGCCTTCCGAAAACGAGCTGTGTACGAGCTTCGGCGTGAGCCGGGTGACGGTACGCGCAGCGATCCAGCAACTCGAGATTCTCGGCCTCGTCGAGACGCGCCATGGCGAAGGCAACTTCGTTCGTGACTTTTCGACGATCAGCGCGATGGACGCTTTCCATCCGCTGATCCAGATCAACAAGAACCAGGACATCATCACCGTTCTCGAGTACCGCAAGATCATCGAGAAGGGCGCCATCGGCCTTGCCGTTCCGAAGATCACGAAAAAGGACATCGACTTTCTCGAAGAGACTTATCGGACGATGGTCGCCTGCACGAGCGAACCCGAGAAGCACGCGCACGCCGATCATCTCTTCCATTACCGCATCGCTCAGATCGCGCAGAATCCGATCATCATGCGCGTCTACAAGATCATCAACGTGATCCTCGCGACGGCGATGGTCGACATCGTCGATCTCCTCGGTTGCGAGATCGGCCTGCGCTATCACCGCAAGCTCATCGACGCCCTGAAGGCCGGCAACAAGGCGACTTGCGAGGCCTTGATGGACGAACACCTCGAAGAGACGATCCAGGCGATCCTGAAGAAGACCAAGGGCGATCCGGTCGAGGGCCGCGCCGCCTGAAACGGCAAGCATTTACCGCGCAGACTGGATTTTCCTGAAGGTGCCGAAGTTAATTTTCTTGACAACGAATAGTCGCTGTGCCGTAATTACTTGTCTCACAACCTACAAGAACCGTTTTTTTAGGGGGTCAATGATGAAGAAACTGATGAAGGCAGTCACCGTTCTGGCGCTGTTCTGTTTCGCGCTTGCCGCTCCCGGTTTTGCCCAGACAAGCAAGTCCGCCGTCCAGCTCAAGGACACCGGCGCGAAGAAAGAGAAAGCCGAATACACGATCCGTCTGGCATATTATGACGCCGGCACCTGGCCGACGATGTCGCAGAACCCGCTGCCCGAGCATGCCTTCGCGCTCGTCTTCAAGAGCATGGTCGAAGCCAATTCGAACGGCAAGATCGCCGTCGAACTGTTCCCCGGTAACGCACTTGGCGACACCAAGGCGACGATGGAAATGGCCAAGTCGGGCAGCATCGAAATGGTCATCACGACCGGCACGATCGCCAGCCTTTATCCGCAAGTGCAGGTGATCTTCCTGCCCTACGTCTTCAAGTCGGACGAAATCGCCTGGTGGTTCTTCGACCAGAGCCAGATGTGGAAGGACATGACCGCCGAGATGGAAAAGAAGACGGGCCTGAAGATGCTCGCCGTCGGTCAGAACGGAACGCGCCACTTCACGAACAGCAAGAAGCCGATCCATACGCCGGCCGACATGAAGGGCCTCAAGTTCCGCGTCATGCAGTCGCCGATCTACGTCAAGATGGTCGAGGCGATGGGCGCCGCCGCAACGCCGCTCGCTTCCGGCGAAATCTACACGGCTTGCCAGACCGGCGTCGTCGACGGCCAGGAAAATCCGATCTGGAACATCGCCGCGAACAAGTGGAACGAAGTGCAGAAGTACATCACGCTCGACGGTCACACTTGGAGCGAGAACTTCGTCACGATCAACGCCGCCTGGTTCAACAAGCTGCCGAAGAACTATCAGCAGATCATCAAGATCGCCGCGTACAACGGCCAGATGGCCGACCGTGCCGCCGAGGCGCTCGCTTCGCGCGTTCTCGACTTCGCCGCGATCCAGAAGAGCATGGAAATCTACGTGCCGACGACCGCTGAACTCGAGCAGTTCAAGAAAGCCGCCCAGCCGACCTACGACTGGCTGCGCAGCCAGATCGGCAACGAGACCGTCGATCGCTTCCTGAAGACCGTCGCCGAAGGCGAAAAGGTTTTCGGCTACTAAGGATAGTCCGTACCAGGAAAAGAGCGCTTCCGGATGAATGCCGGAAGCGCTTCGCTTAAAAAGCAAGGGAGCCGTTTGTGAAAATACTCGAAAAGCTGAGCGGGGCTTGTGAAAAGCTCGCGATCTATCTATCCGCGAGTTTCCTCATCATCGTTTTCAGCCTTGTCTTTGGCGGCGTCGTCCTGCGCTTCCTCGGCATCAATTTCTCGCTATCCGAAGAACTCTCGCGCTGGGGCCTCGTCAGCATCTGCTTCGTCGGCGCGAGCGCCGCCTTGAAGCAAAAGCAACACGTCGCCGTCAATATGCTAATGCAGGTGCTGCCGCTGCGCGTCGGCAAGGTCTTTGTGACGATCGGCTACCTCTTCGTCTTCGTCCTGCTCGGCTTCAGCAGCTATTACAGCCTGAAGGCGGCGCTAGCCGCCGACGGCATGATGGGCGACATCATCCCGGTCTCGATGATGTACGTGAAACTGATGCTGCCGCTGGGAATGGCGATGATGATCGTGCATCTGCTGCACGGCTTCTTCGGTATCCCGCGCGGCAAGGATATCGACTCGGTCCTGATCGGATCATAAGGGGGGCGGCAGAACATGGGTTCAATATCAATGATCTTCGTCGGCAGCCTGCTCGTCGGCATTCCGATCGCATTCGTCCTTGGCTGTTCGGCGCTTTATTACTTCCTGTTCGTCGGCAACATCCCGATGGACATGATCGGGCAAAAGCTTTACAGCGGCTGCGACAACTTCGTCCTGCTCGCGATCCCCTTCTTCATCCTCGCCGGCGACCTGATGAACCGCGCCAAAATCACCGACTCGCTCGTGAACTTCGCGAAGCTGCTGGTCGGGCGCATTCCGGGTGCGATGGCGCAGGTCACCGTCGTCTGCAGCATCTTTTTCGCCGGCATCACGGGTTCGGGCGTTGCCGACGTCGCTGCGCTTGGCTCGGTGCTGATTCCCTCGATGCGCAAGGAGGGGTATACGGCCGAATACGCCGCGGCGATCACGGTCGCAGGTTCGGTGATCGGCCCGATCATCCCGCCGTCGATCATCATGGTCGTCTATAGCATGACCACCGGCGAATCGGTCGGAGCGCTGTTCGCCGCCGGCTTCATCCCGGGACTTGCGATCGGCCTTGCGCTGATGATCATGAGCTACTACTTCGCGGTCAAGCATGGCCACCCGCGCCGTACGGACCGCATCCCGTTTCCGGTTGCCGTCGTCACCGTCAGGAAATCGCTGATCGCGCTGATGTGCCCGGTGGTCCTCGTCGGTGGCATTTTTTCGGGGCAGTTCACGCCCACCGAAGCCGCGGCGATCTCCTGCTTCTACGCGATGATCGCCGGCCTGTATCTGCTCAAGACGCTGACCTTCAAGGACATCCTCGAGTGCTTCGTGAAAGCCGCAATCTCCTCGTCGATCATCCTGCTGATCATCGCGATGGCCGGCCTCTTCAGCCAGGTGATGGCGCTCGAGCACTTGCCGCGGACGGTCGCCAACGTCATCCTCGGCATCACCGACAACAAGTACACCTACCTCCTGCTCGTCAACATCCTGCTGCTCTTCATGGGAATGATCATGGAGACTTCGGCAAGCGTCATCCTGCTCGCGCCCATCCTGCTGCCGATTGCAGTCCAGCTTGGCATTCACCCGCTGCACTTCGCGCTCGTCATGCTGGTGAATCTCAACATCGGCCTCATTACGCCGCCGGTCGGCGTCTGCCTCTTCGCCGCCTCGCCGATGGCCGGCGTCAGCATCGAGAAGATATCGAAAGCGGTCTTCCCCTTCATCTGCGCCGAAGTTTTTGCGCTGATGCTGCTTACCTACATACCTGAACTCGTTCTCGTCATTCCGCGAATGATGGGCTTTATCCAGTAAGGAGATTTCATTGAAAGCCTTGTACTACGTTGGTGAAAAAACGATGGAGTTGCGCGAGATCGCCAAGCCGCAGCCGAAAAGCGGCGAGTATCTGATCCGCGTTCGCGCCAACGGCATTTGCGGGTCGGATTTCGAAGGCTATATGGGCAAGACCGGCCGCCGCCTGCCGCCGATGATCATGGGACACGAGGTGGCGGGCGTCATCGAGGAAGCGCCGGTCGGCGGCAAGTTTGCTGCCGGGCAGCGCGTCGTCGTTTTCCCGAAGCCTTTCTGCGGCATCTGCGATTTTTGCAAAAAAGGCATGGTCAATGTCTGTCCGTCGGGTATCTGCATGGGCGTCATGGACCATGACGGAAGCATGACCGAATACATCGCCGTCGAAGAGAAATATCTGATCCCGTTTGGTGACAGCCTGTCCTTCAACGAAGCTTCGATGACCGAGCCTGTCGCCGTCGCCTATCGCTCGGTGTACAAGATTTCGGACGAGGACATCCGCGACGCGCATTTTTCCATGGTGATCGGCGCCGGGACGATCGGGCTGCTTGCCGTCGCGCTGCTCAAGATGCGCGGCGCCAAGAACATTATTGTTTCGGACGCGACCGGCCATCGCCTCGAAACGGCGAAGAAGATGGGCGCCGATTTCACGATCAAGGTCGGTGAGAGCGATTTCATCGAAAGCGTGAAGCGCATCACCGGCCGCAAGATGTGCGACTTTGCCATCGAGGCGGTCGGCATTGCCGCGACCGCTGCCAACTCGCTCGACTGTCTGCGCATCGGCGGCACCGTCGTCTGGATCGGCAACGCGCAAAAGATGGTTGAAGTCAACATGCAGAAGATCGTGACCACGGAACTTACGATCAAGGGCAACTACGTTTATGATTTCGCGGGCTTCGGCGCGAGCCTGAAGCTCCTCGAAGAGAAGAAGATCGACATTGCGCCGCTGATGACGAACGTCTATCCATTGGCGGAGGGCGTGCAGGCTTTCAAGGATCTCGAGAACAATCGCGACGGCAAGATGCAGAAAGTTTTTTTGGAAAACCAGTTTTCATAAAGGAGAACCGACGTGGCAAACGAAGTGTTACACAAAGAGCTCAAGCGCAAGGCCTTGCGGCTGCGCTACAACCTGCTCGACATGATGGGAATCGGAATGGCCGGGCACTTGGGCGGCTCGAGCTCGCTCGCCGAGACGATGGCCGTTCTGTATTTTCACAAGATGAACCTCAACAAGGACAACCTCAAGAGCCCCGATCGCGACCGCCTGATCCTTTCCAAGGGCCACGCGGCGCTGATCCAGTACGCGGCCTTGTGCGAACTCGGCTGCTTCCCGCGCGAGGAACTGAAGAAAGTCAAAAGCCTGAATGGCCTGCTGCAGGGCCATCCCGACCTGTCGATTCCGGGAATCGAGGCGGTGACGGGCTCACTCGGCCAGGGTCTCTCGATCGCGGTCGGCATGGCGCTCGCCTTGCGCCTCGACAAGTCGCCGGCCCGCGTCTATGTCGTCATGGGCGATGGCGAGCAGTCCGAGGGCCAGCTCTGGGAAGCCGCGATGTCGGCGGCGAACTTCAAGGTCGATAACCTCACCGCTTTCCTCGACTGGAACAAGATCCAGGCGACCGGCCCGACGAAGGACATCTTCAGCATTCCCGACCTCGAGAAGAAGTGGAGCGCTTTTGGCTGGGAAGTCATTCCGGTTGACGGCCACGACGTCGAGAAGGTCATCGGCGCGGTTGAAAAGGCGCAATCGGTCAAGGGCAAACCGTCGCTGATTATGCTCGATACGGTCAAGGGCAAGAATTTCTCGTTCGCCGAAGGCAACGCGGCTTACCACAATGGCATTCTGGATGCCGAGAAGTTTGCGCAGGCGATGAAGGAACTCGACGTTATGGAAGAGGTGATGTAATCATGGAAAAAATGAGCCTACGCAAGGCCTACGGGGAAGCCCTTCTGGAAATGGGCAAGCTGAACAAGGACGTCGTCGCGCTTGAGGCGGACCTCGGCAAATCGACGATGTCGTGCTTCTTCAAGGACGCTTTCCCCGAGCGCTACTTCGAAATGGGAATCGCCGAAGCGAACATGGCTTCGACGTCCGCCGGGCTCGCGCTCGCCGGCAAGATTCCTTTCTACAGCACCTTCGCGGTTTTCGCTTCGGGCCGCGCCTACGATCAGATCCGCTGCTCGATCGCGATTCCGAACGCCAACGTGAAGATCTGCGGCTCGAGCTGCGGGCTTTCCGACTTTGGCGACGGCAAGACGCACCAGTCGATCGAGGACGCCAACATCATCAGCGCGATCCCGAACATGACGGTGCTCAACCCGGTCGACGCGGTCGAGACGAAGAAGATGGTGAAGGCGATGGTCAAGCACAACGGCCCCGTCTATATCCGCATCAACCGCAACGACCTGCCGGTGTTCACGCCGGAGGAAGGCGATTACGAGATCGGCAAGATGTACCGCATCGTCGAAGGCTCGGACGTCGTCATCTTCGCCACCGGCGCGATGGTCTGGAAGTCGGTCGAAGCGGCTGCTCTGCTCAAGGCCGAAGGCATTTCGGCGGAAGTCATCAATGTGAGTTCGGTGAAACCGCTGAAGAAGACGGAGATCATGAAATACGTCGCCGGCAAGAAGGCGATCGTCACTGCCGACGAGCAGACGCGGATCGGTGGCCTCGGCGCGGCGATTGCCTCGCTGATCATCGGTGAGGTGATGCTGCCCTTCGAACAGGTCGCGATCAATGACGAGTTCGGCACTTCGGCGCATACTTACGAGGAGTTGCTCGAGAAATTCGGCCTCACTGAGAAAGATATCGCCCGCGCTGCGAAAAAAGCGCTAAAAAAATAGGAGATCAGAATGAATATCGGTTTCATCGGTTTGGGAATCATGGGTCGCCCGATGGCGAAGAACCTCCTCAAGGCAGGTTTTTCGCTGACGGTCTACGACAAGTTCGCGAAGTTCGACGACCTCGTCGCGCTCGGCGCGAAGGCCGGCACGTCGAACAAGGACGTCGCCGAGAAGAGCGACCTGATCGTCACGATGCTGCCCAATTCGCCGCACGTCAAGGAAGCGGTGCTGGGCAAGGACGGCGTTCTCGAAGGCGCGAAGAAGGGCACCATTCTCGTCGACATGAGCTCGATTGCCCCGGGCGCCGCGCAGGAGATCTGCGCAGCGGTGAAGGAAAAAGGCATCGTCATGCTCGATGCGCCGGTCTCGGGCGGCGAGCCGAAAGCGATTGAAGGCACGCTCGCGATCATGGTTGGCGGCGACGAAGCGGCTTTCGCGACGGCCAAGCCGGTTCTCGAGAAAATGGGTTCGTCGGTCGTTCGCGTCGGCGACATCGGTGCCGGCAACGTCACCAAGCTTGCCAATCAGATCGTCGTCGCGCTCAACATCGCGGCGGTGTCCGAGGCCTTTGTCCTGGCCACGAAAGCCGGCGTCAACCCGGAGGCCGTGTTCAATGCGATCAAGGGCGGGCTTGCCGGTTCGACCGTGATGAACGCCAAGGTGCCGATGATTCTCGATGGCAACTTCAAGCCGGGCTTCCGCATCGAGCTGCACATCAAGGACCTGCAGAACGCCCTCGACACCGCGCACGCGCTCAATACGCCGGTGCCGCTCACCGCGAACGTGATGGAAACGCTGCAGGCGCTCAAGAACGACGACATGGGCGCCAACGATCACAGCGCCATCGTCCGCTACTACGAGAAGCTTGCCAAGGTCGAAGTGCGCAAGTAAGCGCGCAGCGCAAACAAGCGTAGGACCCCGGCCCCCGAGGCTTGCCTCGGGGGCTTTTTTTTTGCTCAGCGCGACGCTGGCGCGACCGTCTCGTGCGCGGGGCCCGCAAAAAGATATGACATATGCTTGCGCGGCGCGGAACCGGGGATATAATACCAAAGGCATACTGATTAAGCAAAACGATATTTGGCGTCGGATTTGGCTCGTTGGCTGGCATCGCGAACGCTGCAGGCAGGCGTCAGGGACGGTCGGCGGCTGCAAAAAGGGGGAAAAAAATGGGCATTCTGCACAAGGCCGCCTGTCTGCTCTGCGCCGCCTTTCTGTTCTGTGCGCTCGTGATGTTCGTAACGGTCAGGGTCTTCGACGCCGCTGACGCCGAAGTCCTGCGCATTTCGGCGAGCGCCGCCAAAGCCGGCTTCAGCGAGAACTTCGCGGCGCTGCGCGAAGGACTCTCGCTGGCGCGGAGCAGCCTGATTGCGAGCGTGCTCTTCGGCATGGTCGCCTTCGCGGCCTTGAGCTCGGCGCTGCTGCGCTCGATCGTGCACGGGCTGGCAGCGATGCACGCGGCGACCGACGAGACGGCGAGCCGCGATTTTCGGCCTGCGGCCGATCGCGAAGAAAGCAGGCGCCTTGGCCTTGGCGCTTGCCTGGATGCGCTGACGCCGCGGCCCCCGCGCGGAAGCTCAACGACGGCGCGCCGGCGGGCGCGCAGGGCGGCAATGCGCAGCAGGCAGCCGTCTGCCGCGGCGCCGGCCGGGCGGACCGATGCAGCGACGACAGCGGGTGTTTCATCGACGCCGAGGGAAGGAAATGCGCGATGAACTGGTCCCTGTCGATGGCAAGATCGCTGATGCCGCTGTTCGACCGCTACGGCGAGTATTCGCGGCGCCTCGTCAAATTCGGCTTTGACGACGCGCTGCTTTTCGACGACTACCTCGATTCCTTCGCCACCTCGAAGGAGGAACTTGCCCTGAGCCGGAAAATCCGCGCTGAGCTGGCGCGCCGCAGCTGCTGGGCGGATTGCTTCCTGGGCGCGAGAAACCAGGCGCTTGCCGCCGCCGCGAGCCCGGCGCCTTTCGACGGCAACTGGTTCGACCGGCTGTTCGAGGCGAGACGGCAGGATTTGCGGGCAAGTGGAGAGTACCAGGCAGCCGACCGGGTGCGGCCCTGCGACCTCGATCCCTGCCGTGTTCGCGAACGCGCCTGGGCCGAGGAGTCCGAGCTCAACCGCCGTTACCTGATCGACGAATTTCCCGCCCTGCAGCTTAAGCGCCGCGAGGAAGAGGCGCTCGTCCTGCACCTCGTGCCGCGCCTTGCGCCGGCCAATGAGCCGCCGGCGATCATGGACTTTGTCGAGCAATGCCTGCTCGCCGGCCTGCGCGACCGCTCATGGCGGCGGATCAAGCGCAGTGACGGGCAGAGCGTCTTTATCGCCAGGCGCCTGAGCGACGACCTTGAATTACGCTTTGCCGTTTCCGACAGCGAGTGGCACTTCGACAGCGCGAACGACGAGGCGCCGGGGGGCGAGGGCACGCCGCCGAACTGCCTCGACCTCTCGCTTGGTCTGCACGCGCGTTCGGGCCGCATCCGCCGCTTTGGCGGCATCCCGCGCGCCGACATTCCCTTTACCCGGCTCGTGCCCTTCTGCGATCAGGGCAAGTACCGCAACGCGACGCACATCGCGGTCGCGATCGCCGGCTGGATGGCGCTCTATCGTTTCGTCTCGCGCGAGATCGACGATGCCGCGCTGGCGTGCTGGCGCTCGGCGCGGCATTGAGCGCATTGCACCGCGCATTAGACCGTTTCCCGGCTACATGAAGGCTTCGGCGCGCTTCATCAGTTCCTCGAGGCCCGGCTCCTTGGGGTTCTTCGGCTTGCCCGGATGGATGATCGAGACCTGGCAGTTCTCGGCGGCCTGCACGAGCTGCGCGTAGGTGCCGGCATTGATGTCGGCGATGAAAGCCTGGCGGTTGCCATCGTAGGCGAACATCTTGCCGTTGAGCTGGACGCATTCGTTGCACGTCGAGCAGCGCGGCGTCTCGATGTAAGCCTCGTCGGGCGAGCGCTCGGGAGCGCTGTCGGCGGCCGCTTCGACGGCCGCTTCGGCGACTGGCGCCGGCGCGCTGGCTGCGACGGGGGCTATGGCAGCGACGCTCGCAGCAGCGGCAGGCGCAGCCGCCCTGGCGGCTTCTTCCCAGGCCTGTTTTTCTTTGGCGAGCAGGCGCTCGGCGTGCGAGTTGTGGATCCCGGCGAGTTCCTGCAGGCTGCGCCAGGCGGCGCGGCAGCGGCGCGCTTCGCGAACCAGCTTTTCGTCGACGACGACTTTCTGCAGCCTGAGGTCGGCGTCGACCATGGTCACGCAAGGGACGCTCGTGGCCGCGCCCGCCTGGTCGATCGCCGCGTCGACGGTGGCAAGATCGGGGTGCCAGCTCTCTTTCGGCAGGCGGGCAAAATGCCTTGCGTAGCGCGAATCGCAGGCGACGAAATCGACGAGCGTGAAGGGCAGCGTCTCGCTCACCGCCTGGCATTTTTCGTCTTCGTAGCTGCAGGCGTGGAGTGGCCAGTCGGCCTCGGGCTGCGGGTTGCCGGCGAGCGAGAAACGGCTCGCCCAGTCGCTTCCGGCCGCGGGGTCAAAGCTGAAAGCCGGGAAGGCGCGCGCTTCGAGCGCAGCGGCTGCGACGAGGTAGGGCGGCAGAGCGGGCGTGGTCGCGGACGCACCTGAAAAAACGCTGTACAGCGCGGGCCCGCGGTAGTCGATGCCGCGCTGGATCGCTTCGCGCAGGGTGTAGAGGCTGGAGGCCGGCGCCTGCAGGACATAGACGCCGTTCATCGCCATGGCCATGCCGGCGAGTTTCTTGCTGCGCAGCGAAAAGGCGAGATGGCCCTCGGGGAGCGGCGACTGCTCGACGATGTCGTCAGTCGCGACAACGATCTTGATCGGCAGGTCGATCGCGAGGATTTCGGCGAGCGCGTCCTGTTCGGCCCCGGACAGGTCGGCGGCCCTGATGCGAACGAGCGAGTCGGGAAAGCGCGCGAGGTCGCGCGCATCGAGTCCGTTGGCGCCAAAGGCGGCAAACAGCGCGTCGTGTTTCGCCGTGTATTCGCCCCGGATTTCGAGCTCGGCGACGGTTAGCGCACGCGAGAGCTCGATTGCTTCGGGCAGGCGCTCGCGGTAGGCGGCCAGCGCCTCGCAGCAGCTCGTGAAGGCGAAGCTGTGCGCCGCCGCGTCGGCGGCGAAGAACTTTTGCGAAAGCAGCGTCGCGAGCAGTTTTTCAATGCGCGCGCGCCGCGCCGCCGAAAGGTTGGCCTTGACCGCCGACTTCGAGAGGACGCGCGACATCGCCGCGAAATCGAAGTCGTCCATCGGGCCGAAAGCCGCTTGCAGGTTTTCGGCGCTGCGGCCGGCATCCGAACTGTTGAAATCGGCCTTGATGATGTCCGAGAGCTTGAGCACCAGGCGCTGGGCATCGGCGAGGAAAGCCTCGGTGCGCTGCCGACGCGTGATTTCCCAGACGTGGCCAATGAGGTCAAAAGAAAGCGCAGCGTCGCAATCGACGACGCGGCCGTCGGTCGTCAGGTTGGCGCGCGCCTGCGCGAGGCTCTCGGCGACGCGGGCATCGGCCTTGAGCGGTGCCGCGGCCTCGTCCCAGAGCGACGAGAAAGTCCCGCGCGCGCCGCTGGCGACGAGGCTGCGCATCGCGTGCTCGAGGCGCAGCACGTGCTGGCGGATACGCTCGCGGTTGGGGCCCTGCGCGACTTTTTCGACGATGACGTCAACCAGCGCTGAAAGCGGCACGGCATTCGCCACCGGCGCATCGACGAGGACGAGCGGAAAGTCGTAGCGCAAGCGCGTGAGGTCGCGGTAAGCGGCAAAGAGCGCCGGGCGCAGTGCGAGTCCATCGATCGGCTCGAGCTGCGAGGAGAGTTTCGTGCCGGTCAGGAAAAAAGCAATTTGCGCTTGCAGATCAGCTTCCATAGGAGTGGTGCCATCTCATTTAATCGTTGAAATCCAGGCCTCGCTTGCCATTGTCGGGGGCGAGGCGACCGCTTTTCTTGCAATGATCCGCAGTTGCCGGATCAGACCGAGTACTTGTCGAGTTCGGCCTCAAAACCTTTCCTGATCATTTCGGCCGTGCGCAGGACGCCGGTCTGCCGCGTTTCCTCGTAGCGCGGAATGTCGCGGTTCTGGTAGAGGATGCCGACCGGGATTTCGTAGTCGCTGGCGGCGATCTCGCGCGCCCGGTTCATGTCGAGCGGATCGTGCTCGAGCTGATTCTTGTAGACGGCGCCAACGCTCTTGCTGATCTGCAGCGAATTTGCGTGGTGCAGGAGCTGGATGCGGTCGGGGTCGTGCATCCAGGGGTCGAGCGACTTGGGCAGCCATTCGGGGCAGCGTTGCAGGATGCGCACGAAAGAGAAGCCCTGATGGTGGTAAGCCGCCTTGACGATCTGGAAGAGGCTCTCGGGAATCCAGTCCACCGCCTGCGCGATGAAGGAGGCGTTGGCGACGCCGAGCGAGACCGAAAGCGGATTCAAGGCGTCAAGATAGCTGCCGCGCGGCGTCGTGTTGCTCTTGGTGCCGATCGGCGAAGTCGGCGAGGCCTGTTTCTTGGTCAGGCCGTAAATCTGGTTGTCGTGCAGGAAGACCGTCAGATTCATGTTGTAGCGCAGCGCATGGATCCAGTGCGCGGCGCCGATGCTGCAGCAGTCGCCGTCGCCCGTATTGACGAAGACGGTGAGGTCCGGTCGCGCCAGCTTGACGCCTTCGGCGACGGGCAGGGCGCGGCCGTGGATGCCGTGGAAGCCGTAGGTCTTCATGTAGTGCGGGAAGCGGCTCGAACAGCCGATGCCGGAAACGAAAACGGTCTTCTCGGGCCGCAGGCCTTCATCGCGGCACAGGCGCTGCACGGCGGCGAGAATCGCGTTGTCGCCGCAACCCGTGCACCAGCGCGGAACGCCGCTCTGATAGTCTTCGAGCTGATGCTGCTCGTCGTACATTTCGAGCAGGCATTCGGTGGCAGAGAGCTTCATGGTGTTCGTCCTATTTGTCGAGTTGCGCAAGTTGCTTCTCAAGCACGCGGCAGATCGTTCGCGGCTTGACCGGCTGGCCGCGCACTTCGCTCCAGCAGTCGATGTCGATCAGCGTTCGCGCCCTGAGCAGCGTCGCGAGCGATGAGTAACGGCGGTTCGATTCGTCGATGATCTCTTCGCTCGGGTTGTCGCTCCAGTTGTTCTCTATCGTCATCACTTTCTGGAAGCGCTGCATGATTTCCTTGATTCCCGGCTGCATCGGCTGCAGGAAGCGCAGGTGGATGGCGCCGACCTTCCTGCCGGCCTCGCGCAGCGTCGCGACGGCTTCCTCGATGGCGCCCTTCGAACTTCCCCAGCCGACGATGAGCAGATCGCCTTCGGCGTCGCCGAAGACTTCCGGCGGAAGCAGCGTCTTC
>CAZALA010000072.1:0-17788 GCA_964485725.1 uncultured Propionivibrio sp. | reverse complement strand
AGGCGCAGAAGATCCGCCGCCTGATCGCCGCCGACTTCGAAGCCGCCTTCCGCGAGTGCGACGTGATTGCCGGACCGACGAGCCCGTCGGCCGCTTTCGCGATCGGCGAGAAAGCCGCCGATCCGGTGCAGATGTATCTGTCGGACATCTACACGATCGCGGTCAATCTCGCCGGCCTGCCGGCGATGTCGGTGCCCTGCGGTTTTGCCGGCGGCTTGCCCTGCGGCCTGCAACTCATCGGCGATTACTTCGGCGAAGCGCGGCTGCTCGGCCTCGCGCACCGCTACCAGCAGGCCACCGATTGGCATCAGAAATCTCCGGCAGGCTTCGCCTGAAAGCCTTGCGCGCATCGATCCTGCTTGCTGCCGTTCTCGTTGCCGCGTGCGCGGAAGCGCCGCGCGCGCCCGAGCCGGTGGCGCAGCCGCCTGCAGCTGCGCCGACGGCGCCCGAACGCGTCGAGCCGGCCGCCGCGGCGAGCGCCGAGCGCATCGTCTCGCAACCGCTCAAGCATTTGCGCGGACGCAATCTGAAAGCGCTGCCCGAGACCGCGCTCGAGGTGAAAACGCGATGCAACTTCAAGGACGTCGCCGGCGGCCGCGGCAAGATGGATCTGCACGTGACGAAAGCCGAAGTCAAACGCTTCGTCGTCGAAATCGACATCCCCAAACAAGGCCTTTGCCAGTTCGACATGAAGACCTTCACGCAGACGGCGCGCCTGCCGAACGTCGTTCTCACCGACGCCGCCAGCGGTTGCGTCGTCAATATGTGGGAGCAGGGCAGGGAAGTCACCGTTGCCTTCAACGCTTGCGCCAAGGCCTGCACCGGCGATGCCTTCAGTTATCTGTGGCCGGTGCTCGTCGATCGCAAGAGCGGCCGCTGTTCGTGAACGAGCAGGCGCGTCAGAGAGTGAGAGAGACAGAATGAAACAATGGGAAGTCGTGATTGGCATCGAGACGCACGCGCAACTGGCGACGCGATCGAAAATCTTTTCGGGCAGCTCGGTCGCTTTCGGCGCCGCGCCGAACGTCCAGGCCAACGCCGTCGATATCGCGCTGCCGGGTGTGCTGCCGGTCTTGAACCGCGCTGCCGTCGAGTGCGCGATCCGCTTCGGCCTTGCCGTCGACGCCCAGGTCGCCGCGCGGTCGGTTTTTGCGCGCAAGAATTACTTTTATCCGGATTTGCCCAAGGGCTATCAAATCAGCCAGTACGAGCTGCCGGTCGTCGTCGGCGGCAAGCTCGCGATCGAAGTCGGCGAAGGCCATGGGGACGCAAATGCCGCGAGCGAAAAAACCATCCACCTGACGCGTGCGCACCTCGAGGAAGACGCCGGTAAATCGCTGCACGAGGATTTTCACGGCAAGACCGGCATCGACCTTAACCGCGCCGGGACGCCGCTCCTCGAGATCGTCACCGAGCCCGACATGCGATCGTCGGCCGAAGCCGTCGCCTACGCCCGCGCGCTGCACGCGCTCGTGCGCTGGATCGGCATTTGCGACGGCAACATGCAGGAGGGGTCGTTTCGCTGCGACGCCAACGTTTCGGTGCGCCCGCTCGGCCAATCGGCGCTCGGCACCCGCCGCGAAATCAAGAACCTCAATTCCTTCCGCTTCATGCAGCAGGCGATCGACTACGAAGTGCAGTGGCAGATCGCGACGCTCGAGGACGGGGGCCGCATCGAGCAGGCGACGGTGCTCTTCGACCCGGCGAGCGGCGAGACGCGCGCGATGCGCTCAAAGGAAGACGCGCACGACTACCGTTATTTCCCCGATCCCGACCTCTTGCCGCTCGTCATCGACGAGGCCTGGATTGCGCGCGCGCGCGCCGAGCTGCCCGAGCTGCCGGCGGCAAGAAAGTCGCGCTTTGCCCGCGACTTTGGCCTCTCGCCCTACGCCGCGAGCGCGCTCACGGCCTCGCTCGAGCTTGCCGAGACTTTCGAGGCTGCGCTCGCGGCAGCGAGTGCCGGCCATACGGGCAACGCCAGCGAAATCGAGAGAAGGGCGAAGCTCTGCGCCAACTGGCTGATGGTCGATCTTGCCGCCAAGCTCAACAAGGACGGCCGCGAACTCTCGGCTTCCCCGGTCGGCGCTGCCGAGCTCGGCGGACTCGTTGCCCGCATCGCCGACGGCACGATCAGCAACACCATCGCACGCAGCGTTTTCGAGGCGCTATGGCAGGGCGAGGGCGGCGGCGGCGTCGCGGCGGCCGACGCGATCATTGCGGCGCGCGGGTTGAAGCAGATCACCGACGGCGACGCGATCGCGGCGTTGATCGATGAAGTCCTCGCCGCCAACGCTGCGATGGTCGCCGAGTATCGCGCGGGCAAGGAGAAGGCGTTCAACGCGCTCGTCGGCCAGGCGATGAAAGCGGCAAAGGGCAAGGCCAATCCGCAGCAGGTGAATGCACTCCTGCGCCAAAAGCTCGGCTGATTAACGGGGTTCTCGCATCGTGCGCGGTGCGATGGTCGGAGCACGGCGCTTCGCAATGCACGGATCGGTGCAATACGCTTTCGCTATTGCACCCTATATTCTTTCTTTGAAGAACGGGCTATAGGGCGCAATAAGCGAAGCGCATTGCGCCGTCACGCCGGCCTACCTGACGACGCCGCGGCGGATCAGATCCGCGTAGCGGCGTTTCTCTTCTTCGTATTTGAGGCGCACCTGCTCGATTTCCTTTTTCCGGCTTTCGATGATGGCTTCCTGCGCCTTGATCTCATAGTCGGCGTCGGCAAGGCCGCGCTTCACCTCGGCGGGCAGCGTCCGCTTCTGGTAGAACTCTGCCTCGTTCTCGAACTTCCGGCGCAGGGCGCGGATTTCGACGATCTTCTCTTCGGCGGCGCGGATCGACTTGTAGAGCTCGGCCTCGGTGTGCTGACGCATGTAATCGATGTCTTTTTCGCTGCCATAGGTGTTGAGCAGCGCGAGGTCCTTGCGCCGCTGTTCCTGCACGGCGGCCTCCTCGGCCTTGCGCTGTTTCTCTTCGTTGGCGCGCGCGGCGCGTTGCTCGGCGGTGAGGGGCGCTTCGACGACGCGCAAGGTCCGCCCGGTCTCACCGATCTCGCGGTAGGCGCGACCGTAGCAGGCTTGTGGCAGGATGTCGGCGCAGACCTGTTTGCCGGTCGCCTCGATGCAGCAGAAGAGGCTGCCGGCGCCGAAGGCCGAGCCGCTCAGCAACAAGGCGAGCGCGAGCGCGAGCCGCTTAGCGCCCATCGACGCCATACTCCTGTCGATAAGCGGCAACGGCCGCGGCGTGCGCCTGGAAGTCCGGTCGCCCGTGCAGAAAACCCGTGAGGTCGTCGAGCGTCGCGACGGCGACGACCGGAATGGCGTAGTCGCGCTCGACTTCCTGCACTGCCGAAAGCGCGCCGCTGCCGCGCTCCATGCGGTCGAGCGCGATGACGACGCCACACGGCGTGGCGCCGGCTTCACGGATGATTTCGACCGATTCGCGCACCGAAGTGCCCGCCGAAATCACGTCGTCGATGATCAGGACGCGGCCGGCGAGCGGCGCGCCGATGATGCTGCCGCCTTCGCCGTGGTCCTTCGCTTCCTTGCGGTTGAATGCGAAAGGCACGTTTTTGCCGGCACGGGCGAGCGCCAGCGCGCTCACCGCAACGAGCGGGATCCCCTTGTAAGCTGGCCCGAACAGCATGTCGATTTCGCTGCCCGCGGCGAGGATGGCCTTGGCGTAAAATTGCGAAAGCCGGTCGAGTGCTTCGCCGGTATTGAAGAGGCCGGCGTTGAAGAAATACGGCGAGAGCCGCCCGGCCTTGGTCTTGAATTCGCCAAAGCGCAAGACATCCTGGCGCAATGAGAATTCGATAAATTCCTGACGAAAGTCCATTTTTAGCCTTATCACGCAGCCGACGCCGCCACGGGATTCACATGTTACGCATCATTACCTTAAACCTCAACGGCATCCGCTCGGCGTGGGCCAAAGGCGTGCTGCCCTGGCTGCTCGCGCAGAACGCCGACGTCGTCTGTCTGCAGGAACTCAAAGCGCAGGAAGCCGATCTTGTGGACGAAATGAAAGCGCCGCCGGGCCTCAACGCCTACTATCACGCCGCCGAAAAGAAAGGCTACAGCGGCGTTGGACTGTGGTGCAGGCGGCAGCCCGACGCGGTGATCGCCGGCACCGGCCACCCCGAGTTCGACGCCGAGGGCCGCTATCTGCGCGCCGATTTCGGCAATCTCTCGGTCGTCTCGCTCTATCTGCCGTCCGGGTCGAGTTCGGCCGAGCGGCAGGAGGCGAAGTTCCGCTTCCTTGACGTTTTCCATCCGCATCTGAACGAACTCGCGCGCAGCGGTCGCGACGTTCTCGTTTGCGGCGACTGGAACATCGCGCATCGCGAAATCGATCTGAAGAACTGGCGCAGCAACCAAAAGAACTCGGGCTTTCTCCCCGAAGAGCGCGCCTGGGTGAGCCGCGTGCTCGAGGCCGGCCTCTGGTGCGATACCTATCGCCGCCTGCATCCCGAGGCGACCGGCGACTGCTACACCTGGTGGTCGAACCGCGGGCAGTCGTGGGCGAAGAACGTCGGCTGGCGCCTCGACTACCAGCTCGCCACCCCGGCGCTCGCCGCATCGGCGCAGCGGGCGGCGGTCTACAAGGCGCAGCGCTTTTCCGACCACGCGCCGCTGACGATCGATTACGACTGGGGTTGAGCGGAGGTCGGCGTACGGCCTATGCGGAAGGCCGGTAGCGGCGACACGCGAGCGCGATCAGCGGCCAGGTCCAGGTCAGGATCACGAAGACGGCGAGCGTTGCCGCGATCGGCCGCGAAAAGAAATGCATGAAGTTGCCGCGCCCGATCAGCATGCCGTTGAGGAAATTCGCCTCGATCATCGGGCAGAGGACGAAAGCGAGAATCGCCGGCGAAGTCGGGATGTCGTTTTCTTCCATCAGGTAGGCGAGCAGGCCGGCGCCGAGCATGACGCAGATCGCGAACGGCGAATTCGTGATCGCGAAAGCGCCGATCATGCAAAAGACCATGATCAGCGGCATCAGCATGCCGCGGTGCAAGGTGAGCAGGCGTTTGCTGAACTTGATCGCGACCCAGCCGAGCGGGACCAGCATGATGTTGGCGAGGATGAAGGAGAGCAGGATCGCCGTCGTCAGTTCAGGCTGCTTGACGAAGATCGTCGGCCCCGGCGTGATGCCTTTCATGAGCAGGACGCCGATCACGATCGCGGTCAGCGAATCGCCCGGGATGCCGAAGACCATCGCCGGAATCCAGGCGCCGCCGACCGCCGAATTGTTGGCCGCGCCCGCCGCAGCGACGCCCTCGAGATGGCCGGTGCCGTAGAGCTCCGGCGTTTTCGACATCTTCCGCGAGATCGCGAACGAGACGTAGGCTGCAACATCGGAGCCGGCGCCGGGCAGCGCGCCGATGATCGTCCCGATGACGTTGCCCTGCATGATGCCGGCCCGGTACGGCCAGAGCGCCTTGCCGAGGCCGCGGAAAATCGAGCCGGTGTCGGCGGTGACGCGCTCGATCAGGCGCGGCACGGGCTTGATCGCGAAGCGGATCAGCTCGGGCAGCGCGAACATGCCGACGAGGACGGGAACGAGGCCGAGGCCACCCATCATCTCGACCGATTCGAAAGTGAAGCGCGCCTGCCCGGCCACCGGGTCGAGGCCGATGAGCGCGAGCGCAAGGCCGATGAGGAGCGCGAGAATGCCTTTGAGCAGCGGCGCGTTGGAGACGAAGAGCGCGCACGAAAGGCCGAGCAGGCAAAGCCAGAAAAATTCGAAGGCGCTGAAGTTGATCGCAAATTCGGCGAGCGCCGGCGCGAAGAAGATGAGGCAGGCGGTGCCGAATACGCCGCCGATCGCCGAGGTCACGAGCGAGGTGCCGAGGACGAGTCCCGCCTGGCCCTTGAGCGTCATCCGGTAGCTGTCCTCGACGTAAGCCGCTGAAGCCGGCGTTCCGGGAATGCGGATGAGCGCCGCCGGGATGTCGCCCGAGGTGATCGCCATCGCGCTCACCGCGACGATCGTCGAGATCGCGACGAGCGGGCTCATGAAGAAAGTGAGCGGCACGAGCATCGAGACCGCCATCGACGCAGTGAGGCCCGGGATCGCGCCGACGGCAAGGCCGAAGATCGACGCGAGCAGCATCGGTATCAGCACGTCGAACTGGAAAAGCAGGCCGAGGCCGGCGATCAGCGTGTCCACGCGAAGACTCCCTGCAGCGCTTCCAGCACTCCCCAGGGCAGCGGCACCATCATCAGCGAACCGAAGAAGTACTGGATGAAGATGACCGCTGCGACGGCAAGGCATAGCGAGGCGAGTGGCCGGCGCCAGAACCACCAGAGGTTGAGCCAGAGCAGGAGGCCGGCGCTTAAGAGAAATCCCAGGTCGTCGGCGACCAGAATGTAGAAAACGATGCCGCCGAGCATGAGGGCGAGGCCGACCGCCGCTTTCGCGGTCGTGAGATCGGCGTCGGCCGTCACCCACGCCGATTTGGCAGCCCGTTCCAGAAGCCGTTGCGCGATCAGGCCGAGCCCCGTCAGCACGAGGCCGAGGCCGACGAGGCAGGGGAAGAAGCCGGGGCCGAAGCGCAGGTGCGGCAGCGACGGCATCCCGTACCCGGCAACGAAGACGAAAGCGCCGAGCAGCACGGCGGCCAGACCGACGAGCCGGTTGTCGATGCGCATGAGCGGCGGCTATTTCTTGGCGAGGCCGAGCGCGCCGATGAGCTTGGCGACGTCGGCTTCCTGGCCTTTCATGAACTCGGTAAATTGCGCCTGCGTGCGCCACTGGATGCCGAAGCCGCGGTCGCTCATCGTCTTCACGAAGTCCGGGTCGGAGACGATTTCCTTGAGCGCTTTTTCAAGCTTGGCGGTGACGTCCTTCGGCAGATTGGCCGGGCCGATCATGCCGCGCCAGGCGCCCGCCGAGAAGTCCTTGCCGAGCGCTTCCTTCACCGTCGGCACGTCGGGGAAATTGGAATTGCGCGTCGCCGCCATGACGAGGAGCGACTTCGTCTTGCCGGCGCTCGTCATCGCCGCGGTCTCGGGCAGCGAGCACGGAATGACGTCGATCGTCCCGGAAGCGAGGTCGAGCATGCCGGCAGCCGCGCCGGTCGCCGGGATCATCTGCAGCTTGTCGATGGCGACGCCCTCGGAAGCCATCAGTCCCGCGAAAGCCAGCGGCCAGGAGCCGCCGCAGCCACCGCCGCACGAGATGTTGAATTTTCCGGGATTGGCCTTGATTGCGTCGACGAGCGCCCTGGCGTCCTTGTACGGACTGTTTGTGCCGACGGTGAGCGTCCCCGGATCGAAATTGTACTGGGCGATCGGCGTGAAGTTCTTCATCGTCAGCGTCGTCTGCCCGAGTTCCTTGTAATGCGCATAGTTGAAGAGGATGCCGAGCGTATAGCCGTCGGCGCGCGCCGTTGCCACCTTGGTGATGCCGATGACGCCACCGCCTTCGCCGATGTTCACGACGTTGAAGGGCTGCTTGAATTTCTGCTCGAGGCGCTGCGAGAGCATGCGCGCCGTCGCGTCGGTGCCGCCGCCGGCGCCGGCCGGAACGATGATCGTCACCGGCTTGTCGGGCCAGGCGGCAAGCGCCGCGGTACTGCCAGAAATGAGGCCGAGTGCGATCATGCAGGCTGCGAAGGCTTTCGATTTTTGCAGACGCTTCATTTTGATCCTCCTTGAGAATGGACTTTCGACACTTCAACGCACCGCCTTCGAAGAAGAGCGGTCACGCTTTACATGATTCCGAATTTGTTCCACGCGGCCTGTGCGCCCATCCCGGCCTTGATTGCCTCGAACACGCGCTTTTCACCGTAAGCCTTGTTCCACGCCGCCGCGAAGACCTCCTTCTCGATCTCGCGCGGGATCACGCAGACGCCGTCGAGGTCGCCAAAAATAATGTCGCCGGGATTGATCACGACGGCGCCCATCTGGATCCTGCAGCGCAGGTCGATGACCTTGCCGCGCGGCCGCTGGTCCTGCGCGTAGCGGCCGTAGGAAAAAACCGGCACGCCGGTGGCGATGATTCCCGGCGTATCGCGCGACCAGCCGTCGACGACGAAACCGGCTGCACCGCGGTTCTTGGCGCAGGTCGCCATCAGTTCGCCGACGAGCGCGTAGGTCGGCGAAGCGCCCGTGCACACATAGACTTCGTTCTTTTGCAGCTCGTCGAGCGCGCGCAGCATCAGCCCGAAGGGCCCGTTGAAAAGCCCGTTGATGCGGCCCGGCCCTTCGCCGCCATGGTCGTCGGCTTCGAGCACCGGCATCGCCCGGCCGACGATAACCATATCGTCCTTGAGCGGCTGGATTTGCGGCGGCAGGAACTGATGGACGTGACCCATGAGGTCCATCACGTCGCCGATCACGGCGGAAAAAAGTCCTTCGCGGCAGAGCTTGAAGAGTTCGTCGTCGCCGCTCCAGCTCGGCACCTCGACTGCAGTCATTGTCGTATCCTTTTCCTTCGGGTGGCCGGCCCTGGCGCCGGGTTCGTGACATGTTAAACATGTTGCTCGAACAAAAGTGAACGGTTCGCGAAAAAATTAATGGCGCGCGCTTCGCGGCGGGCGCGCGCAATGTCGTAGTCATCCGGCGCGCATCTTCGATTGATATGTTTACGCAAATTGGATACCCTGCACAAGGCGTCTGATGTTTCTCGAAAGGCTCGTTCAGGCCCCGCGCTCATCACTTAATTACTATGAGGTTCGCCATGTCCGAATATGTTGACTCGAACGCATCCAACAAACAGAAACTGGTGTCCGACATGAAGGTCGTCGTCGCCGACGCCGAAGAAATCCTGCGCGCGACCGCTGGCATTGCCGGGGAGAAGATGGCCGACCTGCGCGAGCGCATCGCCGATCGCCTGCGCGACGCGAAAGAGCGCATCGCCGACGCCGAGGATGTTCTCCTCGACAAGACCAAGGCAGCGGCTCGCGCCACCGACGACTTCGTCAATGCGAACCCGTGGCAGGCGGTGGGCATCGCGGCCGGTATCGGCGTCGTGCTCGGCATCATCATCGGTCGTCGCTAAAAGGCCGTGACCGGCCAAGCGGAAGGCGGTCTTTTCGGCGCCTTGAGGAAGCTCGCGGCAACGCTGATCGAGGGCGGCAAGACGCGGCTCGAGCTGATCGCCAACGAGATCGAGGAAGGCAAGGAGCGCGCGCTCGCGTCGCTGCTCTACGCGCAGGGGCTGGCGTTCTGCCTCGCCGCCGCGGTGCTCTTTGCCGTTCTGTTTCTCACCGCGGTCTTCTGGGAACAAAGGGCCATCGTCCTTGGCGTCGCGACCGTCGTCTTCGCCGCCTTGGCGGGTGTTTTCTTCAGGCTCTTCAAGACCGCGGCGCAAAGGCCGGAGAAGATTTTCGCGGCGAGTATCAGCGAACTCGAGAACGACCTGCGCGAGTTGCGAGCCGCGGTTGGCCGTGAGGCGCAAGGCGGTGAGTAGTGCTGGCAGCCCCGGCAGCGGCCGGCGCGACAGCGTGCAGGTGCGGCGCGGCCGCCTGCTCGAACGCATCGCGACGCAGCGCGCGACCTTCGCCCGCGCCATGGCGCCGGTGGAGTCCGCGCTCGCGACGACCGACCGCGTTGTCGAGCGCGTGCGCGGCGGCATCGCCACCGTGCGGGCGCACCCCGGCATCGCCGTCGTCGCCGCCGCGGCGCTTTTCATCCTCAAGACCCGGCGCACCCTGCGTTGGGCAAGACGCGGGCTGATTGCCTGGCGGGCCTGGTGCGTCCTGCGCGAAAAGCTGCCCTTGGCCTTGTTCCGGGCGCGACCGTGAACCCGTCGCCGGAGGGCGGGCGCCGCGCCGAGTCGGCGACCGTCCCAAGCTCCGAAGGCGCGGTTTCGCGCTTTCTTTCAACGCAGAAAAGTCAGGGCCGCGCCTTCGTCCGCGATCTTCTGCGCGTGCGGGGTCTGCTGCCGCTCCTGATGAAAAACCGCAACGGCGAAATCTGGACGCCGCAGGAAAAGCTCGAACTCCTCGCGCAGCTGCGCATCGTTTCGCGCATCTCGCCGTATCTGCTCTTCCTCCTCCTGCCCGGCTCCGCGCTGCTGCTGCCGGTTTACGCTTGGTGGCTCGACCGCCGCCGCAAGGCGCGCAACAGGACGGAAGGCAAAGACCTCTTCTAACACCGGCGCGCCAAGCGCAGGGTTGGCGGAGCCAGCGCGAAAAGATAGGTGGGAGCCGGTTCAAGCAGTCAATCGCCGAACCGCCCCATAGCGGCCCCCACAGCGTTTTTGGTGTATGCTCATCGCGTACTTGAGGCCTAGATTTTCATGAAACTGCGATCGACATCCGTCTGCTGACGGAATGTTTTCCGTCATGACGCGAAGCATCACGTCAATCAGGCAGTCCACTTTACGTTAGCGCTCTTCATTACTCGTCATGCCACGCTTCTTGCAAACTCCACCGCCGCTTTTCATCGTCATCGTTCGCGGCTTTATGCAGGCGTGTAGCGGCACGCATCGGCCGCACGCATCAGCGCGCTTTACGGTTCGTGCTTCGTGGCTCGCGTTGGGCCGTGGTTGTGTCGCGCTATCGAGGCGTCGAAGTCATGAACGAAAACGCCAGATACGCGAAGATCGTCGAGTGGTCGGACGAAGACCAATGCTACGTGGGCAGCGCACCCGGTCTGATCTACGGCGGTTGCCATGGTCCGGACGAAAAGGCTGTGTTCGAAGATCTCTGCGATATCGTCGAAGAAGCCATCGCCCTTTATCACAAAGACGGCAAACCTCTGCCGCCGCCTGAACGGCTCGCAAGAGTTCTGACGGAGCTTGAAGAACGCGTTGAACGCCTACCACATGCGGCAAAGGGCACTTAACCCCGCGTTCGAGACGGAAGCGGTTCATCGCGGTCTGCTTCACGGTGCCGCTCAACGCAATTGTTAAGCCGTTCTCGAGGTTCCACTCCACAGAAAGGGATCTGAATTGAATAAAGGAGAGCGCATCTTCTCGGCGGTGTTCGGACTCTTTCTGCTCGGCATCGGCCTGTACGTATTGTTGCCGGGAGAGACGCCCACCGGTTGGCGTTTGATTGGCGGATCTGTTCTCGCTGTGCTGGGCGGAAACATGCTCTGCGCTTCGTGCACGGGCAAGCGGTCTTGGCTTTCCAAGGTGGGACCGCTTCCGTGAAGTGGGCTGTGCGGCGGCCCCCGGGAGTCCAATCGGTCATGTGCAGACGCCAGGTCTCAAGCCCAAGCGTATGTCAATGCAAATCAGGTAAGTACGCGCTATACGAGCGAGGAGGAAGGCAGGACTGAGTGGGTGCCGACCGCCTCTTGCCGCTGATCTGAAACTGGCCCATTGTTAACGCCTAACCAGCCGTTCGAGGCGACGTGCCGAGAAGCGTCGTCGTAGTGTGGGGTCAAGGTGTGGACGCGCCCCTCAACGGCAACACGTTGGCCAAAAGCCCGGGGACAAGGATGCCCTGCATCCTTGATGCCTTGGAGACCGATCAGATGACGAGCGACCCGTTCCGGTTGATCGCAAAAAGCCGCGCCCAAGGTCGATCAAAATGCCTATGGGTGGTTATTCTTCTCTGTGCGCTCCTTGTTCCGGCCGGATGCCTGTTGCTTCCGATCCCTACTCAAGAGCGCAAGGTGCTGGCGGGGAAGGCGGTTTCCGAGGAGCAGTTGGCCTTCATTGTTCCAGACGTGACAACCAGGAGCGAGGTGGTGTCCCGGCTGGGCGACCCGGACGTCATCTGGGAAGAGGCTCGCCTGATTGCATACAACTGGGAGATACGACAAGGCGTTCTGGTTTGGGCCATCGGCGCCTACTATTCTGGGGCCGCAGGCGTGACCGACATCCCCAAGCATTACATGCTGCTGATTCGATTCGATGAGCAGGACCGGGTTCGGCGTTTTGAGCGAGCGGTGCGGCCCCCGCACAAGTCCTACGGAGATTTCCTGAAAGAATGGGTGGGTAGGTCAGACCGACGTCATCGTGAAGATTGAATCAGAGAAAGGATTGACTCCCGATGAACCAGCCTCGCAGGACCCGACAACGAGACCGCCTCGGCGAACATGGAAGGGCTCTCGGCTTGTTGCGACTCTTGAGCATCTCCTTGTTCGCAAGTCATCTTCTCGGATGCGCCTCCACGGGCTTGCCGGCCGGGGAGGAAAGCGCAGTGGTTGGTGCCGGCGAGAAGGCCATCGTGCTGTTGAGGGTTGTTTGCACCGTGGAGAACCAGGAACCGTACGAAGCGTTCAGTCACTCCCTGGTCGAAGACAATATCAGTTTTGGCTTGGGATCTTTTGAGACCGGCGGCGAACCCAGGCGCCTGGCGGCTCTGCGCTTCTTGTCGCCCGAATCGCGCAAGGATGGCTGGACCTACTTTGTCATCCCGCATGGGATTCACTACCTCGCTGTCTACCCGCCGCGCCGCACCGACCTTGCGACATATGAGCGAGGTCTCAAGAACGCTCCTCGTTGGCGGATGGAAGTTCCGCAAAATGCCAGGCTTGTCTACGTGGGGACGCTGCGAGTTGGCGGCGAAAGCAGTCAGTTGCTTTTTGGCGGACGGATAATGAAATCCATCCGCACCGACGATATGGGCGTAACCAATGACGATGAGCGGGCGCGCCAGCTCTTGACCGAGACATTTCCAGAGTTCGGGACGATGCAGACCGTGCTTTTGCGCTTGCAACACGGTCCCATTATTTTACGTTCGCCGTTGCCCTCACCAACCAAATAGGAAGCCCGGCCAACAAGCGCAGACACCAGTCTGGCGCTGACCACAGTAACCAGCGCAGCCGCCGCACTGGGCAGACACGTCAGCTGTGAATTGCGACCGGCCTGCTTTAAAGCCGCTTCCTCTGTTTCGACGAAGCGATGAATGAGTTCCGGCGGCCGGCATCCTTCTTGCCCCGATTCACCCGCCGCGCAGGCAGTCGGCCGAGCTTGCGAGCGATTCCGGCCTGTTTCGCGCGGCCGAGGGCCTGCACTGCCTGACTGCTCTTGCCAGCGAAGTTGTTGGCCCTTGTCCTGGTGCGTAGCTAAACCAAAGAGGAGTCCCTGTCGTGTTGAGACTTACAAAATTGAAGTGCTGGGCCGGAGCGCTCGGCTTTGCTTTGTGTTCGGCGGCAATGGCGCAGGCGTGGCCGAGCAAGCTCGTGACGGTGGTCGTGCCGTGGCCGCCCGGCGGACCGTCGGACATCGTCGCGCGACCGACCGCGAAGGGGCTTGCGGAGGCGTTCGGCAAGCAATTCATCATCGAGAACCGCGGTGGCGCCGGCGGCAACATCGGCAGCGAGTCCGTCGCCCGCTCGCCCGCCGACGGCCATACGCTCCTGATCTCCTCGGGCGGGCCGATCGTCATCAATCCGCACGTCTATAAGAAGATGAGCTACGACCCGCGCAAGGAGCTGGTGCCGATCACCAATCTGTTGCGCGTGCCGCTCGTGCTCGCGGTCAACCCGTCGGTGCCGGCGAAGAACCTGCAGGAGCTCATCGCCTACATCAAGGCGCAAGGCGGCAACGCGGCGTGGGCGTCGGCGGGCAACGGGACGCCGCAGCACATGACCGGAGAACTCTTCCGGACGACCGCCAAGCTGCAGATGGTGCACATCCCGTACAAGGGGTCGGCGCCGGCGATTTCCGACCTGATGGGCGGTCATGTGCCGATGATGTTCGATACGACGATCGCGATCATTCCGCACATCAAGGCCGGCAAGGTCAGGCCGATCGCCGTCAGCGGCGCGCAGCGCTCGCCGCAGCTGCCCGACGTGCCGACTTTTGCCGAGGCGGGTCTGGCCGGCGTCGAGTCGTACGGCTGGTACGGCTTCTTTGCACCGGCCAAGACACCGAAGGAAATCGTCAACAAGCTCAACGAAGCGACGCTCAAGTTCATGAAGACGCCGGACTTCCAGCGCGTCCTCACCGAGACGGGGTCGGACTACGTCGGCGATACGCCGGAGAATTTCGCTGCCTTCATCCGCGCCGAAGACAGCAAGTGGGAGCGCGTCGCCAAGGAAACGGGGGCGACGGTCGACTGACGGCTCGCTACCTGAAGGCTCAGTGCCATTCGCAATCCCGCCGGCCGACAATGCCCTGCCCGATCGGCCGGCGGGAAACGCAGGTGTCACTGACTCTTCGTCGTTTTCGTGCAGGCAGTCAGTAGGTCGCGCGGCCGCCGGAGAGGTCGAAGACGGCGCCGGTGGCGAAACTGCAGTCGGCTGAGCAAAGCCAGACGACCTGCGAAGCGACTTCGTCGACGTCGAGGAAGCGTCCCATCGGAATGCGCTCGAGGATCGCCTGACGGCGTTCGTCGGTGAGTTCGTCCGCCATCGCCGTCAGCGCCGCCGCCGGCGTGATCACGTTGACGAGCACGCCGCTCGTTGCCAGTTCCTTCCCGAGCGTCTTGGTCAGGGCGATCATGCCGGCCTTCGACGCGGCGTAGGCAGCGGCCTGCGGCATGCCTTCCTTGCCCTGGATTGACGCGACGTTGACGATGCGCCCGCGCCACGGTCCCGCCGGATTCTTCAGGAGCTAGGGCACGACGACGCGGCAGCAGATGAAGCTGCCCGTGAGATTGACGTCGATGACGCGGCGAAACTGCTCGCTCGTCTGCTCCCAGGTGTTGACGACCGGCCCCAGGATGCCGGCGTTGTTGACCAGCGTGTCGATGTGGCCATAGCCCTCGATGATCGCCTGCATGGCCTGCGCAACAGCGAGTTCGTCGGTGACGTCGACGCGCTGTACCCACAGACGTTCGCCCTTTCCCGTCGACACGCCCGCCTGCGCGGCGAGCGCCGAGGCGACCGTCTGCGCGACCTGCTCGCGCAGCGACCAGAGCACGACGCTCGCACCGGTGGAGAGCAGCTGCCCGGCAATCGCCTTGCCGAAGCCACCGGAGCCGCCGGTGACGACGGCAACGCGGCCGGCAAAATCGTAACGCGCGCGACCCGCAGGCATTACTTGACGAGGTTGTTGATGTAGAAGTCGCTGGCCTTCATGTCGGTTTTCAGCTCCTGATAGTTGCGCGCCATCTCGAGCGTCGTTTCCCAGTCGGCCGGGTTCATCCAGCCGATCGGCTGATTGTCGCCATCCTTGGCGCGCACGAGCTTGAGGCCGGTCTTGAGTTGTTCCATGGCGAGGCCCTTGTCAAGATCGGGCTTGATCTTGACGAGCGCGGCGATCGCTTCGTCGGGGTTCTTCTCGGCGTAGGCGATGGCTTTCTGCGTCGCCCGGACAAAACCCTGGACGAGCTTCGGGTTCTTCTCGAGCGTCTCCTTGTGCACGTGGATGACGAGGCCGAGCGTGTTGGCGCCGACGTCGGAGTAAGCGATGTTGGTCACGGCGAGGCCGCGCTGGACGAGGATCAGCGACTGGTTCTCGAGGCCGCCGAGCATCGCATCGACGCGCTTTTCGAGCATCGCCACGAGCTTGCCGGCGCCGTCGACGCGAACGAACTTGATCGCGTCGGCGTTGAGCTTGTTGTTCTGGATGATCGCCGGGAAAATCGTCAGGCCGGCTTCGCCGGTCGTTGCCGCGATCGACTTGCCTTCGAGGTCCTTGACCGTTCTGACGTTGGCGTCGGCGCGCGAGATGATGGCGAACGGCGACTTGTTCATGATGCCCATCACGGCGATGATCGGCGCGCCCTTGGTGACGCCGGCGATGACGCTGGCGCCGTCGGAGAGACCGAAAGTATCGGATTTGGCGCCAACGATCTGCACCGCGCGGCCCGATCCCTGGCCTTCGCCGATCGTCAGGTCGATTCCCTCGGCCTTGTAGAAGCCTTTCTCGACGCCGAGCGGGAAGAAGGAGTGGAAACCGTAATAGAGCCAGTTGAGTCGCAGCGAAGCGCTTTCCTGCGCCTGCGCGAGGCCGCTGGCGGCCAATCCGAATCCGAGCACGAACATGCCGATTTGCAGCAGTTTCTTCATGACGATCTCCTGCGGGTTGAAAAATTCACAGCGTTGACGGTGAAAAACTCATGCCCCGGGCTGAACCTGCAGCGCGGGTTGGCGATGCGAGACGTGCCATGGGATCGTCAGACGCTCGATGAGTTCGACGATGCCGTACAGCGCCAACCCGAGAACGCTAAGCACGATGATGGCGGCAAAGGTCATCGTCGTATCGAGCGCGCCGTTGTATTCGAGCAGCAGGAAACCGAGCCCCTGGTCGGAGGCGACGAACTCGGCGACGACGGCGGCGGTCGAGGAGAGCGCCGCTGCCACCTTGAAACCGGTGAACAAAGTCGGCAGCGCATGCGGCAACTGCACCTTGCGGAAGGTGCGCAGGCGACCGGCGCCGGTGGAACGCGCGAGGTCCATGATGTCGGCGTCGACCGAACGGAAGGCGGTGATCGCACTGACCACGACCGGGAAGAACGAAAGCAGGAAAACGAGCAGAACCTTTGGCATGAGGCCGAAGCCGAACCAGATGATGAAGAGCGGCGCGACGGCGATCTTCGGAATGATCTGGAAGAACACGAGCAGCGGATAGACGATGCCCTCGATGCGCCGCGAGAACGCGATGCCGAGGGCGATGATGACGCCGAGGACGACGGCGGCGAGGTAGCCGAGCACCATCGGCTGCACGGTGAAGGCGGCGGCGCGCGCGAGCCGTGGCGCCTTGGCCCACATCGCGATGGCGATTTCGCTCGGGCCAGGGAGGATGTAGGGCTTGACCCCGGAGAAATAGACGACCGCTTCCCAGAGCAGAACAAAGCCGAGAAAAGCCAGCGCGACCCGCACTGGCTGGGCGTAGCGCCCAAGCCTATCGACGTTCAACAAACCGGTCTCCTTCGGATGGCGTTGACACTGTGAGCATCGGTCCCTACAGTAACGCTGTTCCAACAATAGTGTTACCCCGAATGAGACTTGTCAAGGGACTGCTCGAGCGCTGTCTTGAAATGATGGAGCTCCTTGCCGTCGACGCGCAGTGGCGGCGGCTCTCGGACATTGCCGCGAGCCTCGGCCTGCAACGCGGGCCTGCCCATCGGCTCTTGCAGGAGATGGCCGCGCTCGGCTGGGTCGAGCAGAACGCCGACACCGAGCGCTACCGGCTGACGCTCAAGCTCGCCCTGCTCGGCCAGCAGTATTTGCGCGGGACCGGTCTTTCCGGGCTGGTGCAGCCGATCCTCGACAAGGCGGCCGGCGAGTGCCGCGAATTCGTTGCCCTGACAGTGGTCCACGGCAAGGCGCTGCACTGGTTTGCCTCTTCGCAGGGCGCGCCGCCCGGCCTCATGTACCAGCCCCTGCTCGGTGCCCGTCCGACCTTGTACACGACGGCGAACGGCAAGGTCTGGCTTGCCACGATGAGCGACGAGGAAGCGATCCGCCTCGTGCTGCAAAGCGGCCTGGGGCAGGCGCCAAAAGCAGAGGATGCAGTCGGTCCGCGGGCGCTGCACACCGTCGAGGAGATGCTGCGCGAACTCGCGGCAACGCGCAGCCGCGGCTACGGCGTCGCCGACGAGGAGGCGGCGATCGGCGTCAGGGCGATTGCGGTAGCGATCCCGCTCGACGATGGGCGCGTCGTCGGCACGATGAGCATTGCCGGTCCGCGGCTGCGCATGGATCCCGGGCGCGACGCAGGCCTTGTCGAATTGTTGCGGCGGACGGCGAGTACGCTGGGCATGGTGTGGCCGCGCAACGGGTCGCCGATGAGCTAAAGCGGCGCCCGAGAAGCAAACCTCTGGCAGGAGAAGTCGCATGACCGGCATCCAGATCGAGGGCGTGACCAAGCGCTATCAGAGCGCCAAGGAAGAAATCAACGCCTTGCAGCCGGTCGACATCGACATTGAGCCGGGCGAATTCATCGCCGTCGTCGGGCCTTCGGGCTGCGGCAAGTCGACGCTGATGCG
>CAZALA010000071.1:0-17941 GCA_964485725.1 uncultured Propionivibrio sp. | reverse complement strand
GCCCGGGCGGAAGGCGCCGAGCGGAACTTCGGAAATCATGCGCAGACGGATCGATTCCTTGAGCATCCCCGTCAGCTGCTCGCAGGCCTCGCCTTCCGAAATCTTCGCATCGAGGCTGAACTCTACATCCCAGAATTCCTTCGGCTCGGCGATTGCCTCGCCGCGGCGCAGCAGCAGCGTGTGCGCAGGCGGCAGCTTCTTCGCCGCTTTAAAGATGCTGCGCGGTTCGGCGACGTAGCCCAGGGCAAAGTATTCCTCAACCGCCATCGGGTCGATTTCGCGCGGCAATCCGCCGTGCGCGAGCAGCGATTTTAATTCCGAGCCGAAGAGCAAAGTGCCGTCGGGCAGGAGCGCGTAGTAGAGGGGTTTGACGCCGAGGCGGTCACGGGCGAGGAAGAGCGTTTCGCGGTTGCGGTCCCAGAGGGCGAAGGCAAACATGCCGCGGAAGCGCTCCACGCATTTTTCGCCCCAGGCCTCCCAGGCGTGCACGATGACCTCGGTGTCGCTACGCGTGTGGAAGACGTGACCGAGCGCTTGCAGTTCGGGGATGAGTTCCTGGTAGTTGTAGATTTCGCCGTTGAAGACGACGCAGACGGTTTGGTCTTCGTTGTAGAGCGGTTGTTGGCCGGTGGCGAGGTCGATGATCGAGAGGCGCCGATGGCCGAGGCCGACGCCGGGTTCGACGTGCAGGCCGCCTTCGACCGGGCCGCGGTGGTGTTGTGTTTCGTTCATGCGGTGCAGCACCGCACGATCGATGTCGCGCCGGTGTTTGGTGTCGAAGATGCCGGTTATGCCGCACATATTGCAGTTTCTCTTGTCGTCATCGGTCTAAACAACGGCCGAAAATTTGTCGGTGGAACGGTGCAATGCGCTTCGCTATGCACGGATCGGTGCAATACGCTTCGCTATTGCACCCTATAGGGCAAAACCATTCGTTCGGCGAGGAGCTCGTCGTAGAGACCCTCGTATTGCTGCACCATCGCGGTGAGGCTGAAGCTGCGTTCGACGGCAAGGCGCGCGGCGTGGCCGGTGGCGCGAGCGGCGTCGGGGTCGCGGGCGTGGCGGACGATGCTTTGCGCCAGCGCTTCGGCGTTGGCGGCGGGAACGAGTTCGCCGCTCTGCGCTGCGAGGAGTTCGCCGTTGCCGCCAACGTCGGTGGCAATCACCGGCAGTCCGCTCGCCATCGCTTCGAGAATCGTGTTCGAGATGCCTTCGGCAAGCGAAGGCAAGACAAAGCAGTCAAGGCCACGCAGGATCTGCGGGACGTCGGCGCGCGTTCCGGGCAGCCACGCGAGTTCGGCGCAGTCGGCCTGGGCGAGGAGCGCCTGCGCCTCGGATTTCAGCGGTCCGTCGCCAATCATGACGAGCCTTAAAACACTTCTTAACTCGGGCGCAATTTCAAGCGCCCGGATGAAGGCACGGGCGAGCGTCGATTGGTCTTTCACGGCCTGCATGCGGCCGACGGTGCCGACGAGCCACAGCGATGGATCGACAAACGGACAGCCGGCGATCGCCTTGCGCGTCGCTGCCGGATGAAAGCGCTGCGCGTCGACGCCGTTGTAGATCTGCCGCACTTTCGCTTGCGGCACGCCGACCTTGCGCGTGAGGTAGCTTTCCAGATCGCGCGAGAGCGCGATGAAATGCGTGACGAAAGGCCGGTAGAGCCGCCGCACCCACTGATACTTCTTGTTCGATCCGTCGAGGTCGCCGACGTCGCGCCCGTGCTCGCCGTGGATGCGCACCGGCACGCGCGCCGCCCACGCCGGGACGGCGACTTCAAGCGCCGCGAGGTTGCGCGTATGCACGATCGCCGGCCGCAACAGGCGGAAGAGCGTGAAGAGCTTCGGATAGATGCACAGGGCGTGGCCCGGGGGCTTGTGCAGCGCATAGAACTCGACGTCTTCACGAACGATGCGCTCGCAAAAATCGGTGATCTCGGTGAGCGCGACGATGGCGTGCCGATACGCGCCAGGCGGCATTTCGTTGATGAGATTGACGACACCGTTCTCCAGCCCGCCGACGTCGAAGCTGTAGACGACGTGGACGACGAGCGGGCGCGGATCGGCCGGGGCTCTCAACGCTTCTCCCGCGTTTGCATGAGGGCGCTCTCGATGGCGGGGCCTGCCGCCGCGGCGAAGCTGGCAAGCGCCGCTTCGCCGCCGCCCGCATCCTTGAGCGCGTAGAGGAAGATTGCCGCCGAGTCGTCGCCCTGCCCCGTAAGCCTGGACAATGCCGTATAGGCCTTGGCGAGGTGATCGCTTGCGGTGAGCCGGCCGTTGATCCAGTACCACTGCCAGACGATGAGGCGAGTCGTCGCCGCGTCGGCAGCACGCAGTTCGGCGCTGCGAGCGGTGAGCGAGATTGTGCCCAGGCCAAGCTCGCGCGAAGCGCTTGCAACACGCGCCCAGAGCGGGTCGTTGCTGCGCACGAGGACGTTTTCCGAGCTCACCATCTTGCGGTTGTAGTCCTGATTGCGGTAGTAGGCGATATAGACGCCGACCTTCTCGTGCTTCGCTGCATCGGCAACGAAGGCGGATTGGTAGATTGCCGGCGCGTTGTCGAAACGGGGGCTCCAGTCGGCAAATTTCTGGTCAGATGCGCTCCAGCCCGGTACCCGCCCTACGGCCGCGACTTCGGAGAGCTGCGGCGGCAGTTCGCGGTCGATCTGCCAAAGCGCAAGCGGCCAGATCGCCATGACGGCGAGCGCGGCGGCGGGCAGCACGACGAAATTCTCGGCGCGTTCAGAATGCCCGCTGTTCCACAGTTCGAGGTCGGCCCGCGCTTCGTCCTCGCGCCAGTACGAGCCGATCCAGAACATCACCATGATGACGATGCCGAAGAACAGCCAGCCGTAGACGAGGTGATCGACGCCGGCGGCGAGCTTGTTGCCGGAGAGGTGGCCGAGCATGACGATGATGTAGGCGCGCATCCAGTTGGCGAGCACCGGGACGATGATGGCAACGGCGACGAAGATGAGGCGACGGGTGAGCGAGCGGTAGTTGAGATACGCGAAGAGCGTGCCGACGCACAGTGACGCGATCAGGTAGCGCACGCCGCTGCAGGCCTCGACGACCGACCAGTTGCCCGAGGGAATGACGAACTGCAGGCCTTCGCGAAAGACCGGGATGCCGGTCAGGCGCAGGCCAAGGACGGTGGCGTTGGCGGTCCATTCCATCATCGTCGGCAAAGCGAACTCGCCGAAGGGAACGGCAAAGTAGAGGAAGGCGAGCGGGAAGGCGATGCGGCACGCGACCTGTATGCCGAGCACCGCCGGTACGCAGAGGACGATCAACGTGGTGAACGCAAATTGCGAGACGACGCCGACGGTCGCGACCTCGCCCGCGAGCCAGGCGAAACCGGTCGCGGCGATGGCAACGAGCGCCCAGGCGTTGGGCCGCGGCTGCATCTGCGCAAGCTCGCCGCGCATGCGCCAGATGAGCCAGAGGCTGATCGGCGGCACGATGAAGCCGTGCGTGAAAGTCTCGGTGCGGCTCCAGGTTTGCACCATCGCGATCGCGGTCGTGCGATAGAGGGCGAGGATCGCGACGATGAGCAGGACGAGCGCTGCGAGCGCGGCAGTCCAGCGGACTGCCGGTGTCGCAGCGAAAGAGAGGGTCGGCTCGGCGCGCTTCATGCGGGCGCGCTCTCCAGATGTCGGTCGATCGTCGCGAGATGCGCGTCCCAGCTGTAGCGCGCGAGCACTTGTCTGCGCGCGGCGATCCCCATGGCGGCGGCGCGCTCGCGCGAGTCGAGCAGCGCTTCGACCTGGCTCACGTATTCGTCGGGGTCGGCCGCGGTCAGGAAGTCGCGCTCGGGAACGGCGTCGACGGCCTCGGCGCATTCGCGCGAGGCAACGACGGCAGCGCCCATCGCCATCGCTTCCAGCACCTTGTTCTGGATGCCGCGCGCCAGGCGCAGCGACGCGACGACGGCGGCGGCGTGCTTCAGGTAAGGGCGAACGTCATCGACGGTGCCGGTGACGACGACGTGCTCGCTGGAGAGCGCCTGCACCGCCGGCGTCGGGCTGCGGCCGACGATGTAGAACTTGAGCTCGCGATCGGGCCGGCGCTCGCGCAGGCGCGGCAGGATGTCGTTCGCGAACCAGCTCACGGCGTCGATGTTCGGCCAGTAATCCATCGCGCCGGTAAACACGAGCGGCAAGGCCGCACCGGCAAAGGGCGACTTCAGGTCGTGCTCGGGCGAAAAGAAATCGGCATCGACGCCGTTGCACATCGGCTCGATGCGCTCCTTGCACTCGGGCGCGCTGCGCCAGAAGAGCTCGGTTTCCTTTTCGGTGACGAAGAAGGAACGCGAGGCGCGCGCGGCGAGCGCGCGTTCATGCGCGAGCAGGCGCTCGCCTTCGCGGCGGTAGAGCCAGGAGAGCGGCCAGCGGTGGTTGTCCGCGTACTGCGTCCATTTGGCCGAGTCGACATCGACGAAGTCGACGAGCGTGCGCAGCTGATAGACCTCGGGGACGTACTGCGACATCGCGGACGAAAAGATCACCGCGGCGTCGATCTTGTGCTCGCGCAAGGTCAGGTCCACCCAGGCCTGCAAGCCGGGATTGCGGTAATACGGCAGCGTCAGCGCCTCTTCGCCGATGAGGCCGCGCAAGCTCTTGATCCTCGCCAGGCGCGGCGAGAGCCGGGCGATGTGCATGTCGGCGCAATACTGCGGCAGCTTGTCGACGTAGGCTTCGTCCTGCGGGTCGTCGATGAAGGTGCCGAGAAAGACGCGGTGCCGCGCCGCCAGGTGCTTGAGCAAATGATACGAGCGCACCTTGTCGCCCTTGTTGGGCGGGTAAGGCAGGCGATGCACGAGATAGAGGAGATTGGCCACGATTTACCTATCCGAGATGGCGCACGATGCACGGCCCGAGCCAGTTGGCAAGGCCGATCGGCAGCCGCCGCCAGGCCTCGATGAGCAGGCGGTACTTGGCGTTGTTGGGGTTGTTCTGCGGGATCGCGTCGCGCTTGTAGAGGCAGTATTCGTAGAACAGGGGCTGCGCCTCGAAACCCCAGTTCTTCTTGAAGGCGTAGGAGCCCGTTCCCTGCTTGCTGCGCCCGTAGTCGAACACTTTGACGCCGCGCGCGCAGGCGCGGCGCATGAGTTCCCAGTACTTGAAGTCGTTGGCCGCGCTCGCGCGCGCGTCGAGGTCGTCGCCCGCGTAATACGGCAGGACTTCGTCGCGAAAATAGAAGGAGAGGACGCTGCTCAAGGCGCGGCCGTCGGCATCGACAACGGTGAGGATTTCGCAGTCCTTGCCGAAGGTTTTGAGCAGCGCCTCGAAGTAGCGCTTCGGCAACGCCGGCGTGCCGTGGCGATGAACGTTGTCGGCATAGAGCGCGAAGAAGCGATCGGCGTTGGCGTCGATCTCGCTTTTGAGGCCGTTGTTGATGCCCTTGCGCACCATCGCGCGCTGCTTGCGCGGGATCGTCAGCAGGTTTGCTTCGGCGTCGGGCAGCAATGCCTTGCGGAAAGTGACGTAAAGGTCCTGCGTCGGCCAGCCGGGGTTGCATTGCGTGAAGTTGCGCAGTTCGAGATGGTCGACGCCAAGCTTGCGCGAGAGCGCCTGCGCCTCGGCAACGAGGGTCTCGACCGCCTGCGGGCCATTGGCGGCAACGCCGCCATAGACGGCAAAAGGCAGCGAGACGAGGGCCTTGCCGAAGAGCAGGCTGTTCACGGACGCGAGCGGCAGGATGCCTTCGATGACGCCGGCGCGTTCGGCGTAGAGGAAATACGTCTGGTGGCGGAAGACCTCGCGAATAATCGTTTGCCAGGCCGCCTTATGGAAGAAGGTCGCGGTCGGCGTCGCATCGACGAACTCATCCCAGTACTTGGCCGCGTCGAGGTCGTCGCTGCGAAGGCGCTTGACCGTCAGCGCGACGATGCTCTCCGGTCGCTTCGTGGCTGGGGTGGAGGTGAAGTTCATCATTTTGAAGACACGCGCGCTTCGCACCCAGGGCCATAGGGTGCAATAAGTGAAGCGCATTGCACCGCCGCGCCATCGCCACCGCCGCGGCGCAGTGCCCTTCGGTTATTGCGCCCTATACCGTCACTCTTCATCCCGACCCCGATCCTTGCAAAACCTCGTCCATTCGCGCCCATTTGAAATCGGCGAGGAGGCGGCGGATGCGCGCTTCGGTGCGATTGAGATTGACGTAGTGCCGAAAGCGCGTCTTGGCGTTGATGCCGGGGATGCGCGGCTGCTCGGGATCGATTTCCCAGGGGTGGAAATAGAAGACCGTCGCCTGGCGATCGACGCGGTTGACGCGCGCGAGCAGCCAGCGCGACACGGCGTAGGGCAAGAGCCGGAAATAGCCGCCGCCGCTCGAGGGCCAGTTGCGATTGAAGATGCGCGCCGTCGTCACCGGCACTTCGACGAGGCCCGGGCGCACGCGATGCGCGAAGCGCGGCGCGTCAGGCATGCCGTAGTGATCGTGCTGGATCGGGTAGATGCTCGAGCTGTAGCGGTAACCCGCGCGTTCGAGGCAATCGAAAGCCCAGAGGTTGCCCTCGCCGATCGAAAAGCTCGGTGCGCGATAGCCCTTGACCTCGTGCCCGGCAAGGTCCTCGAGGAGCTTCTTGGCGCGCTCGATGTCGGCAAAGAAAGCCGCTTCGGAGAGGTCGGTCGCGCGTTCGTGCGCGTAGCCGTGGCTCGCCAGTTCATGGCCGGCGGCGACGATGTCGCGCACGAGTTGCGGGTAGCGTTCGGCGATCCAGCCGAGCGTGAAGAAGGTCGCTTTCGTGCGCTGCTCGTCGAGTATTTCGAGGATGCGGCCGACGTTGCGCTCGACGCGGCACTCGCGCGTGTCCCACTCGCCGCGGGCGATGTACGGCGCGAAGGCGGAGACCTGGAAATAGTCCTCGACGTCGATCGTCAGGGCGTTCTTGATCGAGGAAGAATCGTTCAAGATGCCCTCCTCCGTCATTCTCGCGCCTGCAGGTGGCGTAAGGTCAGCCATTCAGAGAGATCGGCCGCGATGCGTTCGGCGGCACGCCCGTCCCAGTATTCCGGAATGCGGCCGCGCTTGCCGCCACCCGCGAGAATTTCGGCGACACCGCCGAGGATGGCCGCGCGATCGCGACCGACGACGGTGTTGCTGCCCTGCTCGACCGTGATCGGGCGTTCGGTGTTCTCGCGCATCGTCAGGCACGGCACGCACAGCGCCGTGCTCTCTTCCTGCAGGCCGCCCGAGTCGGTGAGCACGATGCGCGCATGGCTCATGAGGCCGAGCATTTCGAGGTAGCCCTGCGGCGGCAGGAGGACGATGCGCTCGTGCGCGACGAGCGCGCCAAGTTGAAAGCGCTCGATGTTGGCGCGCGTGCGCGGATGCAGCGCGATGACGAGCGGCAGCCGCTCGGCGACTTCGCGCAGGATCTCGAGCAGGGGTTTCAAGGTCTCGACCTGGTCGACGTTCGACGGCCGATGCAGCGTCACGAGCGCGTAGCCGTTCGGATGGTTCCAATTCGAGATGCGCTTCGCGTCAATGCCAAGCTCGCCAAGGGTTTTTTCCGGCGCGTGCGCAAACTCGCGGTTCGAGACGAGCGAGTCGATCATGACGTTGCCGACGAAGCACACGCGGTCGCAGTCGATGCCTTCGCGCAGGAGATTGTCGAGGGCGCTGCGCTCGGTCGTGTACAGCCGGTCGGCGATCTGGTCGGTGAGGACGCGGTTGATTTCCTCGGGCATCTGCCGGTCGTAGCTGCGCAGCCCGGCTTCGACGTGCACCACCGGGATGCCTTTCTTGACGCCGACGAGCGTGCAGGCGAGCGTCGAATTGACGTCGCCGACGACAAGCACGCAGGACGGTTGATGCGTATCGAGAACGGGCTCGAAACGGCGCATCACCTCGGCCGTTTGCACCGCGTGCGTTCCCGAGCCGACCGCGAGGTTGATGTCGGGCCGCGGCAGGCGCAGGTCGACGAAGAGCCGGTCGTTCATGTCGTTGTCGTAATGTTGCCCGGTATGCACGAGCAGCGCCGGGATCGCCGGCGCGTGCGCGGCGAGCGCGCGCAGGATCGGCGCCATCTTCATGAAGTTCGGCCGCGCCCCGACGACGCAAATGACGGGCCCCAGCCCCTCCGGCCAGCGCTCCTCAGCCATGAACACCCCCACCATAGGGTGCAATAAGCGCAGCGCATTGCACCGATCCGTGCACAAGCGCAGCGCATTGCGCCAGACGAAGGCCCGCCGCACGGGCGCCACCGCGGCGCAATGTGCCCCGCAGGAAATCCCCTTGGGGGACGCGTTGCTTATTGCGCCCTATGACGATATTGGCCTCAACCAACGCCTGTCTCCTTCTCCGATTTGGCGCGCACGGCGTCGACGAGCTGCTGCATCAAGGTGAGCGTCGCGGTGCTGGCGCGCTCGATGCGGATCATGCTGCGCTCGATGCGCACGATGCGCTGGTCGTTCAGGACTTCCTTGATGTCGGCGATCGCGGCGCTCGCCTTGTCGGCGGTGCTGTGGTCGAGCTCGACGCGCGAGAGGTCGATGTCGAGGATGACGCTGTCGGTGAGATCGGCGCCGGGGTGGTTGCCGCCTGAAGACACGCCATCGTCCCTGCCAAAGAAGGTCGAGGACTGCGTCTCTTCGGAGAGCTCCTTGGCGACTTCCTCGACGTCCTCGAGCTTGAATTCCTTTTTCTCGGTGAGGAAACCGGCGAGCAGAAGGCGGTCGCACAGCGAGTTGATGCGCCGAGGAATGCCCCCGCTCGCGCTGAAAATCGCGGCGTAGGCGCCGGCGTCAAAGAGCGCGGTCTTCTTGTAGCCCGCGCACTTCAGACGGTGCTCGACGTAAGCCTGCGTCTCGTCCTCGCTCATCGGCCCGAGGTGGCAGGCGGCGATGACGCGCTGCCTGAGCTGCCGCATGCTCGGCCGCTGCATGACGGCGCGAAACTCGGGCTGGCCGATCAGAAAGCTTTGCAGCAGCGCGTGCGTTTCGAACTGGAAGTTCGAGAGCATGCGCAATTCCTCGAGCGCCCGCGGCGTCAGGTTCTGCGCTTCGTCGACGATGAGCAGGCAGCGCTTGCCCTGCTGCGTCATGTCGACGAGGAAGGTCTCGAGCGCGACGAGCACGTCCGACTTGCCGGCGTTGCGCGAGGGCACGCCGAAAGCGGCGGCGACCATGCGCAGCGTGTCCTCGGCGTCGAGCTGCGTGCTCACGAGTTGCGCGGCGACGACTTTCTTCGCGTCGAGCGTGTCGAGCAGCCCGCGCACGATCGTCGTCTTGCCGGCGCCGACTTCGCCGGTGACGACGATGAAGCCTTCGTTCTGATGCAGGCCGTATTCGAGGTAGGCGGTGGCGCGGCGGTGCTGCTTGCTGGCGAAATAGAAAGCCGGGTCAGGGTTGAGCTGAAACGGCTTCTGGGTCAGACCATAGAATGATTCATACATAGACGCCAATCACTAGAAGCGATGCGACAGCGTCGCGGTCACGGCATTTTCGGTGTAGTTCGTCGTGCCATCGATGACGATATGCCGTGCGCCGACGCTGGCATTGGTTTTCGGCCCGAGCTGCGTGAGCACGCCGAGATGGTAGAGCGTCTCGTCGGTCTTGAGCCGGTTCGTCCCCGTGCCCCTGCTGTCGATCATCGAGTACGAGCCAATCAGCGAGGACAATGGCGTGAGCTTGTGCGACCAGGTGAGGCTGCCGCCGCTCTGGTCGACGTTCTGGAAGTTCGCGAAGCTGCCGAGGATGGCGCCGGTGCCGACCGTCGATGCGGCGGTCTGCGTCTCGTTCTGGAAGGCCGAAAAAGTCACCGTGTTGCGCGCGCCGGTCAGGGCAAACGACGCGTTGCGCAGGTGCTGCAGGGTCACGCCCGAGGTCATGAAGCCGCCCTGAAGCTGCGTGTTCGGATTGATGCCGCTCGTCAACAGCAGGTTGTTCACGAAAGCCGCGCGCGCGGCCGGATCGGGAATCGCCGACTGGAAGAGGTTGAAGAAGAGGTCGTAGTTGCTGCCGAGCGCGCTCGTCGAAGCCTGCGTCGGGTTCACGACGACGTCGCGCGTTTCGGTGTAGGTCCAGATCGTTCCGGCAGTGCGATGCGAGAATTTGATGCTGTCGCTGTTGCCGAAGAAGCGGTCCTCGCGGCTCAGCGAAAGCCTGGTGCGCTCGGTCGGCGTCCAGTCGAAGCCCGCGCCCTTCGTCGTATAGCTTTCCTTGTCGAGGCTCACGTAATTGTTCGCTTCGCGGCCGCCGAAGACCGAGACGCGGAACTGCGGGTTGATCTGGTAGTGCAGAACCCCGCGCAGGCGTTCGGCTTCGGTGTTGCGGCCGCGCGTGAATTCGACGTCCTGGCTGTTGCCTTCGATCGACCAGCTGAGGTTGGTGACGCGCGTCTGGCCGTTGACGCTGCCGACCCACTCCCGGCTGTCCCAGTCGAGATTGTCGAAGGACTTCGTCCGGTTCGTGATCTGGATGTAGCGCAGGTTGTAATCGGCGAAGCTGCCAAACTGGCCGCGGAAATAGGGCGAGAGACGGAAAGTCGAGGTCTCGGTCGTGTTGCGGTTGGTGTTGACGTTGACGTTCGACGCGGTCGTCGGCCCGAAGGCATTGGTGTTCTGCTGCGAAATGTTGCCGCTGCCTTCGAGGAAGAAGCGGTTTTCGAGGAGTTCAATCGTCCCGAAGCTGTTGAGGTAGTTCTGCGTCTGGTTGCGCGAGGACTCCTGCGCGTACATCAGGTTGTGCATCTGGTACTCCAAATGCAGTTGCACGCGGCTGCCCCTGCCGTCGATCTGGATGCCAGGTGTCAGATCGGTTATGAGGTCGCTCTGCTTGTGGCGCTGAGTGAGGTTGACGTTGTCGGTCGCCGTCTCGCTCACCGCCATCGTCGGCGTGATCGTCCACTCGCCCGCCATGGCTGGCATGGCGAGACAGGCAAGCCCGAAATGTGCGAGGCGTGCGAGGCGCGCGAAGGCCGGGCTGCGGCGGCGGGCAGGCTCAGTCACTTTCGCCGTACCCCTGCTGGTAACCATAGCCGTAACCATAGTTATCCTCGCCTGACTTCGTGGTCTGGTTGAGCAGCATCAGCTTGACCGGACAGCCTTCGATCGTCGCGAGCGCGCTCTTCACGTCGGCGTGGCTCGTGCTCTCGGCCTTGACGACGAAAACGACTTGCCCCATGCGCGAAGCGAGCGCCCTCGCCTCGGTCGTGACGAGGAGCGGCGGCGAGTCGAAGATGATGATGCGGTCGGCGTAGCGGCTCGCCATTTCTTCCAGCAGGCGCACCATCGCGTCGCTCGCAAGCAGCTCGGTGGCGTGCGCATGCGGCGTTCCGCTCGGCAGGACGGTGAGCTTCTCGACGTTGGTGCGCAGCAGCACTTGCGGCAGGTCGATTGACTCGTCGACGAGGACGTCGAGGAGGCCGCGCGCCGGTTGCAGGCCGAGCTTCGAGAGCAGCGTCGGGCGCGCCACGTCGGCGTCGACGAGCATGACGGTGTTGTCAAGCTCCATCGCGATGCTCATCGCGAGGTTGGCCGCGGTAAAGGTCTTGCCCTCTCCCGGCAGCGAGCTCGTGACCATGATCAGGTTGCCGTCCTTGATGCGAACGGCGCCCTTGCCCATGGCGTTGTCGATGAGCGGGCGCTTGATCACGCGGAACTCGTCGGCAAGCTGCGAGCGCGTTGAATCGGGGCGCATGAAGCCGGCTTGCGCCAGCGCCACGGGGTCGAGCTCGACGCGACGCGAGAGCTTCATCTCGGTCGCCTGCAGCACTTCCGGCGCGCTCGGCGCAGGCTGTACGGCGGCTTTCGGCGCCGGCGGGGCGGCGGGCTGAGGCGCAGGTGCCGGCTGCGGTGCGATGGGCTGCGTTGCCTGCGCTGCAGGCTTTTCTGCGACGGGCGCGGCGACGACGGCCGGCTCCACAGGCGCTGCCGGCGCGGTGCCGACGTCCTGCTGCGCGCGGCGCAGCTGCTCGAGTCGTTGTGCGGCCTGTTCAATGAGGCTCATTGGTTTTCCTCACGCCGAACGAACGGTAAGGAGCAGCAGGAGGGCGATGCCTCCGGCGTAAGCGCCCACGAGTGCAACGACGGCGGCGATAAACTGTTTGAAATTTTTCTTCGCCTCCTGAATGGCCTTTTCCTCGACGCGCTTGGAGACGGTGCCGAGGAGCGGCAGGCCGGTCGCGTCGCGCAGCGCGCGCGCCGTGAAAAACACCGGACGGATCTGGCTGGCGGCAAACGGCACGAAGAGCCCGGCGCCGAGCGCGAGCAGGAAAGTGATCAGGAAGAGCAGCAGGCGGTTGGGCGAGACCGGCTGCTGCGAGACGCGCGGCGGGTCAATCAGGCGGAACTCGACGCCGCCGGCGCTCGCGTCCATCTCGCCCGACATCGTCGCCGATTCGCGGCGGGCGACGAGGCTCTCGTAGTTCTTCTTGTTGATGTCGTAGTCGCGATTAAGCTGCGTGTACTCGGCTTCGATCGCCGGGATCTGCTTCACCGAATCCTTGAGGTGGTTGTAGCGCGCCTGGTATTCGGCGACGCGCACGCGCAGCGAAGCGATGATCGCTTCGTTCTCGCCGAGCGAGATCTTGAGCTGCTGATAGACCGGGTTGTCCTTCATCGCGGCGGCGGGATTGGCAACGGCCGCTTTCTTGCGCGAGGCGAGCTCCTCCTTCTTCTGGTCCTCGAGCTCCTTGATCATGCGCCGCGTGCCGACGACGTCCGGGTGCTTTTCGGTGTAGCGCTGCAGCAGTCCGTCGAGATTGCGCTTGAGCACATCGATGCGGCCGTCGATCTCGGGCAGCGAAGCGCTCGTCGTCGACTCGGGCGCATCGGGCAGGAGCGAAGGCTCTTCGCCGAGGATCTGGCGCTTCAAGGCATCGCGCGAATTCTCGGCCTCGCGCAGGTCGAGCTTGGCGCGTTCGAGCGCCGCGCTCACTTCGCCGATGCGGCCGAAGTAATCCTTGCCCTCGCTGTTGTCGCGCAGCGAAATGTTCTTGAGCTTGAATTCCTTGAGGCGGTTCTCGGCTTCCTCGAGCTTCTTCTGGTAAACCTGGATCTGGTCGTCGATGAATTTCTTCGCCGCGTCCGTGTCCTTGCGCTTGTCGCCGAGGCTCGATTCGACAAAGATCGACGCCAGCGATTGCACGACGCGCTTGGCACGTTCCGGCTCGCTGTCGCGGTAGGCGAGCGTGTAGAGGTTGTCGCGCGAAGTGCTCTTGATCGTGAGCGCCTTCATCAGGTCATCGACGAGACCCTCCTGCGCCTGCTTCGACTTGATGCCGAGGTCGAGGTCAGCCATGCGCACGAGCTTCTCGACGTTCGGGCGGCTGATCAGCGTGCGCGAGAGGATCATGATCTGCTGGTCGAGGTTGGGCTCGATCGCCAGGCCCGCCATCAGCGGTTTCAGGATCGACTGCGTGTCGACGTAGATGCGCGCCGAGGCTTCGTACTTGTCGGGGATGCGCAGGACCGTGACGACGCTGACGATGGCGACGACCCAGGCGACGATGATCCCGAGCCAGCGATGCTTCCACATTCCGCGCAGGACAATGAGCGCTTGTCTGATTAGTTCATACATCGCATTTAGGCTTCATCAACGTCGCACACACACCCGCGGCGCCCGGCACGGCCGGGCTCGAAGGCCGGAAAGGAATGATCAGAACCAGCTGCGCGGAATGATCAGGACGTCGCCCGGCATGATCTCGACGTTGGCCGAGACGTCGCCGCGCTTGATGAGGTCGCTCACGCGCACGGCGTACTGGCGATTGTTGTCGGCCGTGCGCAGCAGCGTCGTCGCGTTGCCGTCGGCAAAGTCGGTCATGCCGCCGACCGCGATCATGACGTCGAGGAGCGTCATCTTCTGCTTGTAGGGCAGCGTCTGCGGCTTGGCCGCCTCGCCGACGACGCGGATCTGCTCGCTGTAGGGGCCGACGAAAGCGGTGACGACGACGGTGACGACCGGGTCGCGAATGAACTTGCCGAGCGCGGTTTCGATGTCGCGCGCCAGCGTCGTCGCGTCCTTGCCCATCGCCGGCAGGTCTTCGACGAGCGGCGCGGCGATCTTGCCGTCCGGGCGCACCGGCACGAGCATCGAGAGTTCGGGATTGCGCCAGACGACGATATTGACCATGTCGCCCGGGCCGATGATGTAGTTGTAGTTCGGCGACGCGGCGCTGACGGGAGCCGGCGGCAGGGAAGTCGCACAACCGGCGGCGATGGCCCCGGCCATCGCGATGGCGGCCCAGCGAACAACTGCGCGGATAACCCTATGCAGGCTGACAGACATACCATTCTCCCTTGATCGCAAGCGCCTTTTCAGGCGAACACTGATGCCGTTTATTGCAGAAATCGTCAAATCTCCCGCAGACTTCCCGGAGGCGGCGCCGGTGCACAGATTTATTCCGGCTCGCTAGCCAGTCCCATGACATGGAAACTACCACTAAAGTAATAGGTAAGTCATGTAAATTCAAGCCCCAACCGGCGCGAATTAAAGCAATCTGTCGGGAAAACGCGACAGTGATCCCGGTCGCCGCGCTCCGGCTGCGTCGAAAAACCGGCACAAAAAAACCGAGGCCGGTAAGGGCCTCGGTCAAAGATTGCCTTTTTGTTCTTTTGCTTATTAAACGTTGCGGCGGCGGCGAAGACCGGCAAAACCAAGGAGGCCGATGCCGAGGAGCGCCAGCGAACCGGGTTCCGGAACTTGCAGGCGGAACTGGCCGTTGTTGGAGAGGTAGAGATCCGTGGTGGAATTCGGGACAATCGGCGCAACCACATCGGGACTGAAAGCCGCATTGTAGAGCGTGATCAATGGTAAGCCGACGGCAGTAGCATTAATGGGAATGACATTGGTCGTGGCAAAGCCGAATATCAGCGGATTGGTTGGCAGAATGCTCGCAAGATCATTCATCGACGAGTCGAAGAAGTAGCCTGGCGTCAGCGCGGTTGCCTGGAAAATCAGCGACACCGCGCCGTTCGGCAACACCGTTCCGGCTGCCAGGTTGGCGCTGCCACTGAGGAGATTAAAGCTACCGATGTTCGCTAACGTAACCGAATTGCTGATGGCGAGACTACCACCCGTGAACGTCAGCAGGCCGCCGATCGTACCGTTACCGCTGCCCAGGAAGGCCGCGTTCAGAACAGGATTCAGAGCCGTGCCGCCGCCAACGACCGGGCCATCGGCTGTCGGCGTCGCAAACAAACCCGACTCGTTGAAAGAGAACGTCGTAGGCGAATTAAACGTGTTGTGTACGTAAGAGATACCCGTCAGGTCAACGTAGTCGTCGATCAGGACCGGAGCATTGCCGCCGGCGCCGTCCGTATCGAGATACCAGTTGGTCAGCGTCGCATTGGCCGAGCCAGCCGCAGCGAGGGCAGAGACCGTGGCGATTGTCGCGAGGCAAGTTTTGAATGATTTCATGTTCATGCTCCTGTTCCTTGGTTGAGGCTTGGTGCCCACGGCCTACAAATAGCAAGCACCATGCCAAAACCCGAGCTAGCTTTTTAAGTCGTTGATATTGCGTCGTAAAGTGAAAAACGACGCGCCCGGCGCGGCGTTGGCAAATGGGCGCTTGTAAAGGATATCGACACAATTTCCCTCGAATCCGTGTGGGCGACGGTGTAATACAGAATCGAATAAAAGGGGCCAGGATCGATTTTCTGCTACGCTTTCCCTGCCCGAAACCAAACAGTCACCTCATGCCCCGCCGCCCCCGCATTCATGTGCCTGGAATGCCTATTCATCTCGTTCAGCGGGGTCACAGCCGGGACGCGTGTTTCTTTGCCGAGGAGGATTTCCAAGCCTACCGCAACTGGCTGGGCGAAGCGCTCGTCCAGACGGGGTGTCAGTTGCACGCGTACGCGTTCATGACTAACCACGTGCATTTATTGCTGACACCACCATCGCTGGCAGCCGTCTCCCTGTTGATGATTTCGCTCGGGCGTCGTTACGTTCAGTACATCAACAAGGCTTACCGGCGTACGGGCACTTTGTGGGACAGCCGCTACAAGTCGTCACTAGTGCATGCCGACGAGTATCTGCTAGTTTGCCAGCGCTATATCGAGTTGAATCCCGTGCGCGCTTGCATGGTCGACGACCCGGCACTTTATCGGTGGAGCAGTTATCGCGCCAACGGCCTCGGCCAGCCCGACCCGCTGCTTACGCCGCACGCCTTGTATCTTGCCCTTGACCGCCAGGATGCCGAGCGGCAGGCGGCCTACCGCGAATTGTTTCGCTCTGAACTCGATGCTCAGGCAATCACCGACATTCGCCGCGCACTTGTCCAAGGACAGCCGTTGGGCAAAGGACGCTTCCTCGATACCATCGAGGCGATGACGGGCCAGCGCCGCGAAGTGAAAGCGCGCGGAAGGCCGAGGAAACAGGAGAGTTAGCGCCCGGCTGACGAAAGCCCGGCGCGAGCGACGTGCTCGCGGAGGACGGCTTCGGCGATCGGCGAACGGGCAGATGTTGCACGCGGCATCCGACAGCCCAAGCCGCAGGAATACCACGATATTTCGGATTCACTATCCGAAATATCGTGGTAGCATCCTCGGATGATTCATCGTCAGCATCACCTCGACCAAATTGCCTTGGGACTTCGCCAGTTCCCGATTCTGGCCTTGCTCGGTTCGCGCCAGGTAGGCAAGACGACGCTGGCGCGTGAGTTTGCGAAAACGTGGGAGGGACTTGCTTACCACTTTGACCTGGAAGACCCTGACGACCAGGCGCGGTTGAGCGATCCGGCCTTTGTTCTGAGGCCACTGAAGGGGCTCGTCGTGATTGACGAAATTCAGATGAGACCCGATCTTTTTCCACTGCTTCGTGTGCTCGCCGACCGGCCGGAAACGCCGGCACGATTTCTGATTCTCGGTAGCGCTGCGCCCGAGCTTTTGCGAAACGCCGCGGAGAGCCTCGCAGGTCGCGTGAGCTTCCATGAACTCGATGGCTTCGCCCTCGATGAGGTGAAGCCGAATCAAGGCGATGAGCGCTGGTTGCGAGGTGGCTATCCACGATCATTTCTGGCCGAAGACATCCGCGCCAGCAAAGCATGGCGCGAGGCGTTCATCCGAACGTATCTGGAACGCGACTTGCCACAACTCGGGCTCAATCTTCCAGCGCTGACCTTACGACGGTTCTGGACCATGGTCGGACACTATCATGGCCAGATCTGGAATAGCAGCGAGTTGGCTCGGTCGTTGGGAGTGAGTGACAAGACCGTTTCACGCTACCTGGATATTCTTGAAGGCACTTTCATGGCGTGGCGCTTGCGCCCATGGCACACCAACCAGGGGAAACGCGAAGTCAAGGCGCCCAAGGTTTACCTTGCCGACACTGGTCTGTTGCACAGCCTTCTTGGAATTTTCGCTCACGACGATCTCTTGGCACACCCGAAATGCGGTGCATCGTGGGAAGGATTTGTGCTCCGCGAAATCCTCCGTCATACCGGATCCGGCCGCGACGAGGCTTATTTCTGGGCACTCCATTCAGGCGCTGAACTCGACCTGATGGTCCTGTACAACGGTCGCCGCTTTGGCTTTGAAGCCAAGCTGACGCGTTCTCCCAAGGTCACGCCCTCGATGCGTTCCGCCCAGGAGGCATTGGATTTGGAGCACCTTTACGTCGTGTGCCACGGTGAGGGCGACATTTGGCCACTGGCCGAAGGAATCAGCGCGGTGCCACTCGGCGCCCTGCAGCGCCTTGCTTTTGCTTGAAGCGGGGACTGCGGGCACCTTCTAAAGCTCAAGAACCTTCATTGCTCCGTCCGGCGCCTTGGCAGTAGTGCAATGCGCTTCGCCATGCACGGATCGGTGCAATGTTGAGCACCCACCTGTAGGAGCCCGATTTATCGGGCGATTGATCGGTCGCTTTGCACACGCCGCATCGCGCAGCGAAGCTGCGCTCCTACAAAAACCCGCGTCACTTCCCCGGCGATTTGAGGGTCAAGGGCGCAATAACCGAAGGGTCCCCCAAGGGGATTTCCTTCGGGGCACATTGCGC
>CAZALA010000070.1:0-18003 GCA_964485725.1 uncultured Propionivibrio sp. | reverse complement strand
CAATCAAGGCAATCACCAAGCCAAAGCCCCACGCCAGCAAGGTCGTTATCTTTGCGTTCCTGAACATGTCCTTCTTCCCCCGCGATAGTTTGATATCAGATACTTGAAACACGCCGAGATCCCCTCGGTCCCGCGCATGAAGCGCTAATGGATACATACAGACAACGGGCGCCGATAGCTAATTACGGCAGTCTTCAGACTTTCTTGAATGAGACGGTCGCGGAACGACGCTCTGGTTCCAGCAGCAGCTAGGCTTTGGAGCGCTGGTCAAGATTCCTGATCAAGGCCGAGAACAGTTCGTCGGGGTAAAAAGGCTTGATCAGGCAGTCGTTCATTCCACCTTCAAGGCAGCGGTCCTTGTCTTCCCTGAAGGCATTGGCCGTCATCGCCAGAATCGGGACGTCCTCGTAGCCTGAAATCCCGCGGATATCGCGTGTCGCGTCCAGCCCGTTGAGTTTCGGCATTTGCACGTCCATCAGGATGAGCGCGTAGTCGACCTGCCTCGCCCGTTCGATGGCTTGAACGCCGTCACCGGCGGTATCGACGATGAGGCCTGCACCTTCGAGGAGGCACTGGGCGACTTCCAGATTGATCGGCTCGTCGTCGACAAGCAGGATACGGTGTCCCTGAAAGCGCTGGCGAATCAGGGCTTCCGCATCGATGGCCACCGCCGAGGCGAGTTCGTGCCGCCGCTCGATCTTCTGGAATTGGGCGGTGAACCAGAATGTGCTGCCGCTTCCCGCTGAACTCTCCACACCCGCCTCGCCGCCCATGAGTTCAGCCAGCCGCCGGGTGATGATCAGGCCGAGTCCGGTCCCGCCATACTGGCGGGTGGTCGAATTGTCGGCCTGCTCGAATGGCTTGAACAACCTGGCCTGCGCATCGGGCGAAATGCCGATGCCCGTATCTTCGACTTCAAAACGTACCCGTAGCGCCTCATCGGTTTCGTCCGCCTTGATGGCGCGCAAAATGACGAAGCCTGCTGCGGTGAACTTGATGGCGTTGCTGACGTAATTGAGTATCGCCTGCTGCACTCGCGTTGCGTCGCCCTGCAGATTGGCCGGAAAGACTTCACACTCGATCTCTAGCTGCAGCCCTTTGGCCTGAGCGCGCGCCGCCATGATCGAACGGATATTGGCCATCAGACTACTGATCGATACCGGGACGTTTTCCAGGGAAAACTTGCCGGCCTCGATCTTCGACAGATCAAGAATATCGTTGATGACGCTCAACAGGTGGTCGCTCGCTGTCTCGATCTTGTCGAGACGGTCAAGCTGTGGCGGGTCAAGGTGGCCACTGCGTCGCATCAGGTGCGCCATGCCGATGACGGCGTTCATCGGCGTGCGGATCTCGTGGCTCATGTTCGACAGGAAGGCGCTCTTCGCGAGGTTCGCCGCTTCGGCCGCTTCCTTGGCTTGCGTCAGCGCCAGGTTGGCGCGTCCCAATTGAGCCGTACGGGCGGCCACCAGTTCCTCGAGATGGTGACGATGCCGCTCAAGTTCAGTTTCGGCGTTTTTGCGGTCGGTGACATCGTGGAAGTTGCCGAGCACACCCTGGATATCGGGATCGTGCAAAAGGTTGATCGCCGTAATGCGAACCCATCGATAACCGCCATCCTTGCGCCGGTAACGGAACACCGTCTCTCTGATCGCGTTCGGAAGCCTGACAATTTCGCCAAAGAGCTTTTGCACGGCTGCGAGATCACCGGCATGAATATTGTTCCACACGCTTGCGCCGTGGAGTTCTTCCGGGAGCCAGCCAAACAGACGTTCGATGTTCGGGCTGCGATATCTGCCAAGACCATCCTTGTCGACGATGATGATCACGTCGTTGATATTGGCCACCATTTTGGCGTGGATGGCTTCACTTCGACGCAACTCCTCCTCCGCCTTTTTTCTTTCGGAGATGTCCCGAATGATGCCAAAAAGAACCCGGCTTTCCTTGTCGAAAGTGGCGATCGAACGGATATCTTTCAATTCGCCACTATCCGCGGTCCTGATCCTGAATTCGACGTCGTAGGGCGCGTCGTTTTCGACCAGATCTCTCAGAGCGGCGTCGAGCATCGGGCGATATTCCGGCAAGGGTATTTCCTGAATGGCCGAAAGAGCGAACTGGCCATTTTCAATGCCATACAATTTGCAGGCCCCTTCGGAGGCGATCATCGTTCTGGAATCCAGATGAAGCTCCCAGTTGCCGGATTTGGAGGTCAGCTCGGCGCGCCGTAATCGGGCTTCGCTGACGCGAACGACCTCCTCGGACTGCTTGCGCTCGGTAATGTCGTGGTTCGTGCCCTGACGACCGAGCAGCGCTCCAGCGTCATCATGAATCGGAACACAGTGGTGGCTGACCCAACGCAGTTCACCATCGGGGCGCAGGATGCGCAATTCCAGATCAACCTCATCGGCACCTGCCGCGTTGGCCATGTGCGCAAGGTAGAGGGCGCGATCGTCAGGATGAAGGATCCGGGCCATCAGGTCCGCGTCGGCAAGGAACTCCTCATAGCTGTGCCCCGAGATCTGGAGACAGGCTGGCGATGCATAGCGAACCTTGCCAGCCGGGTCAACCCAGAAGATCCAGTCGGCTGAATTCTCGGCAAGCAGGCGATACTTGATCTCCGACTTGCGAAGCGCTTCTTCGGCCTGCTTGCGCTCCTCGATGTACATCACGATGCAGCAAATGCCAGTGATTCGGCCCGCGCTGTCGAAGCGAAGGTTGTCCTTTACCAGGCCGGGAATTTTTGTCCCGTCTTTCTTGCGATAGTCACGCTCGAAGTTATCTCCCGGTGGCGTAATTCCTGCGAGCTTGCTCAATGCCCCGGCCTTCGAGCGCTCGCCGTTGTCGATGAATTCCCAGACGTAATGGCCGAGCATCTCGTCAGCCGAGTACCCGAGCATCGTCAGTTCGGCAGAGTTGACTCGGACGATGCAGCCCTCGGTATCGTATTCGTGATAACCGACCGGAATTCCATTGAAAAGCTCTTTATATTCTCTTTCGCTATTCCGCAGCGCCGCCTCGCGACTCGCCAAGGTTTCCAGCATGCGATTGAAGCCACCGATCAACTGGCCGATTTCATCCTGTCTCGAGATCGGCAAGGGCTGCGGTTGGGCGTCGGTGTCAGCGCGGTCGGCCAGCGTTTTGGCAGTGTCCAGAAGTGGCCCGAACTGACGCTTCAATAGCCACCAGGTCAGCCCGCCCGCCAGCAGGGTCAGGAAAAGCGTGGCAAGCAGCATGCGTTGTTGCATGTCGTGAATCGGGGCAAAGGCTTCTGCGGAAGGCAGAGTGACGCCCATCAGCCAATCCGAATTGGCAATCCTCTTGGCCGAACCCAAAACTTCTATCTTTTGTGGCGTCGTGTAAACAGCAGAGCCGTCGAAGCCGTCGAGAAATCGGTCGAGTGTCGGATTGATCCCGGGGGCGGGAAGAATCTCCATGATGCGGCTCTTGTCGGTCGCGGTCACGATCTGCCTGTACTTCGGGATGAGCACTACATATCCGCCGGTCTTTCCGTAACGACCTTTCGTGACCTGGTCCAGAAAATTGGGCTTGCCCAGATTGGTGACCCCGGACAGGGCACCGACAACCTTGCCCTGCACGTCACGGATGGGGACGGCCATGGCGAAAACCGGGGCCTGCGTTGTCCTCTCCAGGACCGGCCGGCCGATCGTTGATTTCCCCTCTTTCAGCGCACCAATAAGGTAGTCCCTGTCGAGATAATTGACGCCGATCAGTTCGGGCAAGAACGGGGATATGGCAATGGAGACGCCATCCGTGCGGTAAGCCCGAACGCCATCGTTGAATTGAGAGTGCAGCACAAAGCGCTGATCGAGGAATTTCTGGAGGGCTGCCGGATGGTCGATGAGGAGCGGATCAATGGCATGGGCAATCAGCTCCAGCGCATTGATTCTTTCGTCCAGCTTGCCTTGGAGTTCTGACGCTGCATAAGTCACCGTGGCGAACTGCTGTTCGCCTGAGAGGCGCTCCATGTCCTCATGCAACATCCGGGTGGCGTAAAACGACAGCACCCAGAGGCTCGTCAAAAAGATGACCAGCGTGGTGAGGGTGATTCTGGTTTTGAGCGAATGCCAGGGAAGGACTGTCGTCGCCATGAGGTGGACATCCGCGGGATTAATGGATACGTAGATGGTATCAAACTCTCCACACGGGCATGATGGTCTTTGCCGGGCCCGCGAATCCTGGCGCGCCGCGGCAGGCTCGCCGCTCGCCATACGGGCCTAAACGGAAAGGCGAGGAGCGGATGGAGGCGGTCGCTCGGATGGAGAGAAGAGGCGTTCGAACGCAGCTCGTCTGATCGTGAGCTACATCAGGGAGTGACCTCTTTGCCAAGACTCCTGGTGATATACCTCACCGTGTTGATGCGATGCTCGCGCATGGCTTTTTCGGCTTCGTCCTTCTTTTTGGCGACGATCATCCTGAAGATCTTCCGGTGTTCCTTGCAGCTTTGCTGGTGGCGCCCCGGCAGGTGGTAGCCGAGCACGCGGTAGTGCTCGCTGCGGTGCACATATTTCTGGATTTCCTCGGCGAGCAGCGTCGTTTGCGAAGCGGCGATGATGATTTCGTGGAATTCGTTGTTGAGCCGGTTAAGCTCGTTTGAATTCTCGACGTTGGCGTCGGCGTTCTCCATGCGCTCGAGGATTTCGCGCAGCCGCGCGATTTCGTCGGCGCTGATGAAATCGATGGCCATCCGCACCGCGACGCCTTCGAGCGCGGCCCGCGCGAGATAAAGCTCGACGAGCTCGGCCACCGAGACTTCCTTGACGCAGAACTCGATGCGCGACTTCTTGTAGGCGAGCCCGGCGATGACGAGGCGCGAGCACGCCTCGCGCACCGGCGTGCGGCTCACGCCAAGGCGGTCGGCTATGTCGTTGCCGCTCAGCCGATCGCCCTGCTTGAGCTCGCCGCGCAGAATCTTGTCGCGCAGATGGTTGAAGACGACGTCGGTCAAAGTCCCGTGCGCGATGGTTTCCACAATCCTGTTTCCTTTTTGGCGCGTGCTTGACTGCCGATCGGACCTTCGCCCGCCGCCTGCTTGCCCGTGCTATTTCCGTTTAATGCCTTTGGCGTTCATGACCTTGAGGATCACCGCGTTGTTCGCGAGCAAGTCGTAAATTTCCGGCTCGCTCATGTTCTCCTTGGTGATCAGCTTGGTCGGCGTCGCGATGAAGCTTTTCGTGATCGGCCTGCCGTTGATCACCGCGTCGATCGCGTAAACGCCCTCGTATCCCTGCGAGAAGGGATCCTGAACGATCATGCCGTCGATATAGCCTTCGAGTGCGAGGTTGAACTCGTCGGGCGATGCGTCGAAGGCCACGTGCTTGATTTTACTCTTGGCCTCCATGCCGCGCTGCTTCAGATACTGCCCGACGCCGGTGCCGGCCGCGTCCTGCGCGCAGTAAATGCCGGTAATCCCCGGGTTGCCGGTGACGAGGTCGGCGATCGTGTTCATCGCCTTCGAGACATCGCCCATCGAGTACTGCACGGGCAGGAGCTTGATCTCGGGGTATTTCTTCAGCATCGTTTCGCGGAAGCCGTTCTCGCGCTCGCGGCCGGTCTGCGAGCCGGCGTCGATGCCGATGTCGGCGACGATGCCCTTGCCGCCCATCAGGGCGGCGAGCGCGTCGGCGCCGCTCGCCGCGGCGCTGTAATTGTCGGTTGCCACATGCGCCTTCACCTTGTCCGAGGCGACGCCGGAATTGACCGTCACCACCGGCACGCCGGAGGCGATCGCCTTTTCGACCGGCTCCTTCATCGACTTCGAATCGATCGCCGCGACGAGGATGCCGGCGGGCTTGCTGGTGGCGACGTCGTTCAGGAGGTTGAGCTGGCCGACGACGTCCGACCCGGTGGCGACGCCCTGGAACAGCACGGCCTTGTAGCCGAGTTCCTTCGCCGCTTTCTTGGCGCCGTCCCAGATGGCAACCCAGAATTGCGAGCTCGTCGTCTTCGGAATGAAGACGAGCGTCCGGTTGGCGTTGGCGGCCATCGACGCCGGGGTGGGCTTGAAGTCAGCCGCCTGGCAGAAGAGCGAAGCCGTCATCAGTGCGATCATGACCCAGCAGGATTTCTTCACGGTTTTCCCCTTTATTTAAAGTTTAAACAAGAGACCCACGAGCTTTCCCGGCCCCGCCTTTCGATCTATTTGCGACGCAACTGGTCCGCATAGACGGCAGCGATGATGATGAGGCCGATGACAACCTGCTGCCAGAATGAGTTGATGTTCATGACGTTGAGGCCGTTGCGCAGCGTCGCGATGATCAGCGCGCCGATCAGCGAGCCCCAGATGTTGCCGAAACCGCCCTGCAGGCTGGTGCCGCCGAGGACCACCGCGGCGATCGAGTCGAGGGCGTAGTCGCCGCCGCCGCCCGGCTGACCGCTGCCGATGCGCGAGAGCTCGGTGATGCCGGCGATTCCCGCGGTGAGCCCCGCCATCACATAGACCCAGATGATCTGCCCGGAAACGTTGATGCCCGACAGGAAGGACGTCTGCGGGTTGCTGCCGATCGCGTAGGTATAGCGTCCGCGCCGCGTCCGCACGAGGATTACATAGCACAGGATATAGAGGAGCAGAACCGAGACGGTCGGCACCGGCACGCCGAGCAGGCGCCCCTGTCCCATGAAATCGCTGCCGGGCGCAAGCTCGTATTGCGGAACGCCGTTGGTGATGAGGAGGGCGATGCCGCGCGCGATGCCCATCAGGCCGAGCGTGGCGACGAAGGGCGGAATCTTCATCTTGCCGATGACAAAGCCGTTGAAGAAGCCGCACAGGCCGGCGACCGCGAGACCGATGAGATAGCTCGGAATCAGCGTTCCGGTATGTTCCATCGCGATGGCGGCGATCACCGAGGTGAGGGCGACGACCGAGCCGGCGCCAAGGTCGATGCCGGCGGTGAGGATGACGAGCGTCTGCCCGGCGGCGACCATGCTGATGACCGAAGCCTGGATCGTGATTTCTGTGAGGTTGCTGGCGGAGAAGAAATGCGGCGAGAGCAGCGCGAACACGAACCACATGACGAAGAGGATGAGGAGCAGGAAGACGGTCTGGTTCGACGTCGCGGTGGATAGCATCGAGACGAAGGCATTGCCCCGCGCATCGGCCTTGGCGGCGATATCCGCTTTCATAATTGCTCCTCGCGCTCTGCGCAGGTACCGAGTGCATGGCTCATGATGATTTCCTGATTGGTCTGACGTGCGTTGAGGCGCGCTGCGATGCGGCCCTCGCGAACGACGAGGATGCGGTCGCAGAGGAAGAGAAGTTCGGGCAGTTCGGAAGTGATCAGCAGCACCGCCTTGCCGCTCTCGCGGGCGAAGGTCTGGATCAGCCGGTGCATCTCGCTCTTGGCGACGACGTCGATGCCCTGCGTCGGTTCGTCGAGCAGGAGAATCGTGCTTTTTGCCATCAGCCATTTGGCGAAGACGACTTTCTGCTGATTGCCGCCACTTAGGAACTGCACCTGCTGCCGCGCCGAAGGCGTCATGATCCCGAGGTCGCCGATCCAGCGCTCGACCGCCTTGTTTTCGCGGGCGATGTCGAGGAAGTCGAAGAAGCGGCGAAAATCACCGATCGACGGCAGCGAAATGTTGTGGCCGACCGACATCGACAAGGCGACGCCCGAATCCTGTCGATCCTCGGAAAGGAAACCGAGCCCGTACTTCATCGCTTCGTCCGGCGAAGCGATGGCAGCCTTCCTGCCGCGCACGAAAATTTCGCCGGCGTCGATCGGGTCGACGCCGAAAAGGCTGCGCGCGATTTCGGTGCAGCCGGCGCCCATCAGGCCGAACAGGCCCAGCACTTCGCCTTCGTTGAGCGCGAACGAGACGTCCTTGAAGGCGCCGGCTCGCGACAGGCTGGCGGCGCGCAGGCACTCCGCACCGGGCGCGGGCGCGGCGTCGCCTTTCAATGAGGCGGCGCTCGATTCCTTGCCGATCATCATGCGGATGAGCTCGGCAATCTCGACTTCGTCGATCGAGCGGGTGCCGACCGTCCTGCCGTCGCGCATCACCGTGACGCGGTCGGCGATCCGCTTCAATTCCTCGATGCGGTGCGAGATGTAGACGATGCCGATGCCCTTGGCCTTGAGATCCCTGATCAGCGAAAAAAGCGTCTCGGTTTCTTTGCCGGTGAGCGCCGAAGTCGGTTCGTCCATGACCACGACCCTGGCGTCGAAGCTCAAGGCCTTGGCGATCTCGACCATTTGCCGTTCGGCGATGCCCAGTTTGGCAAGCGGCGTCTCAACATCGACCGAGAGGCCGATCTTGGCGAGCGCCACCTCGGCATCGCGGCGCAGTTGCTTAAAGTCGATGAAGCCGTAGCTCGTCTTTTCGCGGCCGAGGAAAATGTTCTCGGCGACGTTAAGGTGCAGGACCTGGCTGAAGTTCTGGTAGATGATCGCGACGCCGCAGTCGCGCGCCTGGCGGGTGTCGCCAAAATCGACGCTCTGTCCGCACAGCAGGATCTCGCCGGCGTCCTTGCGGTAAGCGCCGCTTAAGATCTTCATCAGCGTCGATTTGCCGGCGCCGTTGGCGCCCATGATGACGTGGACTTCACCGGACTTCAGCGCGAAGCTCGCGTTATCGAGCGCGAGGACGCCGGGAAAGCGCTTGGTGATTCCGCTCATCCGCAGCAGGTCCTCGCCGCTGACGGACGCCGCTTCTGCGCTTAAAGTCGGTGCATGCACTGGCATTTCCCCTCCCGCCCAAGCTCCCTCAACCAGCCGCCGATTGACGCTGACAGCGCCCCTAGCGGCGTGCGGGATCGCCGTATTCCCAGGAATCGGCGGCCCGGTAGAGCTCGGCGTAATCCGGATACTTGTAGCGACCGATGTCCTCGTCGCGCGGGTAGATGAATTTGCCGCCGCCCTGCATGATCACGGTCTTCATCTTCGGGTCGTTTTCGCGCACGATGCGCTCGAGCTGCGCCGGATCGATCTGCGTGTTCGCCCAGTTGTCGTAATGATCGGGAATGATGACCCGGGTCTTCAGCGCCTGGCCGACGCGGAAGACGTCCCAGGGCGACATCTTGTCGGTGGCGCCGGGGGCGTTGTGCCCCATGTCGCTGATCATGACGTCGATCTTGTAGCGATCGCCGATCGCCTTGTAGCCGTTGTTGTAGATCGTATCGCCGAGGAACAGGATGTTGCCGCCGTCGGTCTCGAACAGATAGCTCACCGAGCCGACGCCGTAAGGCAGCACGCCGCCTTTTTCAACGCCGGTGCTGCGCGCGATCTCGTCGTAATTGATCAGCACATGCACGCGCGCGCCCGCAACGTCGAAGACGTCGCCGACCTTGACTTCGCGCATGCGCGACTCGGGAACGCCGAAATTCCTCGTCTTGTCGATCGTCGTCTTCGGGCCGACGAACTGACACGCGCTCGTCGCCGTCAGCGCCTTGATCGTATAGATATCGCAATGGTCGGGATGCAGATGCGTCATGAACGAGGCGTCCATGGTCCGGAACTTCCACGGATCGTGCATCATCGGGCCGAGCCGCAGCCAGTTGATCGTCGGCGCCCCGGCGATGCGGCACACGCCGCAGTACTCGTAGGTGGTGTACAGCGACGGGCCCGAATAGCAGTCGATCAGAAATACACCGCCGGCCGACGTCTTGAGGCACCACGACGGGCCGGTCAGCCACCACAGCGCCACCGTGCCCGGCTCGACGCGCTCGTTCTCGATCTCGTTGTTGAGGAAGGTCCCCCATTCCGGAAACACTTCCCTGAGCCAGTCGTCGCGCGTCATCGGCCGATCTTCGTTCATGTATTCGCCGCGCAGAATCCCCCGTCCGTCGTTCTCAACCGCGCCTTGCTCGCGTGCCATTTTCGTCTCCCTGTCAACGAATTCCATACAACATGCTGCATGTAATATGTTGGGGAGCGGGCTTGTCAAGACGTTTTTTCGCGTCTTTGCAAACGTGCAAAGAACGCCAGGCAGTCAGGCGCCGGGCCTTGCCCGGCGCAGCGTCACGGCAAGCGGATTGGCGCGCTGTTGCGCGCCCGGCTGCGCCAGAAGAAGAGGCAGGGCGCGGCGGCTATCCAGACGAGCACGAGGACCCAGAGTCGCCCGTCGAAGAGCCTGTAGTTGGCGGCGAGCGCGGACCACGAATGGCCGCCGACAAAGTGGAAGAAGAGAAATTCGAAGGCGACGGTCAGCGCCATCCACGCCAGCCCAATGGCAAGCGCGTGCGACGCGGAAGAGGGCGGGTCAGCGCGGAGAAAGCGCCAGATCACGACGCCGAGCAGCAGAATGCCAGTTACCGTCGATAGTTGATGCGCCGCCAGCTCGGTCATGCGGGGGCCGTACGTGAAATCGCGAACGGCGCCGTTGGCAATTGAAACGAAGAGCATGATGAGCCAGGCGGCGAGGTATTTGGTGGTCTTTGCGAGCGCCATGGTCAATTCGCGGGCATCACGATTTCCGGCTTCTTGCCGCTGGCGGCAAGTTCCCGCGTTGCGCTCGCTTCGACTCGGAGAGCAGCCATTCCTTGAACTTCAGCACTTTCGGCAACTCGGCGTTGGCGAGCGGAATGACCATGAAGTGCGCCATTCGCCGCTCGGCGGGCAGTTCCCTGAAGAGCTGGACGAGGTTGCCCGACTCGATGTCGTGCGCCGCAAAAACGGTGCTCTCGAGGGCGATGCCAAGGCCGGCGCGAGCCGCCTGCGTCGAGAGAAAGCCGCGGTCGAAGCGCAGTCCGCGCGACACGTTGACGCCGTGAATTTTGTGCAGGCGAAGCCAAGCGGTCCAGTTCAGGGGACTGCGTTCGGAGTGGATCAGCGGCGTCGAGGACAGCGCTTCAGCGACGGACTTCTTGCGCAGGCGGCGCGCGATCTGTGGATTGGCGAGCGGAACGATCGCCTCGTCGAGGAAGGGTTCGACGAGAAAGCCGGCTTTCTCGCCTTCGCCGTAGCGCAGCTCCATGTCGACGAGGCTATCGACGCGATTGACCGGCTCCGACGGCGCCTGCAGGCGCAGATCGATATCCGGATGCGCCGCCTGAAAGCTTTCCAGCCTCGGGATCAGCCAGCCGGGGACGAGGCTCGGCGGACACTTGATCGTCAGCACGTCGGTAAAGCCCGCATCGACGATGTCCTGCGTCGCCGCGGCGATGCGGTCGAAGCCGCCGAAAACCAGCTTGAAATAGCTGAAGCCGGCGTCGGTCAGCCGCATCGTTCGCGTCGTGCGGTGGAAGAGGCGCACGCCCAGGAAGTCCTCGATGATGCGCAGCTGATGGCTCACCGCCGACGACGAAAGGTTGAGCTCTTCGGCGGCGCGGCCGACCGACAGGTGTCGCGCCGTCGTTTCGAAGGCCAGCAGCGCGCGCAAGGGGGGAAGGCGGCGGACGGTCATGGCAGCGGGGACAGGTGAGAAAAATGAAAGAATAAGTCAAATGCAGGCCGATTGCTGCGAGCGCCGGGCCTTGCTGGTTTTCGACGACTTTCGTCCCCCCGAAAAATTTATTGCAGCGCTGTGTGCTCGAGGAGGCGCTGCTCGAGGCATTCGCGCCAGTTGGCGTAAGCGTCGCGCCACGCTTCAGCCTCAGCGGCTTCAGGAAGCGTCGTCGTGACGAGCTCGAGCTTGGCGAAGGCTTCGTCGAAGTCGGCATAGACGCCGGCGCCGACGCCAGCGCCGCGCGCAGCGCCGGCCGCGCCGTCGGTCGCATAGAGCTCGATGCGCGCCTGCGTCGCCGAGGCGAGCGCCGTCCGGAAAGTCGGGCTGAGGAACATGTTGGCCTTGCCGGCGCGGATGAGTTCGATCGGCATGCCGAGCGCCTGCATCTGCTCGACGCCGTAGTTGAGCGCGAAAGCGATGCCTTCCTGCATCGAGCGCAAGAGATCGCTGCGGTTGTGACGGTTGAAATCGATGCCGTGCAGCGAAGCGCCAATGCTGCGGTTTTCCAGGCAGCGCTCGGCGCCGTTGCCGTAGGGCAGGGTGACGAGGCCGCGGGCGCCGACGGGAGAGGCGGCCGCCAGGCGGTCCATGCTGGCGTAAGCGTCTGCCGTGTCGAGCGCAAAGAGGTTGTTCTTCGCCCAGTTGTTCAGGATGGCGCAGCCATTGACGCACATCAGCGCGCCGTAGCGCGGCTGCTCCGTGCTGTAGTTCACGTGGGCGAAGGTGTTGATGCGCGACTTCGGGTCGCAGATCGGCGCGTCGCCAACGCCATAGACGACGCCGGAAGTGCCCGCCGTCGCAGCGACCTCGCCGGGCTCGAGCACGTGCAGCGAGAAGGCGTTGTTCGGCTGGTCGCCGGCGCGGTAGGCCAGTGGAATGCCGGACCTGAGCCCGAGCAGCTCGGCGGCCGCCTGGCGCAGCCTGCCCTGGATGCCGAAAGTCGGAACGGTCGGCGGAATCAGCGCCGGCGCGATGCCATAGTGATCGAGCAGGAAGCCCGCGAGGCGCTTCTGCGAAAAGTCCCACAGCGTCGCTTCGGAAAGCCCGCCGGTCGTCGTCGCGATTTCGCCGGTCATCTTCATCGCGATGAAGTCGCCCGGCAGCATCGCCTTGTCGGCGCGCGCGTAGGCGCGCGGCGCATGCTCCTTCACCCACTTCAACTTCGACGCCGTGAAGTTGCCGGGGGAGTTGAGCAGCGCGGCGAGGCAACGCTCGCGGCCGATCGCCTCGAAGGCCTCTTTGCCGATGGCGACGGCCCGGCTGTCGCACCAGATCAGCGAAGGGCAGACGGGTTTCTGCGCCTTGTCGACGAGGACGAGGCCGTGCATCTGATAGGTGATGCCGATCGCCTCGACGGCGTTGAGGTCGGCGCCCGGCGTCGCTGCGATTTCGCGCGTCGCCTCGACGACGTGCGTCCACCACAGTTCCGGGTCCTGTTCGGCCCAGCCCGCCTGTTTCGAGACGATGCCGATCTCGGCTTTCGGCGAGCTTGCCGACGCCGTGACCTTGCCGGTGCGCGCGTCGAGCAGCGTCGCCTTGATCGACGAGGTGCCGATGTCGAAGCCGAGCAGAAACGTCTTCTTTCCCATGTCCAATCCCGTTGCGCTCAAGCGCGAGGCTCTCTGACAATTCGCAGCCTCGCCCGGCGCGAGCGGCTTAGTCCTTGACCTACGCGCCTGCCGGCTGCAGCAGAATCGTACGCGCTTCGGCGGGCGTTGCGATGGAAAAACCCGCCGCCTCGAGTTCGGCGCGGAAGGCCGTGACGAGTTCGACGTTGCTGGTCGCAAGCTTGCCGTTGTATTGCGCCGAGTCCTCGAAGCCGACCCTGAGTAGAACGGCGCCTTGCCTGGCCGCGTCGAGGTGCTGCGAGAAATCGGTGCTGGCGACAAAGTCGGCGCCCCAGTTGCTGCCTGGGGGCAGGCGCTCTTTCAGGTAGGCGACGATCGCCGGGTGATAGAGCATCCCCCACTTGAGGTTGAAGACGAAGCCGAAGTTGAAGGGCGGCGCCACCCGGCCCTCTTCGATCAGCTGGCGCGCGAGTTCGAGGTTGCCCGTATCGAAAACCTCGAGGCCGGGCTTTGCGCCTTTCTTCGCCAGATCGTCGAGCCAGTAGCGAACGTCGGGGACGCCATTCTGGTAGACCTGATCGCCAAAGTTGAGCGAGCCGATATTGAGCGAGGCGAGTTCGGCGTGCGGGTTGCCGGCAGGCAGCACGCGCTCGGCTGGCGTCAGGCTGGAGAGCCCGCCGGTCGAGGCTTCGAGGATGATATCGCACGAATCCTTGATCGTTTGCACCGCGTTGTTGAACGCGGTGAGGTCGGTCGTCAGCCGGCCTTCCTCGTCGCGCGCATGCAGGTGGGCGACCGATGCGCCGGCGGTTGCGCACTTGATGACGTCGGCGGCGATATCGCGCGAGCGCACGGGGTTGTTCGCAACGTTCGGCTTGCCGCTCGTCGGCGCGACGACGATGATGACTTTCTGCTTCATTCGATTTTCCTCGGCTGCGTTGATCCAGGGCGGGCCGGGGAGGGCCGCGCCGCGGCCTTCCCCCGGCGGCGTCTCTTATTTCTTGACCGGAAGCGCGGTGCGCACAGCGACGACGTCGGCCATGATCGCATCAACGTCGGCGCCGTACTTGGTCTTCGCTTTTTCGAGCGTTGGCTTGACCGCTTCGCGGAAGGGCGCGAGATTGGGGTTGTTGACCTTGGCGCCCTTGCTCGTCATTTCGGCAAGCTGCCTCTCCTCGCTCGATTTGACTTCGTTGCGGTTCCACTCGCCCGCTTCCTTGGCCGCCCGCATGATCGCCTTCTGGTCGTCTGCGGAGAGCTTGATCCAGGTCTTCTCGGACATCGTCAAGGGGATCGGGCTGTACACGTGGCGAGTCAGCGTGATGTGCGGAGCCACCTCGTAGAACTTGTTCGAATAAATCGTATCGACCGGGTTTTCCTGGCCGGCGACGGCGCCTTGCTGGATTGCCAGATAGACTTCGGGCAGGGGCATGATTTGCACGCCGAAGCCGATGTCTTCGAGCAGCCAGCGCATCATCTCGTTCGGGAATGAGCGCAGCCGCTTGCCCTTCGCGTCCGCCGGCGTGTTGAGAACGTCCTTCGTCGTCATGCTGCGGAAGCCGGCTTCCCAGGTCGCCAGGAAGCGGAAGCCTTTGGACGGGCCCTTGTCGAACTGGGTCTTCAACCACTTCGATTCGTCATAGAATTTCCAGCCCTGCTCATAGCTGTCGAACAGGAAAGGCAGCATGGTGAGGTTGAGCTGGTCGATGTTCGACGCGTAGGAACCGGTCCCCGAAACCGTGAAGTCGATGCCGCCCGAGACGAGCTGCTCGATGTTCTTCATGTCGCTGCCAAGCTGGCTGCAGCAGAAGACATTGACCTTGTAACGGTTCTGCGTGTATTCGGCGACTTTCTTCGCGAAGATATGCGCAGAAGCGTGCCGGCCGCCCTGCTGCTGGTCGGTGTGGCTGAACTTCAGCGCCGTTTGCGCCTGGCTGCCACCGGCTAAAAGGGCAGCAGCGATTGCCAGAGCGATTGGGCTAAGACGTCGGGTGGTATTCATTTGACCTCCGCTTATGTTTTAAGTGACTTCATGATGAACTGACGCCGCATGACAATGAGGAGAGCCTGGACGCGATAGATGACGGCCCGTATGGCTGGCGTGCGAGCGCTGAAAACTATATCTTTCGCAGATATATTTCACAATTGAGTTATCTTCGCGGCTATTGCCGCAAAAAATTCACTCATGGAGCGAAGCGATACGCCAGTCGCACAAGAGACTTTGTAGGAGCCCGATTCATCGGGCGATGCGGCGCTCGTGGCGCCACCACCGCATCGCGCAGCAGAGCTGCGCTCCTACAGAGCTTGCCAAGAGACTTTGTAGGAGCCCGATTCATCGGGCGATGCGGCGCTTGTGGCGTCTCCGCCGCATCGCGCAGCAGAGCTGCGCTCCTACAGAGCTTGCCAAGAGTCTTTGTAGGAGCCCGATTCATCGGGCGATGCCGGGCTCGTCGCTTCACCACCGCATCGCGCAGCAGAGCTGCGCTCCTACAGAGCTTGCAAACGCTTAGAAGAGACGTTGTAGGAGCCCGATTCATCGGGCGATGCGGCGCTCGTGGCGCCACCACCGCATCGCGCAGCAGAGCTTGCCAACGCTTACGTGGGCGGCTGAACGCCGAGCAGCCAGACCGTCGCCGAGAAGGTGATGAAGGAGAACACCGTCGACACCGTGATGACGCTGGCGATCCGGTCGGCGTCGGCGCCGAAGCTTTCGGCGAGCATCGAAACGAAGCTCGCGCTCGGCAGCGCCGCGACCAGGATCAGCGCGGTCAGCGTCGCGGCATCCATTGGAAAGCCGAGCGCCTGCGCCGCCATCGCGCCGAGGTACATGACGAGCGGATGGGCAAAGAGCTTGGTCAGCGCCAAGGGCACGTAGTCCATCGGCGGCTTGCTGCGCCCGGCGCGCAGCGCGTTGCGGGCGAGCATCGTGCCGATCGTGAACAGCGCTACCGGCGTGGCTGCCTCGGACAGCAGCGTGATCGTCTTGGCGACCGGCGCGGGCAGCGTCCAGCCGCTCGCGCCGAAAGCGACGCCGGCGGCAATTCCCCAGGGCATCGGATTGCGCGCAGCCGTTTTCAACAAGCGCAGCGTCGGCAGCAGCATGGCCGCAAGCCCGCGACGCTCGCCGGTCGGACGCTCGGCATGCGCGATCGCGATGCACACCGGGCTCATCAAGACCTGATCGATGAGCAGCGTCACGATGATGACGCTCATCGCCTTTTCGCCAAGCAGCGCGAACAAGAGCGGGATGCCCATGAAGCCGCTGTTCGAGTAGATCGTCACCATCGCCCCGAAAGCCGCGTCCTTGATCCCGATGCGCTCGTTGCGGCTCATCGTCACGACCACCGCAATCAGCAGCAGCGACGAAAGCGTATAGACGACGATCAACGGCGGATTGATCAGCTGCGCGAGCGGCGTCCCCGAGCCGACGCGAAAGAGCATCGACGAGAGCGCGAAATAGAGCACGAAAGCGCTCAGCCCCGGAATCGCCGCGATCGGCAGGACGCGCAGGCGAACGGCAAGATAGCCGCAAAGCACCAGTGCGAAAAACGGAAAGGTAACGGCGAGAATTTGCGCGATCTGCTGCATCGCGCTCAAGCCCTCGCCACGCGGGCGGATAGCATCATTGATGTCTCGAATCGGGGACGCCGGATTCTACCGCGAGACGCGTACCGCCCCAAACCGACGGCGCCCCATGGTCCATTCTTCGAAGACCGGATATAGGGTGCAATAGCGCAGCGTATTGCACCGTTTACCGTATTGCGCCGATCCGTGCATTGCGCAGCGTCTTGCACCGATCCGTGCATCAAACGCAGCCCATTGCGTCGATATTTTTTACATCGGCTCGCTTGTGCTGGCGATAAGCCCTTGTAAAGACACGACAAGATGTTCAGGCATTTTTGATGCTTCACCCCGCCGACAACATGGGTAAGGGGAGCAAAAAAATGAAAACAACGATTTTCGGCAAATCTTCATTTGTGGCAACCGCCGTCGTCCTGTTGCTCTCGGCCCTGGCTCAGCCAGCCGCCGCAGATATCCTGCGCAGCTGGAGCTATGTGATGACCGAGCCGGGCGTCTACCTGATGGACGACCATTTTCGCGGCGAGGACCCGGCCTTTTGGCAAGGCAGCAGCGCGGTCCAGTACGACGCCCGCAATTACGCCAAGTCGTCGATCGCCTATGACTCGAGCGGCCTTGACGCCAAGATCGCGGTCGCCGCGGGGTGGCCGATCAGTGGGCAAGTGTATTCGCGATCGTATTACCGCGACTTCGGCTTTCAATGCGATGCCACGGTCTGTGGGACTGCCGTGCCATTGGGCGCGAGCTTTACGACGCGCATCTCGCAGGATGGGCGCTTGACACCGGCCACGGCCAATTTCAGCGTCGGTTACAACCTGAAAACGGCGTCAATGGCCTACAGCTTCGGCTTCTCGGTGTGGAATGAAGGTTCGTGGACCATTGAGGGCTCGTTTTCCACCGAGAATCTCGTGAGCGGTGCAATGCAGACGACGCCCTTGCGTTCGGTCGTCAACGGCCAGTGGGTCTTCAACCCGTTCTTCAACATGGTGTGGACGCCTCGTGGCAGCGGCGTCTACGACTTCTCGTACGACTTCAGCTTCACCGGCGCGACGCACGGCGTCGACCTCGCGGAAGAACTCAGCATCGAGGCCTATCTCTACGGGGCGAGAGGCGGATTCGCCGATTCCTATAACTCTTTCCACGCCGACATGACGCCGCAGGCAGGGGTCGTTTTCTATAGCGACAGCGGCCGCCGTGTGGTCGGCAGTGCGGCGCCGACCCAGGACGTTCCCGAGCCGGGCAGCCTGTTGCTCCTCGGCGCCGGCCTCGTCGCTCTTGCCCGCAGGCGCAAGGCATAGCCGCATCGCCTTGTCGTCGCGAACGGCGCAATGAACCCCGAAGGAAATCCCCTTGGGGGACCCTTCGGTTATTGCGCCCTATAGCCCGTGGTCGGAGAAAGGCCATAGGGTGCAATAGCGCATGCCGGTTCAATGGATCGTCGAAACACCGGAATTGA
>CAZALA010000069.1:0-18164 GCA_964485725.1 uncultured Propionivibrio sp. | reverse complement strand
ACCATCATGTAGAGGCCGTTCATGAAGAACGCCAGGATGAAGCCGGTGACCATCTCGCGGCCCTTGGCGAGATTCATGATCGACCCGCACAGCCAGCCTAAGAGGACCGAGATCGGCAGCGAAATGATCATCGCGAGCAGGAGCCCGGGAATGCCGACGATGCCCCAGTCGGTGATGAAGATGAGGCCGAGCTGGCCGGCCATCGCGCCCAAGACCATGCCGAAGTTGAGTCCCATCCCGGCCATGATCGGCAGCAGCAGGGCGATGACGAGGAAGGTGTTGCGGCCCAGGCGCGTCAGGATTTCCTGGAAAAGGAAAGTCGAGGGCAGCCCCGAGACCGGAATAGCGAAAGCGATGAGGACGACGAAGAGAATGACGACCGCGTTCTCGATCAGAAAGGAGCGGATGCGGGCGTTCATTTGGCCACCTTGGTCCTGCGCGTCAGCGCGTAGAGGATCATGCCGTTCGAGACGATGATGCGGATGACGTCCGACATGTCGACCTTGAGCACGGCGTTGAAGATTGCCGGCGTCATCGTCAGGATGCCCTGGTAGAGCGCCGCGCCGATGAAGACATTGACGAGCGTCGCCTTGTTCACGCCGGCGCCGCCGATGAGGATCGCGGCGACCGCCGGGAAGGCCATGTAGAGCGGACCCTCGTAGAGCTGGATGAAGCCGAAGCTCTGCTGGAAAACGATGATGCCGAGCGCGCCGAGCATCGTCGACATGACGACGCTGACGATGCGCATGCGGTCGACGTTGATGCCGGAGGCGCGCGCGTAAGTCGGGTTCGATCCGACCGCGGTGATCGCCGTGCCGATCTTGAGGTGGAAGAAGACCCAGATGAGAAGAGAGGCGGCGAGGAAGACGAGGATGGCGCCGGTCGGGAACTTGAAGTTCTCGCCGATCTGGATCGCCCAGAAGTCGTCGAGGATGTGGCGCCAGAAGCCCTCGACCGAAATCGTCGTGCGCAAACCGCTGCCGCCGTAACCCCAGATCATCGTCGGGCTCTTGAAAGGCAGGACCAGCCAGGCGATCGACATGATCATCACCGAGGAGAAGCCGACGTAGGTGGCGATCATCATTTCGCCGCCTTTGACGCGGTTCAGAAGCTTGCCGTAGCCGTAGCCGAAAACCGCGCCGAAGCCTTGCGAGACGACGATCGCGAAAGCGAAACCGGCGGCGCCGACAAGGCCCATCTCGATGCTGATCGTAGCGCCGAGCAGCCCTGCGATGACGCCGAGCGAGAGCCCGAAGTTGAGGCCGCAACCCGACTGGATCATCGGCACGAGCGCGAGCACCATGATGCCGTTCATGCCGATGCGGATCAGCGTGTCCGAAAGCGAAGCGGGAAAATTGACGCCGACAAAAGGCGCGGCGGCAAAGAGCGCGAACAGGTACAAGGTGATGATGATGCGCGGCAGGCCAAAGTCAGCGGCAAAACGCTTCAGGCTGTCCATCTTAGTTTCCTTCCACGGGCAAGGCCGCCGCGGCAGGCGACGCGACAGCGGCGTCGCGATCGGCGCCCGCCATCAGCACGCCGAACTCCTCGAGCGGCGCCGTGTGCGGCAAGATGCCCTCGATGCGGCCTTCATAGACGATGGCGATGCGGTCGCAGACCGAGCGCAGCTCTTCGAGCTCGCTCGAGACCATGACGATGGTCGTGCCGTATTCGCGGTTGTATTTTTTCAGCGTGTCGAGGACGAGGTGCTTGGCGCCGATGTCGATGCCGCGCGTCGGTTCCGAAACAAAGAGGAGGTCGGGCCTTAAGGCGAAAGCCTTGGCGAGGCAGACTTTCTGCTGGTTGCCGCCGGAGAGGTTGCCGGCGCGCTGGCCGGGCCCCGTGCATTTGATTTCGAGGAGCTTGATGTACTCCCTGGCAACTTCCTGCATCGCCGCGTCCGAGCGCCACTGCAGCAGGCCGCCGAGCAGGGGTTTTAAGAACTGGTCCTGCACCTGCATCGCGGTAAAAGCGATATTCCAGTCGATGCCCTCGTCGAGCAGGAGGCCGACGCCGCGCCGGTCTTCCGAAACGAAAGCCATCCTGCGCTCGAGCACGCCGCGCGGGTCGTTGAGCACTACCGGCACGCCGTCAAGCAGCACTTGCCCGCCGGCCGGCGAGAGCCCCATGATGCCGTTCGGGATGCCGAGCTTGCCTTGTCCGGCGAGCCCGCCGATGCCGAAGATTTCGCCCTTGTGCACGTCGAGATTGACGTTGCGGACGGTCTCGCCGGGCATGTCGACCCAGAGGTTTTTCAAGGACAGGATCGGCTCGCTGTCTTCGGCGCGCGTGTAGGCGACGCGCTCGGCGCTGGCGGCGTCGATCTTCGCCTGCGCTTCTTCGGAACGGCCGACCATCAAGGAGGCGATCTGCTTCGTCGAGCTGCCTTTGGCCGAGAAATCCTCGATCTTGCGGCCGTCGCGCAGGACGACGACGCGGTCGCAGAGCTCGACGACTTCGCGCAGGCGGTGCGAAATGAAAATGATCGCGATGCCTTCGGCGGCGAGCAGGCGCAGGCTCGCGAGCAGGACCTCGGCTTCGCTCTCGGTGAGCACCGCGGTCGGCTCGTCGAGGACGATCAGCTTGACCTTGTCGCGGCAGAGTTCGCGCGCGATTTCGGTGAATTGCTTGTGCCCGACCGGCATTTCGCGAATCAGCATCTGCGGGTCGAGCCTGACGCCGAGCTTGTCGATCGCCTTCTTCGCGCGCGCTTCCATCGCCGGACGATCGAGCGTGCGCAGCCGCGGCCCGAAGATGTCGGTGAGGATAGAGGGGCGCAGCGACTCGCGGTTGAGCAGGATGTTCTCGGTCGTCGTAAAACCCGGAATCAAGGAAAACTCCTGGTTCACCATGCCGATGCCGGCGTCGAGTGCGTCGAACGGGTCCTTGAAGCTCACTTGTTTGCCGTCGAAGAAAATCGAGCCTTCGAAGCCGCCGCTTTCGCCGATCACCGGCATCGCGAAGAGAATCTTCATCAGCGTCGATTTACCGGCGCCGTTCTCGCCGACGAGCCCGATGATCTCGCCGGGCGCGACGTCGAAGGAAACGCCCTCGAGCACGCGGTTGCCGTAGAAGGCCTTGCCGATGCCGCGCAGGCTCAAGACCGGTTGTGCTGAATCCATTGTGCTTTCCACTGGGGTTGAAACGCGCGAGAGCGACCTTGCGGTCGCTCTCGCTTTAGTTTCGGGTTGCGGCTTTTGCTTACTTCTTCTTCAGACCTGAGGAGATCTTGAGGTATTTTTCCGGGACGGCGACGTCGGCCGATTTGATATAACCCTTACCGAAGATATACGTGTCCTGCAGCAGCAGCGCGAAGTTGTTGAGCTTGACGCCGGTCGAGCCATCGACGTAGTAGGAACCGCCCCATTTCGCGCCCGGCGTGTACTTGCTGAAGGCCTTGAACAGGTCCTTCATGTTGGTCATCTTGGACTTGCCTTCGATGACGTTGATCGCGTGCTGCGTGAGGCCGACGGTGGCGCTGTAGGGGAAGGAGTACGACCAGGTGCCGAGGCGCCCATTGCCACCCTTGGCGACGACCGCCGCTTCGACCTTCTTCATGATCGCCGGGAAATCGCCCTGTTCGGCCTTGAGGTCGATGCCGAGCGCGCCCGGGTAGCCGAGGAGCGGCGAGGGCAGGCTGGCTTCGACGAAGCTGCCGCCGTATTCGACGATCTGGCGGATCAGGGGCTCGGTGTGCGCGTCGTTGGTGGCGTAGAAGCTCGTGTCCTTGCCGTACTTCTTGATCCACTTCGGCACGTTTTCGAGCATGAACTGCTGCGCGCCGACGACGCCGACGTCGGAGAGCGGGTCCGGCGCGGTTTCAAAGACGAATTTCACGCCAAGGTCGTTGCATGCCTGTTCCATCACCATGCGCCGGCGCGTCAGCGTTTCGACGCTCATGTGGCGCGGGAAGGAGATGTGCACAAAGGTCTTGGCGCCAAGCTGCTTGGCCGCCCAGATGACGCGGTAACCGGCGGAAATGAAGTCGTTGCGCATGATCAGGTCGGCGACCTTGCCGATGACGAGCGGGTCTTCCTGCGGCACGCCGCCGAGCAGCAGAATCTCGGGGCGCATTTCGCGCACGCGGCGGAAGCCCTCGGTGGCGCCGGGAACGGCCTGGTTCATGACGATCGCCTTCATCAGCGGATCGTTGGCGAGCGAGACGATCTGCGAGATCGTCGTTTCCTGTTCGGCGGCGAAATTGTTCGGGTAGGTGAGGTGCTGGATCATGCCGCCGTTCTTGACGTCGCCGTATTCCTTGATCATTGCCTCGGCGCCGCGGACTTCGTCCTCGCCCTGGTTGACCGTGCCCGTGATGATGCCGACGTGGTACGCGGCCGCCGCTTGCACGAGCGACGCGGGAAGGGCGATACAGACGAGCAGCGCGAGGCGCGCCATCGTTTTACGCAAGATCATCGTGAGCCTCCTTGAAGGGTCCACCGCAGTGGATCTGTTGTTATCGGTTTCAGTTTCGCGGCGGTGGCCCGGTCACGCCGGGCGCCGCCGTTGATGGCAGCCGCACGGGCGGGAAGGGGCGAGCAAGGTCGCGCTTGAAGCTGCAAAGTATCGTGAGCTTCCTTGGCGCTGTCAATATCGTCGCGAGGCAAACACGGTCGCTGAGAGCCGCACTTTCACGCTTGGGATCAATAACTTATCAGCATTTCGCCAGCGCCACCCGATGTAAATAATTTTTCTTTGGCGGCGATTCTGTGTAATTATTATTCCAAAGACCTTACCGCCGAGTCGATTTAAATGCCGCAAGAGTCGTTGCAACAGCAAGCCACGGTGACGATCAAGGAGATCATCGCCAAGGCGATTCCGGGGCTGACGCCGGCGCATCGGCAGATGGCCGATTACGTGCTCGCGCATTCGTTTCGCGCCGCGACGATGACGATTGATGAGCTCGCCGAAGCGACCGGCGTTTCGCTCGCGACCGTCAATCGCTTTGCGCGTACGCTCGGCTTTGCCAGTTTCCACGCTTTTCGCGCCGAACTCGTGCACGGCTACGAAAGCGCGCTCTCGCCGGTCGAGAAATTGCGCAAGGAGATTCACCGCAATTCGACTTGCGCCGAAATCATGGCCGCTTGCCTCTCCGACAGCCAGAACAACCTCGAGCGCGTGCGCGCAAGCCTTCCGCGTGAAACCTGCGAAGCCATCGTGCGCGCCATCCTCAAGGCGAGACGCCTGCTCGTCGCCGGCTTCGGCAACAGCGGCTACCTTGCCGGCATGCTCGCGCACGGCCTCGAACTTTACTGCAACCATGTGCAGTCACTCGCCGACATCGGCGGCTCGTCGCACTGCGCGCGTGCGCTGTTCAAGCTGCAGAAGCAGGACGTGGTCATCGTCATCTCCTTCCCGCGCTATGTTCGCGACGCGGTGATCGTCGCCAGCAAAGCCCGCGAGCGCGGCGCCCGCGTCATCGTGCTCACCGACTCGCCGACTTCGCCGCTCGCGCCGCTCGGCGATCTCACGCTCTACATCGAGTCGGCAAGCCGCTTCGCGGCGACCTCCGATGCGACCGCGCACGCGGTCATCGAAGCGCTCTGCGCGGCGGTGGCGCGGCAGGCGAAGAACTCGGTGAAGGCGGCGGCGTCGATGACCGAGTTCGTCCTGCCCTGGCTGCACGAGGAGGGCCGATGAGCGCACCGAGCCCCCCTGTTCCGGTGATCGCGATCCACGGCGGCGCCGGAACGGTGAGCCGCGCCGCGCTCTCGGCGGCGCAGGAAAAAGCCTATCTCGACGCGCTTGACGCCTCGCTCGCGAGCGGGCAGCGCATCCTCGAAGCGGGCGGCAGCGCGCTCGACGCGGTGAGCGCCGCAGTCGTCGCTCTCGAGCAATGCCCGCTCTTCAACGCCGGCAAGGGCGCGGTGTTCACGCACGAGGGAACGCACGAACTTGACGCCGCGATCATGGACGGCGCGACGCTCGCTGCCGGCGCGGTGGCCTGCGTCAAATCGATCAGGAATCCGATCCTCGCGGCGCGCGCGGTGATGGCCGAAGGCCGCCACGTGCTGATGGTCGGCGAGGGCGCCGAGCGCTTTGCGCGCGAAGCCGGCCTCGACATCGTCGCCGCCGACTACTACTTCACGCCCGAACGCCACGCGCAGTGGCAGATGGCCTTGCAGCAAAACGCCGGCGCCCTGCTCGACCACGACGGGCAAAGCCGCTTCGCTTTTGCCGCGCCGCTCGACCCGCAGACCAAGATGGGAACGGTGGGCGCCGTCGCGCTCGACGCGCACGGCAACCTCGCCGCCGCGACTTCGACCGGCGGCATGACGAACAAGCGCGTCGGCCGCGTCGGCGACACGCCGATCGTCGGCGCCGGCTGCTACGCCAACAACCGCACGGTGGCCGTTTCCTGCACCGGCACCGGAGAAATGTTCATGCGCCTGATGAGCGCCTACGACCTGAGTGCGCTCGTCGAATACCGCGGTCTCTCGCTCAACGAAGCTTGCCGCGTTGTCGTTACCGAGAAGCTCACGGCAATCGGCGGTTCCGGCGGCCTCATCGCCATCGACCGCTTCGGCGAAGTCTGCCTGCCTTTCAACAGCGAGGGCATGTATCGCGGCAGCGCCCGCGCCGGCGGGCCGCGCGGGGTCGCCATCTATGCCTGAAGAAAGCCTGTCGGGCGACGAGCTCGTCGCGCTCATTCGCCGCGTCTTCCGGCCCCGCCCGGCCGACCGCCGCCTGGCGATCCTCGTCGACCTCCCCGACGCGCAAAGCCCCGACCATCCGGCTTGGGCAGCCAGGCGAGAAATGGCGCAGGCCTGGCAGCGCGAGCTCGAGGCCTGCGCGCCGACACTCGGGCTGACTTCCGTTCTCGTCGTCTATCGCAACGCGCACAGCAACAACGGCGAGCTGCCGGCGCGCTGCGCGATGCATCGCGGCGGCGTGCTGCCGGCGAGCGCCGAATTGATCGACCCGGCGCACAGCCTGGCGTTTGCCGAGGTCTTTGCAACGCACGCGATCCTGCTCGCGCCGACCGAATATTCGGCGACAGCGCCGCTCAAGATCGCCGCCAAGCAATACGGCTTTCGCGCCGCGACGATGGGCGGCTTCTGTCCCGGCATGATTCCGGCGCTGCGCATCGATTACGCCGAAGTCAATCGCCGCGTCTCGCTGCTCAAGGATCTGCTCGACCGCGCCGAGGGCGCCGATTTTGTTTTCGCGTATCCGGGCGGGCAGGCGCGGCTCTACCTCGACCTGCGTTTTCGCCGCGCGCACGCCTCCGGCGGCCTGATTACCGAGCCGGGGCTGGCCGGCAACCTGCCCTCGGGCGAAGCGTATATCGTCCCCTTTGAGGGCGAGAGCGAAAAGAGCCGCTCGGCCGGCGAACTGCCGGTGCAGTTCGGCGACGAGATCGTTCGCTACCGCATCGAGAACAACCGGGCGGTCGCCGTCGTGAGCGAGGGCAGGACATCGCGCGCCGAAGCCGAGCATCTGGTTCGCGAACCGGCTTATGGCAACATCGCCGAGCTCGGCCTTGGCGTTCTCGCCGCTTTTGGCGTCAAGCCGGTCGGCGAAATCCTGCTCGACGAAAAGCTCGGGCTGCACATCGCTTTCGGGCGCAGCGACCATTTCGGCGGCGAGGTCGGCCCCGGCGCTTTTTCGCGGCCGGAGGCGGTGGTGCACATCGATCGCGTCTACGTGCCCGAGATGCAGCCCGGGGTCGTCGTCAAAAGCGTCGACCTCGTGATGCCGGGGGAAGGAAGTGGCTGCCTGCCGCTGCTGCGCGACGGCGAGTACGTGCTGGCGTTCTAGCGGTTCAGATCGCGAATTCGACGCGATCGGCCCAGCGACTGACGGCTTGCCGGGTTTCGAAACCGCGCCGGCGAATTTGCACGAGCATCTGCTTTTCGATCTCGGTGAGCGCGAAAGCCGTTTCGTTGAAACCCTGATAGACGGGGTCGACGGGTTCGAACTCGTCGCCAACGCGCGCCGCCGGCCGCTTGCCGGCCAAGCCGGAAGAGGGTTTCGCTGCCTGACCCGGTTCGATGTTCATCGCATGCACCAAAAGCTTTACAGGGAAGCGATTCAATGCAAGGCGCGTGCCATGCCGAAAAAAGGCCGCACGGCGGCGCAAATTGGCGTTTGCAGCGAGCTTTCGGCAAGGGGCGCCGGCAAAGCGCGCCGCCGGCGCGGCAAAATAAGCCGGCCGCGCCAGCGGCAATCAGAACTCGAGCGGGTCGACTTCGAGGTGCCAGCGCAGTTTTGCCGGCACCTTGATCGCTGCGAGCGCGTCGCACCAGGGCGCGAGGAAAGCCTGCAGCGAGCGGCGCGATGGCGACTCGACGAGGAGCTGGCCGCGCTCGAAATCGGCGCGGCGCGCCAGGCGCATCGGCACCGGGTCGTAGAGCACGACGTCGCGGTGCGCCTGCTGCTCCGGCCAGGCGCGCGCGCTCGTCAGAAAGGCGAGCGCTTCGGCCATTTTGGGCGCTTCGGCGCGCAGCATCGCCTGATACGCGTAAGGCGGGAAGCCGGCTTGTTCGCGTTCCTCGAGCAGGGCATTGGCAAAGGCCGCGAAGTCGTGGCGAACGAGCGCGGCAAAAAGCGGATGCTCGGGAAATTGCGTCTGGATCAGGACTTCGCCGGGGCGCTCGGCACGACCGGCGCGACCGGCCACCTGCATGAGCTGCGCGAACAGCCTTTCCGGAGCGCGCCAGTCGGCGGCAAAGAGCGCCGCGTCGGCGCCCAGCGCGCCGACGAGCGTGAGCATCGGGAAATCATGACCCTTGGCGAGCATCTGCGTGCCGACGAGGATGTCGGCGGCGCCTTCGTGGATCTGCTCGGCGAGCGCCTCCCACTGCAGCCGGCTTTTCGCCGAGTCGCGGTCGACGCGCAGGACGCGCGCCTGCGGAAAAAGTTCGGCGAGGCTCTCCTCGACGCGTTGCGTGCCGCGGCCAAAGGGCAGGATGTCCTGGTTGCCGCAAGTCGGGCAGGCGCCGGGAACGCGCGACTCGAAGCCGCAGTGGTGGCAGCGCAGGCGCCGGTCGGCAAGATGAACGACGAGGTTGGCGGCGCAGCGCGGGCAATGCGAAACCCAGGCGCACGCCGCGCAGGCGAGGACCGGCGCGTAACCGCGGCGATTGAGGAAGATCAGGCTTTGCTCGCCGGCGGCGAGGCGCTTTTCGATGGCGGCGAGGAGGGCGCCGGAGAGGCCGTCTTTGAGTTTTTCGACGCGCGTGTCGATGCGCTGCACGATCGGCAGCCGCGCTTGCGCGACGGCGCGCTCTTTGAGCGTGAGCAGCGCATAGCGTGCCGGCGTGCGCGCGTCGGTCGCGTTCGCCCAGCTTTCGAGCGAGGGCGTCGCCGAGCCGAGGACGATGGGGACGCCGCGTTCGCTGGCGCGAAAGACCGCAAGATCGCGCGCCGAGTAGCGCATGCCGTCCTGCTGCTTGAACGACGTGTCGTGCTCCTCATCGACGATGATGAGGCCGAGGTCGGGCAGCGGCGTAAACACCGCCAGCCGCGTTCCGAGCACGATGCGCGCGCTGCCCTCGAGCGCGGCGCGCCAGTTGCGCGTGCGCGCCGCTTCGCCAAGCTCGCTGTGCAGGCTGACGAGCTGTGCTTGCGGAAAGCGGGCGGCGACGCGCGCCTCGAGTTGTGGCGTCAGGTTGATTTCGGGGACGAGGACGAGCGCCTGCCGGCCCGCGGCGAGCGCATCGGCGATCAGGCGCAGATAGACTTCGGTCTTGCCGCTGCCGGTGACGCCGTGCAGCAGGTAGGCGCGAAAACCCGGTGCGCCGGCCGCTATGGTCGCGAGCGCTGCGCGCTGCTCGGCGGTGAGCTCGGGCGCCGCCTGCGGCAAAGCGGGCTTGGGCGTCTTGCGGCTGGTACGCGGGCGCGGCGGGTCGAGGCGGCGCAGCCCGGCTGGCAGCGTCGAGAGCATCACCGCACCGAGCGGCACCTGATAGTAAGCCGCACAGAACTCGCTCAAGCGAAACCAGTCGGGCGGCAAGGCCGGCAGGTCGCGCAGCACCGCTTCCAGGACTTTCAGCTGCGCTGCCGGCACCTCGCTCGAGCTTGGCAGTTCAACCAGGATGCCAATGCGCGAACGGCGGCCAAAAGGGACGCGGACGCGGCGGCCGAGGTCGTCCGCGGACAAATTCTCTGCGGCCGGGACGCCGTAATCGAAAAAGCGGTGTAGCGGCACATCGAGCGCCACACGGGCTATCTGCACCCTGTGCATCTATGACCTTCGTAATGGGAAGCCGGGAGATCGGGGAGAAGCTTACGCGCGAAAGCTCGCACAGGTTCTCGAATACTGCGGTAAGTCATTCACTTTTCACCCTATTCTGACTTGTTCACAATTTCTGTGGATAAAGCTGGGGGTTAAGTGGCTGGGACGGGTCCGAAAGTCCCTTGGCGCAAGGCCTTTTCCTACTTTGCTTCAAAAAGAAGCAATTTAAACCTCCATGTAATCAATGGCTTACGACTAAGCTACTGATTATCAAAGGGAGTTGTAACTTTTTGTGACCCGATCCGTAATTCTGTGCATAAGTCAAGCTGATCTTGAAATAACTTTATCGTGCGCCGGCCTGCTTTTGCCGGTAGTCATGCACGGTTTCGACGAGCGCATTGACGTGTTCGGGCGGGGTAAATTGCGAGATGCCGTGGCCGAGATTGAAGACGTGCCCGGTCGTCGCGGCACCAAAGCTCGCGAGCACCTTGCCCGCTTCGAGCGCGATTTTCTCCGGCGCGGCAAAGAGCACCGCCGGATCGAGATTGCCCTGCAGCGCGACGCGATCGCCGACGCGAGCGCGCGCTTGCCCGATGTCGATCGTCCAGTCGAGACCGATGCCGTCGCAGCCCGTGTCGGCGATGGCTTCGAGCCAGAGGCCGCCGCCTTTCGTAAACACGATCGAGGGCACGCGTTCCCCGTCTTTTTCCTTGATCAGACCGGCGATGATGCGCTTGAGGTAGGCGAGCGAAAACTCCTGATACGCCGCCGCGCTTAAGTTTCCCCCCCAGGTATCGAAGACCATGACGGCTTGCGCCCCGGACTCGATCTGGGCGTTCAAGTAAGCGATCACTGCGTCCGCGGTCACCGTCAATACTCGGTGCAGGAGATCCGGGCGGTCGTAGAGCATGGTCTTGACGCGGCGGTAATCGGTGCTTGAACCGCCTTCGATCATGTAGCACGCGAGCGTGTAGGGGCTGCCCGAGAAGCCGATCAGCGGCACCGAGTTGCCGAGCGCGCGCCGCACTTCGGCAACGCCGTCCATGACGTAGCGCAGCTTGTCGAAAGGGTCGGGGACGGTGAGGTCGCGAATCATCCATTCCTCGCGCAGCGGCCGTTCGAACTTCGGCCCTTCGCCGTCGCAGAAGTAAAGGCCGAGGCCCATCGCGTCGGGAATCGTGAGAATGTCGGAAAAGAGGATTGCCGCGTCGAGCGGGTAACGCGAGAGCGGCTGCAGGGTGACTTCGCAGGCGAGCGCCGGGCTCTTGCACAGCTCGAGGAAGCTGCCGGCGCGCTTACGCGTCTCGCAATACTCGGGCAAGTAGCGCCCGGCCTGGCGCATCAGCCACAGGGGCGTATAGTCGGTCGGCTGCTTGTGCAGGGCGCGCAGGAAGTTATCGTTGCGGGGTCGGGTCACGTGAGGCTCGGCCGAATGATCAAGCCGTGATTATCCGCCGGAAAGCGCTATTTGCGCCAAAAAGCCGGGGTCATCACCACCAACAGCGTAAAAATCTCGAGTCGGCCGAGCAACATGGCAAAGGTGCACACCCAGGTCTGAAAGTCGGTGAGCACCGCGTACGTCGTCGCCGGGCCCACCTGATTAAGTCCGGGACCGGTATTGTTGATGCTGGCCACGACCGCCGAAAAGGCGGTGACGATTTCGAGACCAGACAAGGAAAGCAACAGGGTCATCGAGATGATGCTGAACACGTACACAAAGCCGAAGGCCACGACACCAAAGAGGATTTTCCCAGGCACGACCTCCGCACCGACTTTCACCAGGTAGACCGCGTTGGGGTGAAGCGCTCGCACCAGTTCCCGACTGAACTGCTTGTAAAGGACAATGGCACGGATCATCTTGATCCCGCCCCCGGTCGAACCGGCACAGGTGGCAAAGCAGCACAGGAACAACATCCACAATGGCGCGAACATCGGCCAGAGGTTGTAATCGATGTTGGAAAACCCCGTCGTCGTCGCGATGGAAACGACGTTGAATGCTGAATAACGCAGGGCTTCGAAAAAATCGGGATAGACGTCGTGTGCGCGGAGGAAAACGGCAATTCCGAGCACGCTCGCGAGGGTAACGAAGAGAAACCATCCGACCTCGGGATCATTGCGATAAGGGCGGAACGAGCGCCCGGAAACCGCCATGAAATGGGTCGCAAAGTTCATTCCGGCAATCAGCATGAAGGTGATGCTGACGGCTTCGATGGCCGGCGAATTGAAATAAGCGAAGCTCTCGTCATGGCTCGAAAAGCCACCGAGGCCCATGGTCGAAAAGGAATGCATGACGGCATCCAGCCAGCTCATCCCGGCCCAGCGGTAGGAAAGAATGCAGCAGGCGGTGATTCCGGCATAAACACCCCACAGCCACTTGGCGGTTTGCGCCAGGCGCGGGGTCAGCTTCGATTCCTTCATTGGCCCCGGCGTCTCGGCCTTGAACATTTGCCGTCCGCCAATGCCGAGCAGGGGCAAGATCGCTACCGCCAGAACGATCAAGCCCATGCCGCCCAACCAGATCAGCTGGGTGCGCCAGACGTTGATCGAGGCCGGCAACTTGTCGAGATCGGCCAGAACCGTTGACCCAGTCGTCGTCAGACCGGAAACCGTTTCGAAATAGGCGTCGGTAAAACTGGCGTCGAGCTGAATGATGAGCGGTAGCGTCGCAAAGGCCGGCAACACCGTCCACACCAGCGCGACCATCAGGAAGCCATCGCGGATGCTCAGTTCACGTTTATCCCCGCGCGTCAGGAGCCAGAGAAAAATTCCGCTACTCAAGGTCAACAGGATCGCCTCGTCGAAGGCGCTTTCCGCCCCGTCGTGGAGGCCCCAGGACACGCCAGCGGGAAGCAGCATGGTCAGGCCGAACAGCAGAATGACGAGCGACAGGACGCGGGCAACCGGAAAAAGGCGTCTCATGGCGGCGCTCAGAAAAAATGCAGACCGACCTGGAACAGCTTCTCGGCCTGCTTGACCACTTTGTGGGTCAGGCAGAACACGATGACATGGTCGCCGCTCTCGATCACGATATCTTTGTGCGCAATCAGCACATTCCCCTTGCGGCTCTTCAGCATACCGTCGGAATCCGTAATTCTGTAAGTCTTGTCAATGTTGCGCACGATCGCAGCGATATTCGCACCCTCGATCACGGGGAGTTCCCCAATACGCCTGCCAACGACCCGGGAACTCTTCTCGTCGCCGTGCGCGACGAGTTCGATTGCTTCGGCGGCGCCGTGGCGGAGACGATGCACCTTGGCCACAAAACCGTGACGGACGTGGGTGAGCAAGTCTCCGATTGAAACCAGTGCCGGGGAAATGGCGATGTCGATCGGGCCACTCTGAACCAGATCGACATAGGCGCTGCGGTTGATCAAGGCGACGACCCGTTTGCAACCCATATTCTTGGCCAGCGACGCCGACATGATGTTGTCCTCGTCGTGGTTGGTCAGTGCCAGCAGAAGATCTGTTTCTTCGATCGCTTCATGCTGCAGCAGCTCTTCGTCTGTCGCGTCGCCCAACAGCACCAGGCCGTTCGCGAGGCGGTTGGCAACCATCCGGCTGCGTTCCTGATCGCGTTCGATGACTTTCACCGTGCATTTTCCTTCGAGCCTTTGTGCCACGCGCAGTCCGATGTTACCGCCGCCAGCGATGATGACGCGCTTCACCGGAGTGGTCATCCGGCGCATTTCGATCATCACGCGCCGGATGTGCTCATCGGCCGCCAGGATGAACACCTCGTCGCCGTCCTCGATAATGGTATCGCCGGTGGGCGGGACCGCATGATCGCGGCGAAACACAGCGGCAATTCGGGCGTCTTCGTCGCTGCCCAGATGCTCACGCATTTCCCTGATCGGCTTGCCAACCATCAACCCTCCCGCATAGGCCCGGACTGCAACCAGCGTGACGCGGCCATCGGCAAATGACAGCACCTGCAGCGCTTCGGGAAATTCCACGAGCTTGACCAGATAGTCCGTAATCACCTGTTCTGGGCATAGCGCATAATTGACTGCGAAATTCGCTTCGGTCAGCAGCACCGGATTATTCAGAAACTCCGATGAGCGGAGGCGGGCGATACGCGTCGGCGTATTGAAGACCGTGTGCGCCAGCTTGCAGGCAACCAGATTGGTCTGATCGCTATTGGTCAGAGCGATCAGCATGTCGGCATCCTCCAGCCCGGCATCGCGCAGGGTAGACGGAAGAACAGCGCTGCCGAAAACCGTACGCAAATCGAGTCGAACCTGCAGGCGCTCTAGGCGATCCCGGTCAGTGTCGACAATTGTGATGTCGTTTTTCTCAGAAACCAGACTCTGTGCAACACTGGTGCCGACTTGGCCAGCACCAAGAATGACGATCCGCACTATTTTTCTCCCTGATAGCGATATCGGTGTGCATTACTCCTGCCCCTCGCTGCGCCGGCCAAGATTGAGTCCCAACTGCTTCAGCTTGCGGTAAAGGTGGGTGCGCTCAAGGCCGGTCTTGTCGGCAACGCGCGTCATGTTGCCGCCTTCCGTTTTCAGGTGGTGCTCGAAGTAAAGGCGCTCGAAAGCTTCGCGCGCGTTGCGCAGGGGCTGGCTGAACAGGGGCAGCGCCGGCGGCGGCTTGCCTCCGTCGCGCGCCTCGTCCTTGAGCAGGCTTTCGACGTCGGCGAGGGTAATTTCTTCGTCGAGCGCCGAGAGCGCGACGTTGCGCACCGCCGCCAGGAGCTCGGCCCACTCGCCTTCCCAGGCGTGCCGGCGCAGGGCGTTGAGCGCTGCGCTCGTGAAATTGCGCGGCGGCACCTCGTTGCGCTCGACGAGGTGGGCAAGGACGAGCGTGGCGATTTCCGGAACTTCGTCGGCGCGGCCGGCGAGCTGCGGCAGCGCCACCCAGACTTCGCCGAGGCGCGCGACGAGCGCCGGATCCCAGCCGGCATCGATGAGCGCCGGCAAAGGCTGGTTGCAGGCGGCGATGAGTTGCAGGTTGTTCTTCTCGAGCCGCTCGAGCGCGAACGAGAGGTTTTTCTGCTGCAGCTTGCCAAGCAGCATCAGGTCGGCGATGAAGAGGATGCCGCCCGCCGAATTCTCGAGCGTCTCCTGCGTCAGCGGCGCACTCGACGCCGACAGGTCGAGCCAGGGCGTCTTCGGCGCCTGCAGGGTGCGCGCACAGATCTCGGCGATGCTGCCCGAAGTGCTTTTGAGCAGCAGCACGAGCGTTTTCGCAGCCGCCTGTTCGAGGCGTTTTTTCAGGTCTTTAAGGAGCGGCGAACGCGAGAAGGCGTCGAGCGTGAGCGGCGATTTCACCGGCGGGACCGTGTGCTTGAGCGCTTTCTTCACCGTGGCGAGGAGTTTTTGCAGCGCGATCGGCTTCTCGAGAAAATCGATCGCGCCGATGCGCGTCGCCTCGACCGCGCTGTCGATCGTGCCGTGGCCGGACATCATCACCACCGGCATTGTCAGGAGGCCTGCCGCCGACCACTCCTTGAGCAGCGAAATCCCGTCGGTATCGGGCATCCAGATGTCGAGCAGGACGAGGTCCGGCCGCTTCTCGCCGCGCGCCTGGCGCGCCGAAGCGGCGTTGTCGGCGAGCGAAATCGTGTGCCCTTCGTCAGTAAGGATTTCGGAGAGCAGCTCGCGGATGCCCATCTCGTCGTCGACCACCAGAATCTGCGCCATGATCAGCTCTCTCTCGGTGTTTCAACCATGCTCGGAACCTCCTTCGCCGCCGGCGCCACCGGAAACCGGATGCTCACCTCGGCGCCAGCGGGCTGGCGGTTGTTGATGCGAATCCGCCCCTGATGTTCATCGACGATCTTCTTGACAATCGCAAGGCCGAGCCCGGTCCCCCGCTCCTTCGTCGTCACGTACGGCTCGAAGACGCGCGCCATGAGTTCAGGCGGGAAACCCGGCCCGCAATCGGTGACGACGAGCTCGGCCATGCCCTCGCTTTCGCGGGTGATCACTTCGATCTCTTGCTCGCTCGCGCCGGCTTGCGCGTCCTCGGCGTTGCGCAGCAGATTGTGGATGATCTGCCGCAGCTGCGTCGCATCGCCCCAGACGGGCGGCAGGCGCGGGTCGAGGGCGACCCTGACGGTGGCCTCCGAACTATCATACAGACCGACGACCTCGGCGACGAGCGCGTTGAGGTCGAGCGCGGCAAGTTCGGGCGCGGGCATCCGCGCATAGTTGGAAAATTCATTGACCATGCGCTTCATCGCCTGCACCTGGTTGATGATCGTCTGCGTCGAGCGGTTGAGCATTTCGGCGTCGCCCGGCGCGAGCTTGTCGGCGAGCTTGACCTGCAGGCGCTCGGCCGAGAGCTGGATCGGCGTCAGCGGGTTCTTGATCTCGTGGGCGAGCCGCCGCGCCACTTCGCCCCAGGCGGCGCTGCGCTGCGCGGCGACGAGGCGGGTCACGTCGTCGAAGACGACGACGTAGCCGCCGCCGCTCTCCTTGGGCAGCTGCGTGCCGCGCAGGAGCAGGATCTGCGGCAGGGCGCCGGCGCGCTCGAGTTCGATTTGCGTCTGCCACTCCTTGCTGCCGTTGGCGGCAAAAGCCTCGGCGATCGCCTGCCCGAGAAAGCGCTCGCGCGGCCAGCAGCTCATGTGCTCGCCGACGAGCCCGGTGAGGTGATCGTCGAGGATCGCCTGCGCGCCCTGGTTGACCGTGCGCAGGCAGAAGCTGCGGTCGAAGACGAGCACGCCCGCCGAGAGGTTGGAGAGAATCGACTCAAGGTAGGCGCGCGCCGACTCGACTTCGAAGCGATGGCGTTCGGTCTCCTTGCGCGCGTCGGCAAGCTGGCGCGTCATCTGGTTGAAGGATTGCGTGAGCACGCCGAGCTCGTCGTGGCTGTAAATCGCCTGGCGCGGCGTGAAGTCGCCGGCGGCGACCGCTTGCGTGCCTTCGGCGAGGATCGAGAGCGGCGCCGAAAGCCGGCGCGCGAGGACGAAGGCGAGCGCAATTGCCGTAAACAGCGCGAGCAGCACGGTCAGCGTCAGCGTCATGGCGTAGATGCGCGTGAGGCCCTTGCGCCCGAGCGAGAGTTCCTGGTAATCGCGGTAAACGCTTTGCACCCGCTCGGCGTTGCCGGCAAGCCCCGGCGGCACCGGCTGCGAGAGCTGCAGCACGCGCGCTTCGACGCCAAGGCCGCTGGGCGCGACGCGCACCAGCACGCGCAAGACGAGATCCTTGCCGCTGCCGTCGATTTCGCTGTGCGCGCGGCCGCTGCGCACGCGCGCGAGCTGCTCGGCGGTCGGCTGCGGCGGCACCAGCGCCGAGAGTTCGCCCGTCGCCGTCGCGAGCAGCTGGCCGTTCATCGCAAAGAGCGCCAGCGAGTGCACGCCGGTCTGCTCGCGCAGCCGGTTCATCGCAAAGCGGCGCTGCGCGTCCGAGCGTTCGCCAAGGTCGAGCGCCATCATCCGCGCTTTCTCGTTAAGGTCGGCGCGCAGCGATTCTAGCGCCTCGCGGCCCAGGTTGAGACCCGACTCGAGCGCGTTCTCGACGCGCACGTCGAACCAGGTTTCGATGCTCTTGGTGACGAACTGCACGGAGACCGCGTAAATCAGAATCCCGGGCAGCACCGCCATGAGGCCGAACATCAGCATCAGCCGCAGCTTCAGGCGCGAACCGAAAACCTGAGCGCGGTGCTCGCGCCAGAGCGCCCGCACCTGCCAGACGATCAGCGCGAACAGCGAGAGCGCGACGGCGGCGTTGAGGCCGAGCAGCCAGGGATAGTGGCGTGCGAAGAGCGCCGTGTTGGCGCTCGCCGAAGCGAGCAGGAAGAGCAGGATGCCGCCGAGCGAAGCGGCGACGATGATCAGCGTCTTCATTTGAGCTCGCCCGATGCCGGCACGGGCGGGGCCGAGGGCGCCTGCGCCGGCTCAAGCAACGCGGGCATGGCAGGGGGCAGCGGCGCGGGCGTTGCGGGGGCCACTTGCGCCGGCGTTGGGGGCACCACCGGTGCCGCAGGGGCCACCGGTGCCACGGGTGCCGGCGTCGCGGGTGCCGCC
>CAZALA010000068.1:0-18238 GCA_964485725.1 uncultured Propionivibrio sp. | reverse complement strand
CGATATACTCGCTTTCGTTCGTATTTTCGCATTCGCCGGACGCAGGGTTTTTGCCGCCGGCGCTACAATGACGGCGCGCATTTCGCGCGCATCAACCGCAAAGACCCCGACTTGATACCGCCTGCCCCCGACCGCGATGCTTCGGCGAGCGCGCCGACCGACGACTCCGCGCGCGCACCCTTCGCCGCCACGGTTCGCCCCGGCCCCTTGCGCCAGCTCGCCCTGCAACTCGCCGCAGCGCTCGCCGTACTGACGCTCGCCTGGCCCTATTTCGGCATACGCAACGAGCCTTTGCCGTGGCCCGAGACCGCGGTCGCGATCGGCGCGGTGGCCTTTCTCCTGGCGACGTTATCGCGGCAGACGTGGTGGTGGCGGCTCATCCATGCGCTTTTTGCGCCGCTCGCCTGGGCCGTTTCGCTGCTTGCCATCGACCCGGGCTGGTTTCTGCTCGCTTTCGGCGTTCTGCTGCTCTTTTACCGCGGCGCCATCTCGGGACAGGTGCCGCTTTATCTGTCGAACCGCGCAACGGTGGCCTCGCTCGTGCAGCTTGCCGGCGCCTACCCGGCCCTGCGCTTCATCGATCTTGGCGCCGGCACCGGGAGCGTCCTGTGCGGTTTTGCCAGGGCGCGGCCCGAAGCGGCGCTTGCCGGCGTCGAAAACGCACCGGCGAGCTGGCTCATCGGCTATTTGCGCACGCGCCGCCTGGCGCATTGCGACTGGCGCTGGGGCGACCTCTGGCGCGTCGATCTCGCGGCCTATGACATGGTTTATGCTTTTCTTTCGCCGGCGCCGATGCCCGAGCTGTGGGCGAAAGCCTGTCGCGAAATGCGGCCGGGCAGTCTTTTTGTCAGCAACAGTTTCGAAGTTCCCGGAATCGAAGCGAGCGCGGTCGTCAGCGTCGAGGACGCAAGGCAGACGCGGCTTTACTGTTATTTCCCGGGCTCGCTCCGGCGCGACGGGCAGCCTTAGCGACCTCAGAGCCGGATTTTCTGCCGCGAGACGACGACCATCGCCTGCGTCCGGCTGGAGACGCCAAGCGCCTTGAAGATCGCCGTCATATGAATCTTGACGGTGCCTTCGGTGAGCCCGAGCAGTTCGGCGATGTGGCGGTTCGACTTGCCGCTCACCATCAGCGCCAGGACTTCGGCCTGCCGTTCGGTCAGCCCGAAGTCTTCGGGTTTGGCATTGCGATGAATCGGCGAGCGCGGTGAAGGCGCGAGCGCGGCAAGGTCGGGACGAGCCGGGGTGAACACCCGGCCGGCCAGCACTTCGCGCACGGCGGCGAGCAGCCGCTCGCTCGAAAAGCTCTTGGGAACGAAGCCCGCGGCGCCGCCCTGCATCGCCTTGTCGATCGTGTGCGCGTCGTCGAAAGCCGAGAGGATGACGACGGGCTGCGCCGGATACTTCTTGCGCAAGGTGGCGAGGAAGGACAGCCCGTCGATGCCGGGCAGCCCAAGGTCGAGCAGGACGAGGTCGAAAACCCTGCCCTGCGCGAGCAGCGCGCTCGCCGCGTTGGCGTCGGAGGCTTCCTCAACCGTGGTATCGGGCTCGATCTGGCGCAGGGTAAGGACGAGTCCTTCGCGAACCAGCGCGTGATCTTCAACGACAAGTAGTGCGACCATGGCAATCGATCCGGTCTCGTAACGATGCGTTGCCCACTCTATCACCAACTTCATCCGCGGGGAAGCGAATATATTTGAAACGCATAAATGGCGCCGGGAAAAATTCCGCTCGCCTGCTCCTTCAGCCGCTATCGCAGCCCTGCAGCCAGCTCGCGTCGATTTCGATGACTTCGCCCTTTTGCAGCGGACGATCGAGAAATTCGCCGCGAAACAGGAAGCGCACGCTGCCGTGCTGGTTCGCCCAGGGCGTCTCCCAGGCTTCGACGCGAACGGCGAGGCGCAGCACCGGCACTTCGCGAGCCGCGGCTGGATCGTCGACGCAAGGCGAGGCCGCCGCCAGGCGCAGCCAGTCGCTGCGCGTGTAGGCCGATTCGGGTTTGCCGGGCTGCGGGCACAGACCGGCGTAGTGGCGTGCGTGCGAAACGCCGGCGACGCTGCCGCGCAACCAGTAGGTCGGGCTCTTCAGCACGCGTCCGACCCCGCCCTCGCGCAGCATGACGCATTCGCCGATCTGCGGCTCGCGCGCCGTCGCCGCGCCGGGCGCGCGCTCCTCAGCGCTCGCGCCGCACGCGAGAAAGACGATGCTCAACAAAACAATGCGCTTCATGATTCCCCCGCGAGGCGAGCGGCGCGCCGATTTTCCCCGTCGCTGCCGGCGCGCTCAAGTCCGCCTCTGCGATAATTGCCCGATGAGCAAAAATACCGTCAAAGCGATGGCTTTGCCAGCCGCGTCAATGCCCGCCTTAACGCCTATTTTGCATGAAGAGGACGGCGAACTCTCGCTGCACTTCGGTTTTCCGACGATCCAGAGCAGCATGCGCAAGGCCGATCCGGACGAGCTGATTCTCGACTATACGCGCACGATGATGGGATTTCTGCTCTTCGTGACGCCGGTCGCGCGCATCGCGATGATCGGCCTTGGCGGTGGCTCGCTCGCCAAATACTGCTACCGTCATTTGCCGCGGTGCGATTTTACCGCCGTCGAACTGTCGCCGGCGGTCATCGCGCTACGGGAAAAATTCGGCGTCCCCGGCGACGACGCGCGCTTTCGTGTTATCTGCGCCGACGGCGCCGACTTCGTTCGCGACGCGAGCCTCGCGCTCGACGTTCTCCTCGTCGACGGCTTCGATGCCGGCGGGCAACCGCCCGGCCTGTGCACCCGCGCCTTCTACGACGATTGCCGAAAGGCCTTGTGCGGCAAGGGGGTCCTCGTGGTGAACCTGTGCGCCGACGACGCCGACTACGACCGGCATGTCGGCAGGATCAGCGCCGCGTTTGCCGGCAGGAGCGTCGTCGTCGAGGCCGAGGACGGCGACAACAAGGTCGTCTTTGCCAGCCTTGACCAAGGCTTCCCGCCGACCATGAGCGAACTCACCGGGCGACTCGCCCGGCTCGAACACGTTCATCGCGTCGACCTCGACCAGACGGCGCAAAAAATCCTTGCAGGAGAGCGCAGCCCGGACGAGCGAGGCCGCCGCGCTCGCCGGCGGCGGCGCTGAGGAGTGCCTTGCAGCCTGTCGGGTTTAACCGAGTCGGCCGAAAAAAGTGGGAAGGCGGCTGATCTTCGCCCGTATTTCTGCGCGAATAGAATGACTATTCGCTTGAAATCCGTGCAAAGCTGAGCTCGCCTCCCACATTTTTCGCCTCGACCCATCAAACCCGACAGGCTGCTAGGGCGCCGACGAGAGCGAAGCGCTGATCAGCGTGAGCAGGCTCGTGAGGTTGATCGGCTTGTAGAGGACGGGCCAGGGCGAAGAAGCGGTGAGCCGGATGCGCTCGGGCGAGGTGTCGCCGGTGAGCAGGACGGCGCGAATCGGACTTGCCGAGCGCAGCTGAATCGCGTCGAGCACTTCCAGGCCGTTAAGTCCCGGGAGTCGGAAGTCGGAGAGATAGAAGTCCGCCTCGAGCGCGAGCGGGTGCGCGAGCAGCTCCTCGCCGCGCGCAAAGATGACGACCTCGATGCCGAAGGCGCGCAGCGAGATTTCGAGCGCCTTGGCGACCATCGCATCGTCCTCGACGACGATGACGAGACGGCCGGCCAGTGCCGAAAAGCGCTCGGGCGCCGGCGCCTGCTCGCGATCTGCCGCGGCCAGGCGCAATTGCGCCGCTTGCCCCTGCCCCGAGAGCGGCAGATCGATTTAAAAAACGCTGCCTCGTCCCGGCCGCGAGCGGAAACTCACTTCGCCCTGCAAGAGGCGCGCGAGCCTTCTTGCGATCGACAGGCCAAGGCCCAGGCCCTTGCTGCGGTCGCGCGTCGGGTTGGCAATCTGGAAGCATTCGTCGAAAACGCGTTCACCATCGGCAGCTTCGATGCCGATGCCGGTGTCCCAGACCTGGATGACGCCCCGCCCGCCCCGCCTGCGCGCGCCGACGAGCACGCCGCCGCGATCGGTATATTTGAAGGCGTTGTCGGTGAGGTTGCGCAGCACGCTCAGGACGAGTCCGCTGTCGGTCCGCAGCACGAGACTCTTGAACGGATAGTAAAGCTTGAAGCGCAGGCCCTTGCGCTGGGCGAGCGTCGATGATTCGCTGGCGATCGCCTCGAACAGCTCCTCGACGCGAACGTCGCTCATCTGCGGCTTGATCTGTCCGGCGTCGAGCTTGGAGATATCGAGGAGCGCGTAGAGCAGTTCATGCAGCGAATCGACCGATTTTGACAGCAGGTCGGCGATTTTCCGCTGCTCGCCGGAGAGCTCGGTGCGCACCAGCGCGTCGCGGAAAAGGTTGATCGCCTGGATCGGCTGCCGCAAGTCGTGGCTCGCCGCGGCAAGAAAGCTCGTCTTCGCCATGTTGGCCGCTTCCGCCTGCTGCTTCGCGGCAAGGAGTTCGGCTTCCGCCTGCTTGCGCAGGCTGATGTCGGTCTGCGCCACGATGGCGCCGTTCAAACGCCCATCGGCGTCGACTTCGGAGCGGATTTCGGCAAGCACATGCGTCGTCTGACCACCGGCGCCGACGAGGCGATATTCGCACAAGAGCGAGGCGTTGAAGTCGGTCCATTGCCCCCATGCCTGCCGCACTCTTTCAAGATCGTCCGGATGCACCATTTCCGACCACGGCCGGCCGATCAGTTCATCGCGGCTGCGCCCGGTCAGCGCCAGATGGCGATCGTTGACGTAAATGCACTTGCCGCGGTTGTCGACGTGACAGACGGCGACCGGGACCATTTTCGCAAGGTGCCGGTATTGCGTCTCGCTGCGCTCGAGGGTACTGCGCACGATCGCCTCGCGGCGCCTCGTCCGGTCGAGCGCCAGGCCGAAATACGCAAAGAGCAGGATGAGCGAGAGCGTGGACGCACCGAGAATCCAGGCGCGCGAGCGCCACCCGGCAAGCGCCTCGTCGCGATCAACGCTGATGCTGAAGTAAAAGGGATAGTCGGCGATCTGCTGGCTGCTCACGATGCGCGCGCTGGCATCGGCTGCAAGCGCCTGCGCCGTCACGTCGCCTTGCGACTGCGCGAGGACACCCTCCACCCCGTCGGCGAGTTCGGGCCAACGCAGGACGAGCTTGTTGCCGTCGCTGCGGCGCAGCGCGACGACGCCGCCTTTGCCGAGCTTCAAGGACTCGAACTGCTGGCGGTAATGCTCGAGGTCGATGACGCCATGGACCGTGCCCAGAAACCCCCCGCCCTCGTCGCGCAAACTGCGCACCGCGACGAGGGCGCGCCGGCCATTGACCCGGCTCACGCCGGCGTCGGAAAAAACCAGCCGGTCGCCCGCCTCGTCGCGCGCCTGCCTGAAATACGCCCGGTCGGCAATGCTGATCGAAGGCGTCTGCGCGCGGTCCGACGAATAGAGCAGACGGCCAGCGGCATCGTGCACCCGGTAACCCGCCATTTCCGGCGCTTTCAGCATGCGGCTGTCGAGCTCGGCGTCGATTTGCCGGGCGTAATCGACTTCGGCGCCGGGCGCGAGCGCCACCACCGGGATTTCATCGATGAGCGAGGTGAGATCGGCATCGACGCGCCGCAGCATCGCTTCGAACCTGACCTCGAGGAGCGCTGCGAGGTGGCGCGTCGTCAGTTCCGCGGTGACGAGCTGGTCGCGATAGCTTAACCACAACTGGTAAGAGAGGAGCGCCGGGACGACGAGCAGCACGAGGGCGAGCGCAAGCCCGGAGAGCGCGCCGCGGCTTAAGCCTCGCTCAAGGCGGATTTTCATCTGCCGGCGTGTCACGCAAAGAGCGGCCGGCGAGGCCGCCGAGGGAAAGTTCCTGCGCGTCGGAGCGCGCGGCGCCGAGCGCGACAAGGTCCGGATTTTCCTGCCAGCTGCGCCGCTGGGGATGGGAGAGCGCGTAGGCGCGCGCCGCCTGTGCGTCGAGCTCGGCAAAGCTCTCTATGGTCCGGCGCAGGTGCCCGAGGTGCGGCAGCATCGTGCCGAAGAAGACTATCGCTCCGTGGCGCTGGATCAGCAGCGTCGGAAAATTCTCGACGTCAAGATCGCCCATTGCGTCGGCGTCCTCTTCGATGTCGAGCCAGCGGAATTTGACGTCGCGAAACTCGCTGGCCAGGCTCTCGAAACCGGGGCGGTAGTCGCGACAGCTACCGCACCACTCGGCGCACAGGCAGACGACGAGAAACGCCGGTTCGGAAAAGCCCGTCACAGGCTCGACGGGATCAGCGGACATGATCGGAGAAGAGGCGCGAGCGCCGCCGGGGCAACTGGTTTCTGCGCGCGCATCCCTGCCGTTGCGGCGGGCACGAAGCCGCTGAAAACCGATCAGAAGGCATGGCGACTGGCAGACCCGAGAAGACGATCAAGCCTTCATCATAGCCCAAGTCTGCGCGTCGTGGCCGGGGCGCGAGCCCGCTGCCGCCTTCGCCGTCGCCGCGTCGCGGGACGCAAGCGACGGCAACCTGCCTGCCTACTTGCTCGCGAAGCAGTAGAAAAACCCGGCGCCGCCGGAACTCTTGAGCGCGTCGGGGCTGCAGCCGCGCGACGGATGCGAGTGGTTCCACGAGCGTGCCGGCGGCTTCTCGTCGAGCCCGGTGCGGTCGTGGTGACCCACCTGCGCCGAGCCGCCGGCGCCGCTCTGCGTCCAGTTGCCGCAGGTCGTGTCGACTCCCGGCGGGAAAGCCATTCCCTGCGTGTCCGAGCCGGTCAGCATGTCGTGCATGTTCGGCTGATCGCCGCGGCCCTTGACGACTTCGCCCTTCTCGGTGAGCGCCGTCTGCTTGGTGAGATTGGGATTGACGTGCAGGTCGTCGACGTTGCGCGCGATCAGCTCGCCCTTGGCGTTGTACCAGGGGCCGCGGCCGATGCGGTCGCGCGCGTTGACCGCCGGCGAACTCGCCGTCGCGCTCGTGCTCAGATAGGCGCGCCAGGTACGATCGCCCGCCCCTGCGGCCTGCGCGAGCGACTGGCAGTGCCGGTCGGCGCCGGCGAGCCCGCCAAGGTCGGCACCCTTGCCGGGGCTCACGCTGGTGACGAAAAAGCCCATCTTCGGCGGCGCCGGATTCTTTTCGGTCTTCGCGGCATGAGCCGTCCCGGCAAGCGCGAGGGCGCCGGCGAAGAGGCTGATGGCGCTGATTGCCTTGGCGGCGGTCGCCAGCGTGGCGGGGCTGGCTGCGGTCGGTGCACTTCTTCGTTTCATCCTGCTCTCCTTTGGCGATGCGGTGGTGCTGCGGTCACTTCTTCGGGTCTGCCTTGGCTTCGAGACCTTCGATCTCGTGGTAAACGATGGTTGCCAGTCGCGCGAGTTCCGCCTTGTCGATGCTCGCCGACAGCGCGTAGCCGAACTTGCCGTCGATCCAGTAGAACACCTTCACCGCGCCTTCCTCGGCAAAGCGGAAAGCCGTCTCGCGGTTGCTCGTGTTTTCGGTCGATACGTAGAGCGTCATGCGCTGTCCGCCGGCGTCCTGGTACATGAACTGCGCCACCGGACCGCTGTTGCCCGGCAGCAGCCGCCCACCGACGAGCTCGTAACCGAAATCAACGAGCCGCGGCGGCCGGACCTGCGCGCCGATGCGCTTGGACAGCCAGGCGACGAGCTGCTCTTCGTGCTCGCCGGTCACTTCGACGGGCCGCCTCGCATCCGGCGAAAAGACGGCGTGCGCGACGGCCGCCTGGCGCGGCAGCGGCACCATGGTGGCGAGCTCGGGCGCGGCGCGCTCGCTGCGCTGCCGACTGCGCTCGTAGCCGTCGTGCGCCACCCAGCCGACCATTCCGCCGACGACGCCGATCAGAATGCTCGCCGCCAGCCGCTGCAAAGACCAGCGCGCCAGGCGATGATGCGGCGCCGCCGCCGCGGCCGGCCGCGCCAGCAAGGCTTCGGGAATCGGCTCGCCGAGCACCGGATCGAAAAGCGCCTTGAGCGCGGCGTTCTGCGCCTGATAAGCGCGCACGCGCTCCGCTTCGCCGGGATTATCGGCCAGGTATTTCTCGACCTCGGCGCGCTCCGGCGGCAACAGCGCCGAATCGACGTAGGCCTGCAAGTCGTCTTCGCTAATCGTCATCGAAGTCATCATTGAGCATTACCGTTAACCCTTCTGGCCGCTGACGACGCGCAGATTGCCCGAGGGCGGCTCGCCGGCGAGCGCGAGGCGCAGCTTTTCGCGACCACGCGAAAGACGCGACATCACGGTGCCAAGCGGGATCTCCAGCGTCGTCGCAATTTCGGCGTAGCTCATTCCTTCGAGCGCGACGAGGAGGAGCACTTCGCGATATTCGTCCGGCAGCTTTTGCAGCGCGGCTTTCAGGTCTTGCATTTCGAGGGCGTCGGTCTGGGTGGCTCGCGTCGCGACGCGAATGTCCTCGTCGTCTACGAGTTGGGTGACGAGCGCCGGCCGACGCAGCTGATCGACGCGCAGGTTGTGCATGATGCCGAACAACCAGGCGCGCAGATCGCTGCCGGGACGCCATTGGCTGAGCCGCGTCCAGGCGCGCTCAAGCGTGTCCTGAACGAGATCGTCGGCGGCGGCGCGATCGCCGATCAGCGCGCGCGCGTAACGGCGCAGGCGCGGGATTTCGGCAAGGATCGCGCTGCTATCCACGCGTCAGGGCTTGACGACGTGCCAGACGTTGTTCACGCCGTCGCCGGTCGCGTCGCCCGGCTTCTTGTCCTTGGCCCAGAAGTAGAGCGGCTTGCCCTTGTAAGCCCACTGCTTCTTGCCGTCATCGCGCGTCACCAGCGAGTAGTCGCCGGAGGCCGTATCGCTCGCCTGCGCGAGATAAGGCGGCCAGTTGGTCGCGCAGGCGTCGTTGCAGACGCTCTTGCCGCTGCCGGCGCTGTCCTTGTCAAAAACGTAGAGCGTCATCTCGTTGCTGCCGGTGAGCATGCCGCCCGAAATCTTCGGCGGCTCGGCATGGGCGACGGAAGAGAGCGCGGCAAGCGCAAGGGCGCAAACGAAAAAGGCCTTGGCCTCAAAGCTTTTCATGACGAATCTCCATTGGGTATTTTCGGGGTCCTACGCCTGCATGAACGAATGCGGACCCGTTTTTATTCCAACAGTCTCGAACTATTGTTCTGTCGCCTGGAGCAGCACAGCCCGAGAGCGCTTGTCGTCATGGACCCGTCGCACGCGAACTGGTTCCCGCGCTCGCCGTTCGCGGACGGGTTGCCGCGCTCACCTTTCGCGAACGGGTTGCCGCTGTCGTCCGTGGATCGGACTTAAGGCAGAACGAGATGGTCGCGCCAGAGGCCCGGGAGTTCGGGGAGGCTCTCGATGAAAAAGATCTTGTCGAGGCAGGCCTCGGGCAATCCGGCGCGCTTGTGCAGAGAGAACACCTGCATCCCGGCGGCAAGCCCGGCGAGGATTCCCGGCAGGCTGTCTTCGACGACCGCGCAATCTTCCGGCGCAACGCCGAGTTTTGCGGCGGCGTGCAGGAAAAGACCCGGTTCGGGCTTGAAGCTACCGACGTCGTAAGCGTTGTAAATGCGGTCGCCGAAAAGATCGCGCAAGCCGGTCAGCTTCAAGGTCATCTCGACCTTTTCGGCCGGGCCGTTGGTGGCGACGCAAAACGGCACCTTGAGGTGGCTCAAGAGCTCGTAGGCGCCGGGCAGCGGGTCGAGCGCTTCGTGGAAGCGCCTCGCCGTCGTCGCGCGCGCCTCGCGAATGAATTCGCTTTCGAAGTCCGGCCCGCGCTCGGTCTCGTCGACCTGCGCGGCGATCCAGGCGACGAGGTCGGCCATGCGCACGCCGCGAAACTGCCGCTGCGCTTCTTCGTGGCTCATCTTGATGCCGAGCGCGCTCGCCATCTGATAGAGGACATCGACCGCCGGCGTTTCGCTGTCGACGAGAGTGCCGTCGCAATCGAAAATGATTGCCTTGATCGGTCGCATCGCTGGTTCGTCCATTATCGCTCCGTCAGGTCTTCGCGGTCGCGGGCGTCGCCGGATGCGAGGCGCGCAGGTTGGGCAGGAAGACCGCGAGCAGGCCGATCAGCGGCATGAAAGCGCAAGCCTGGTAGACGGCGACGATCCCCCAGATGTCGGCAAACTTGCCGAGCACCGCGGCGGCGATACCGGCGAGGCCGAAAGCCAGCCCGAAGAAGAGCCCCGACACCGTGCCGATGCGGCGCGGAAAGAGTTCCTGCGCATAGACGAGGATGGCCGGGAAAGCCGAAGCGAGCATGAAACCGATGATCATCGTGAGCGCGACCGATCCGTCGAGTCCCGCGTAAGGCAAGGCCATCGTGAACGGCGCGACGCCGAGGATGGAGACCCAGATCACGCGCTTCCTGCCGATGCGGTCGCCGAGCGGCCCGCCGAGCAGCGTTCCGGCGGCGACGGCGAAGAGGAAATAGAAGAGGTGGTACTGCGCCTGCTCGGTGCTGATTCCGTACTGATGCATCAGATAGAAGATCAGGTAGTTCGTGATGCTCGCAAGATAGATGAATTTCGAGAAAATGAGCGCGAGCAGGACGGCAAGCGTGATCATGACCTGGCGCCGCGGCAGTTCGTGCACCGGGACGACGTGCGCCTTCTTCGGCTGGCGCTGACGGTTCCGGTACCAGACGCCGACGCCGGTAAGGACGATCATCGCGAGCAGGGCGACGAGCGAGAAAAGCGCGATGCTTTTCTGCCCGCGCGGCAGCACGATCCAGGCCGCGAGCAGCGGCCCCATCGCCGCCCCGGCGTTGCCGCCGACCTGGAAGATCGATTGCGCGAAACCGTAGCGGCCGCCTGAGGCGAGCCGCGTCACGCAGGCCGCTTCCGGGTGGAAAATCGACGAACCGGTGCCGACGAGCGCGGCGGCGACGAGGAGAACCGGAAAGCTCGTCGCCATTGACAGCATGAGCAGGCCGGTGAGCGTGCAGCCCATGCCGAGCGCCAGCGAGAAGGGTTGCGGGTGGCGGTCGGTGTAGTAACCGACGAAAGGCTGGAGGAGCGAAGCCGAGAGCTGGAAGGAGAGTGTGATGAGGCCGATCTGCGCGAAGTTAAGGTCGAAGTTGTCCTTGAACAGCGGGTAGATCGCGATCATCAGCGACTGGATCGTGTCGTTGAGAAAATGCGAAAAGCTGATCGCGCCGAGAACCTTGTAGGCGATCTTCGGCGCTGCCTGCGCTGTCTGTGCTGTCGGCGCTATCTCTTCGGAGCTTGTCGTCATGGGCGGGTCGGATGGGGTGATCGGCAGCTCAAAGATCAGCAACCTTGCGCCGGGCAGGGTTTCAGCGCTTTCTCGAGCGTCGCGATGCCGCCGCCGTTGCTGACCTTGCGGTAGCCCTGCTGTTCGAGCGTCGTCTTGGCAAGGCCCGAGCGGCGACCGCTCTGGCAGTAGAGCAGGATCGCGCTGTCCTTGCCGATGCCTTTCAGCAAGCCGATCTTTTCGCCGATGCTCTCGAACGGAATGTTGACCGCGCCGTCGATGTGGCCGGCGGCATACTCCGCCGGCGTGCGCACGTCGATGATCGCCTGCGGCTTGGTGCCGTTGAAAGTCACTTCAGTCGCGTGTGCGGCGACGCCGACCAGAGCGCAGATCACGAAAACGAGCGCGCGCAAAAACCCCTTCATCGCATGACTCCTGCCAGACAGTGCCCCGGCGATGCGCCCGGCGGCGGCTGCAAAAACCCGCAAGGATAGCAGAATTGGGGCCCGATCGCGCGCGCGGCCAGCCAGCGCGGTCCTCAGACGACGACTGGGGTGAGCGCACCGTCCATTGCCAGCATCGCACCGGAGACGTAGCTTGCGCGTGGCGAGGCGAGAAACACCGCGACGTTGGCGATTTCCGCCGGCGAGGCGATCCGGCCCTGCGGCAAGGGAGCACTCGCTTCCGTAAGCGCCTCCTCGGGAGTGATGCCTTTCATCCGCGCTTCGGCGCTAATGCCTTCCTGCAGACGATCGGTCAGCGTCATCCCCGGGTTGATCGCGTTCACGCGCACGCCGCGCGCGCCGTACGCCGAAGCGAGGCCGGCAGTCGCCAGCATCAGCGCTGAGTTCGCCGCGCCGCCAGCGATATGCGTCGGGCTCGCGACCTTGCCGCCCATGCCGACGATGTTGACGATGGCGCCGGTGCCGCGCGCGGCCATGCGCTTGATCAAGGGATCGATGACGTTGATGTAGGAAAAATATTTTGCGTCCATCGCCTCGCGCCAGCGCTCGGGCGTCAACTCATCGGGCGGCGTGCGCTTGGCGGCGCCCGCGGAATTAACGAGGACGTCGATCGCGCCGTGCTCGTTCTCGGCATCGCTGACAACTTTCCCGGCCGCCGCCGGCTCGCGCAGGTCGGCGCTGTAAAGCGCGATGGCCGACGCCGCGCCGGGGAAAGCGGCAAGCAGCTTTTCCCTTGCCGCTTCGAGATTGGCGCGCTCGCGCGAAACCAGGCTGACGCGGCAGCCCTCGGCGAGAAACTCCCTGGCGCAGGCAAGGCCGATGCCCTTACTGCCGCCGGTGATCAGGATGTGTTTGCCGCGAAGTCCGAGGTCCATGGCTTGTCCTTGAAAAGCGATGCGTGAGCGTGCGGGGCTGCGAGGATTATAGGCCCCTCGCGAGGGCCTGGCGGCTCACCAGCCGGGCGATCGCCGGCCCGCACAGGATTACCGCGAACAGCCGCAACGTCTGGACGGCGACGACAAAGGCGACGTCGGCCTGCCCGCCCATCGCGATCAGCACGATCGAGTCAAGCCCGCCCGGGCTCGTCGCCAGATAGGCGGTGAGCGGATCGGTGTGCACGACGAGGACGAGGAGAGAGGCCGATGCCGCACAGAGGGCGATCAGAAGCAAGGTCGAGAGCAGGATGCGCGGCAGCAGGCGCAAGGCGAAAACGAGGATTTTGCGGTTAAAGCCGAGTCCCACGTACCAGCCAATCGAGATCGCCGCGGCCGCTTTCAGCCAGAAAGGCTGGGGAAAGCTCGTGAGGTCGGCGGCGTGCAAGGCGCCGCCGAGGACCATCGGCACGAGCAGCACGCCCGCCGGAAGACGCAGCCGGTAGCCGAGGTACCCCCCGCCGAGCGCCAGGGCGAGCGTCGACAGCAGCGCCTCACGCGCCGAGCCGCCGGCAAGCGTCAGGGTCAGCGCCGGCGCGATCGCCGGGCTCGCGGGCAGGCCGCCGCTCGACAACAGATGCGCGGCGACCGAAGCCGTGAGGACGACGAGGAGGATGCGCAAATAGTGCATCAGGGCGACGAGACGGGCGTCGGCGCCACAGGCCTCGGCCATAGCGACCATCGCCGAGGCGCCGCCGGGGATCGAGCCGAGCGCCGCCGTCGTCCCGGGCAGGACGCGCGCCTTGACGAGCATCCAGCCGACGAGGCCGCCGGCGAGAACCGTGCTCGCCACGGTCAGCGACATCGCCGCCCAGTGCGTGAGGATTGTTGCGAGGATCGCGCCGGTGATGCTTTCGGCGACCGCGCAGCCGATCAGCGCTTGTGCGGCAAGAAAGAGTTGGCGCGGTGGCGCAAGGCGCGCGCCGCAAAGGCCGAAAAGCACCGCGCAGGCCATCGGACCGACGAAGAAAGCGGCGGGGAAACCCCTGAGCTCGAGAAGCCAGCCGGCGGCAAGCGACGAGACGACGAGCGCCGCCCAGGTGAGCACGTCGCGCGGCAAGCTCGCCGCCTTGGGCGCTTGCTCCTGCAGCAGCGCGGGCAGCTCGTCCCCGTCAGCGCACTCGCCGCGCTCTGCGCCGTCGCCCTCAGCGCTGACGCGGTCTGCTGCGGCGCCTTCGCGCCCGGGCTTATTCATGGTCTTGTTGGCGTTTTGATGAACCTCGCGATGATGCGGCACTTGTCGCTCCTCCGCAAGCGCTAACGCCGGCGCACGGCCTGTCGCGCGCAGGCACGAAGCTGGCCAATGAGCGGCCTCGTCAGCCGGCGACGCTTCAGTGCAGCAGGGTCGGCGGCGCAGGATAGTGCCGGTCGAGATTGATCACGAGAACGCGACTGCCGAGCAGGGCGATACTGCCGGAACGGCGGTCATTGCCGGTGTCGCTGAACTCGAAGGCATAGACGCGGCGCAGGCGCAGCCTGCCGCGGCCGTCGCGCCCGAAGCTCATGCGGGTGATGGCGACGGTGTCGTCGAGCAGCAGGAGGCTCTCGGCAACGCAAAGCGACCTGGTTGCCGCCACCGCGATTTCGCGCACCGCGAGGCTGTCATACCAGAGCCAGCCGATCCCGGCGAAGAGCAGCAAGCCGAGGAAGTCGGTGAGGTCCATGCAGAAGGACGGCCGCGCGTGCAGGCCGTCGGGGCGGGTGGCGAAGCCGGCATCCTACCGCGAATGAACAGTGCTCGGCGCGATCCGGACAAAGATCGCAGTCGCTGCAGCCGATCGCCGCGCCGCAGCGACTTTCCGCGCGCCTAGTGCAGCAGATCCTTCGGAACGTTGCCGCCGTTGTCGGCGAGCTTTTGCAGAACCGTGCGGTGCAGCCACATGTTCATTTGCGCCGAATCGGCCATCTTGTCGGGCGGGCAGCCGAGCTCGCCGGCAAGCTCCTTGCGGGCGGCAAGGCTGCTGTCGAGGCCGAGCAGCTTCATCAGGTCGACGATGGACGTGCGCCAGTTGAGTCTCTCGCCGTGCGTGGCGGCGCGCTGCTCAAGCTGCGCGACCACATCGACCGGCGTGATCGCGCGCGGTGCGCCGGGCGCGGTCGCCGGCGGTGGCACTGGCGGAATTTCGCTCGTCGTGCCACTCGCGAGCGGTGCGTGGCCGGCGCCCAGCCCCAGGTCAGCCGAGTTCGTCGCCGCGTCGTCCTTCTTCTCGCCGAAACCGAGTTTGGCGAGGATGGTCTTGAAGATGCTCATCGCTTCTCCTTTAAGCCAGGTTGTGGATAAGGACTCGCTGCTAGGTGCGGTGGGCGATGAGGCGATAGACGAGCAGCACGATGATCGCGCCGACGACCGAGGCGACAAAGCCCGCCGGGTCGGTGGGCCCGTACCAGCCGAGGGTGCGGCCGAGGTAGCTTGCGACCAGCGAGCCGGCAATGCCGAGCAGGGCGGTGAGGATGAAACCACCCGGATCGCGGCCGGGGGTCAGGAACTTGGCGACGATGCCGACGAAAAACCCGATTATGACTACTGCGATGAGGTGCATCATGAACGGCCACCTTTCCAAATCCAGTTGTTGAGGGACACCCGGCGCTTTTGGCCAAGCCGGAATGCTTGGGGCAAACGCCATGCCGGGTGCAGCGATCGCCGATGCCGGGAAGGGGAGTCGGGCCCTCGAAGATGATCAATGGCGACTTGACTGGCATAGCGAACAGGGGAAAATCCGACTGGCATGGCAGGGGCCGAAACTTGAAGCCGCATCTTGAAACAAATGACGCAAGAAATGCGTACCGGGCAGCGGCGCGCATCGAGCCGTATTCATGAGTCGATGGCGCAATGTCCTTGCAGCGCAGTTCGTCGGCAACGAAGCAAAGTCCGACAGGTCGCAACGGAGGTCTTATGGGTTTCAAGCCGAGAATCTTCCCTCCCCTGGTCGTATTGGCGGTTTTGCATCTTTTCTGCTTTGAGCAGCTCGCCGCAAGCAGCCATGCGGCAGAAAAGAATTCCTTTTCCGGAACCTGGGTCGCCAATGGTTCAAAAGAGGTTCTGGCCCTGGGCAAGGCGAGGGAAAGCTCGGTCTTCAGACTGTCGGGACACGTTCGCCTGAAGAGCGGAATCGGCGACGACAAGGATTTCTGGGCCCGATGCATCGGCCTTGCCGACTCGGCTACGGACAGCAGCATTCGCTGCGTTTGGCGCAATCTCGCCGGGAATGAAATTTACCTGACGCTGAAAGGCTCGCAAGTGCAGGAAGGAAGCCGCGTCACGGGCGAAATTGTCGGCGGCACCGGGAAGGCACAGGGCATCATCGGTACTTTGAACTTCACCTGGTCGACGATGCTGTTCGGGCCATCGGACAAGCCAAACGAAACCGAGATCGCGGGCTTTTCGCAGGATATCAGCGGTTCGTATCAAATCCCGTGAAGGCTGCGCCGGCCGAGCCATGGAGAACAGCAAACACAAGTTGTCTTTCGACCGGGACTTCGTTTCTCGGGCGCCGGGCTTCGTTCAGGAGATGAGCCATGTGGATGGTTGAACTCGCCGTTGTCCTGTTCTTTATCTGGCTGGGAGCGAGGCTCGGCAGCATCGGCATCGGCTTTGCCGGCGGCTTCGGCGTTCTCGTCCTGGCGATCGTCTTCGGTCTGAGACCCGGCAACATTCCGACCGACGTCATTCTCATCATCATGGGCGTCATCGCGGCGATCGCCTCCATGCAGGAGGCCGGCGGCCTTGACTACCTCGTGCGAGTGGCCGAAAAAGTGCTCAAGAGCAATCCCCGCTACATCACTTTCCTCGCGCCGCTCGTCACCTATTCGATGACGCTGTTTACCGGGACCGGGACGACGGCGCTGCTAACGCTGCCAGTCATCGCCGAGGTCGCCAAGCGGGCAGGCGTGCGGCCCTCGCGGCCCCTTTCGATTGCCACGGTCGCCTCGCAGATCGCGGTGACCGCCTCGCCGATTTCGGCCGCGGTGATCTTTTTCGCCTCCGAGCTCGAAAAAATCGGCGTCGATTATGTCCAGCTCCTGCTCATCGTCATCCCCAGCACCTTCCTTGCGGTCATGCTGGGCGCGGTGGTCTCCAACTTCTCGGGCGTGGAGCTCAAAGACGATCCGATTTACCAGGAACGGCTCTCGAGCGGGCGGGTAAAGCAGAACGTCGATCGCGCCGAACGCCAGGCACTGCCACCCGGCGCGAAACGATCGGTCGTCATTTTCTGCCTGGCCATCCTCTGTGTGGTGGTCTACGCCACGGCGATCAGCCCGACGGTCGCCCTGATCAAGGACCCGGTCATGGCGAGGGACCATGCCATCATCACTTTCATGCTCGCCGCGGCGGCGCTGATCAGCTTCTCTTGCGGAATCGACGCCAAGAACATCGTCAATGCAGCCACCTTCAAATCAGGCATGAGTGCCTGTGTCTGCGTTCTCGGTGTGGCCTGGCTCGGCACGACCTTCGTTGCCGCCCATCTCGAGGCGATCAATGTCTTTGCCGACAACCTGCTCGCCGAAATGCCCTGGATGCTCGCCGTCGTTCTGTTCTTTGCCGCCATGTTGCTGTATTCACAGGCCGCGACCACCAAGGCGCTGATGCCGGTCGCCCTCTCCCTGGGCGTCGCACCGGGGGCCGCCATTGCCGCATTCGCGGCCGTCAGCGCGCTCTTTGTGCTGCCCACCTATCCGACGCTGATTGCGGCCGTTGAATTCGACGATACCGGTTCGACACGCATCGGCAAGTATGTTTTCGACCACCCCTTCCTGATCCCGGGCGTTTTGACGATTTTCTTTGCCGTCGTTCTCGGCTTTGTTTTTTCCGGCCTCATTCTCTAGGTGTCTTCCACTTTCCGGTCGCACCCGAAGCACCACGCCTGCGGTTACGGATCGCGGCCTGATCATTGTTCGAACTTGGGGTTGATCAGGTTCTCGAAGGAGAAGACCGCGTCCCAGTGTTCCTGCGTCATCAGCTTGCGCTCCTTGACGACGATGTCGTGCAGCGACTTGCCGGTCTCGTAGCCTTCGCGAGCGATCTCCGCACACTGCTTGTAGCCGAGCGACGGCTTGAGCACGGTGATGATGCCAAGCGAGTTCAGCACCATGTCGCGCGAGTGCTCGATGTTGGCGGTGATGCCGTCGACGCAATTGACGCGCAGGCTGTTGACGGCGTTCTCCATCGTGTGGATCGACGTGAACAAGGCGTAGGTGATGACCGGTTCCATCACGTTCAACTGCAGTTGCCCGGCGGAGGCGGCCAGCGTCACCGTGAGATCGAGGCCGATGACGAGGAAGCTCGTCTGGTTCACGACTTCGGGAATCACCGGATTGACCTTGCCCGGCATGATCGAGCTGCCCGGCTGCATCTGCGGCAGGTTGATCTCGTTGAAGCCGCAACGCGGACCGGAGGCCAGCAGGCGCAGGTCGTTGCAGATCTTGGTGAGCTTCGACGAGGTCCGTTTGAGCACGCCCGAGAGCAGCACGTAGGCGCCGGTGTCGGAGGTCGCCTCGACGAGGTCGCCGCCGAGGATGAAAGTGTTGTCGGTGAGCTCGGAGAGGTATTTGGTCGCGAGCTCGGGATAGCCCGGCGCGGCGGTGACCATGGTGCCGATCGCGGTGGCGCCCAGGTTGATTTCGCGCAGCAGCTGACGAACTTCGGTGATGCGTTCGACCTCTTCGCCGATCGTCGTTCCCCAGCCGTGGAATTCCTGG
>CAZALA010000067.1:0-18275 GCA_964485725.1 uncultured Propionivibrio sp. | reverse complement strand
ACGCCTATCACACCGAGGGAGCAGGGGGCGGTCACGCCCCCGACATCATCACCGTCGCGTCCCGATCCCATGTGTTGCCGTCCTCGACGAACCCGACCCGCCCACACACGGTCAACACCATCGACGAGCACCTCGACATGCTGATGGTCTGCCATCACCTCGACCCGGCGATTGCCGAGGACATCGCTTTTGCCGAATCGCGTATCCGCCGCGAAACGATCGCCGCCGAAGACATCCTGCACGACCTTGGCGCCTTCTCGATGATGAGCTCGGATTCGCAGGCGATGGGCCGCGTCGGCGAAGTCATCATCCGCACCTGGCAGACCGCGCACAAGATGAAGCTGCAGCGCGGCACGCTGGAGGGTGACAACGCGCGCAACGACAACGAGCGCGTCAAGCGCTACATCGCCAAATACACGATCAACCCGGCGATCACGCACGGCATCGCGCACGTCGTCGGCTCGATCGAGCCCGGCAAGCTTGCCGACCTCGTGCTCTGGCGCCCCGCCTTCTTCGGCGTCAAGCCGAGCCTGATTGTAAAGGGGGGGATGATCGCCGCCGCCGCCATGGGCGACCCGAACGCGTCGATCCCGACGCCGCAGCCCGTGCACTATCGGCCGATGTTCGGTGCCTTCGGCCGCGCGCTCAAGACCTCGGTGACCTTTGTCTCGCAGGCCGCGCTCGCCAATCCGGCCATCGCCGGGCTTGGCCTCGGGAAAACGCTGATTGCCGTTGCCGGGACGCGCCAGCTGAGAAAGTCGGACATGGTGCGCAACGGCGCGACGCCCAAGATCGACGTCGACCCCGAGACCTACGTCGTGCGCGCCGACGGCGAACTCCTCGTCTGCGAAGCGGCGACTTCGCTGCCGCTTGCCCAGCGTTATTTTCTCTTCTGAAGGCAACGCGAATGCTGATCTTCAACCGACGTACCGAGCTGCCGCCGACCGATTCGGTCGAACTCGCCTACGACGAGAGGAAGCGCAGCCGCCTCAAGGTGACGCTCGCCTCGGGCCGCGCCGCCGGCATCTTTCTCGAGCGCGGCGACGAGCTGCGGGGCGGCGATCGCCTGCTCGCCGAGGATGAAAGTGTCGTCGTCGAAGTCGTCGCCGCGCCCGAACGGCTGATCGACGCTTTCGCCGCGACGCCGCTGCTGCTCGCGCGTGCCGCCTACCACCTCGGCAACCGCCACGTGCCGGTCGAGATCGCGACCGAGGGCGGCGGCGGCCGCCTGCGCTTTCAGGCCGACCACGTGCTCGCCGGCATGCTGCGCGGCCTTGGCTGCGCGGTCGCCGAAACGCTCGCGCCGTTCGCGCCCGAGTCCGGCGCTTACGGCGCGGCCGCCGGGCACCAGCACGCGCATGACCCGGGACACGGCCCGCATCGCTCGCCGGCGAAAATTCACGAGTTCAAGCCGGGAACGCGCTCGTGACGCCTGCTCATAAAATCGCGGCGCTGCGCCTGCTGCAGCTCGTCAGTCCGACGCTGCCGGTCGGCGCCTACACGTATTCGCAAGGCCTCGAATGGGCCGTCGAGTCGCGCCGCGTGCACGACGAGGCGAGCGCCGGAGCGTGGATAGGCGATCTTCTGACGTACGCGATCGGCCGCTTCGAAGCGCCGCTCGTCGGCAAGCTGATGCGTGCCTGGCAGGCGGGCGAGCGCAACGAGGTCTTCCGCCTCAATGGCGAGTTCCTGGCAAGTCGCGAAGCGCTCGAGCTGCGCAGCGAGTCGCTGCAAATGGGTTTTTCCTTGAAACGCCTGCTTGCCGACCTGGGCGACCCGGCGCTCGCGGCCCTGCGCCAGACGCTCGCCGATCTGCCCGAGACGGCTTTTCCGACGGCATGGTCGGGCGTCGCCGCCGCCTGGGCGATCGATGCGCACGAGGCCATCGCGGGCTACCTCTGGTCATGGGCCGAAAACCAGGTGATGGCGGCACTGAAGAGCGTTCCGCTCGGCCAGGCCGCCGGCCAGCGCCTGCTTGCCCAGCTCGGCGAACGCATCCCCGGCGTCGCCGAGCGCGCGCTGCTCCTTCCCGAAGACGAGTGGAGCAACCTCGCGCCGGCTTTTGCGATCTCCAGCGCGCGCCACGAGACGCAGTATTCGCGCCTCTTCAGGTCATGAAATGGCAAAGCGCCCCATGCGTCTTTATCGCTTAAGCGGACTCCCCTTCATCGAGGACCAGACATGAGTCATTCATCCCCGCTTCGCGTCGGCATCGGCGGCCCCGTCGGCTCGGGCAAGACGGCGCTGACGCTCGCGCTGTGCCTGGCGCTGCGTGAGACGATCGATATGGCGGTCGTGACCAACGACATCTACACCGCCGAGGACGCCAAATTCCTCGTCATGCATTCGGCGCTGCCGGCCGAACGCATCATCGGCGTCGAGACTGGCGGTTGCCCGCACACGGCCATTCGCGAAGACGCTTCGATCAACCTCGAGGCGATCGACCGCCTGCAGCGCGCCTTTCCCAGGCTCGAGCTGATCCTCGTCGAGTCGGGCGGCGACAACCTTGCGGCGACTTTTTCGCCCGAGCTTTCCGATCTCACGCTCTACGTCATCGACGTCGCCGCCGGCGAGAAGATCCCGCGCAAGGGCGGGCCGGGCATCACCAAGTCCGACCTCCTGATCATCAACAAGATCGACCTGGCGCCCATGGTCGGCGCCTCGCTCGAAGTCATGGCGCACGACGCCAAGCTGCAGCGCGGCGAGCGCCCTTTCGTCTTCACCAACCTCAAGACCGGCGAGGGGCTCGCCGCGGTAATCGCTTTCGTGCGCGAGCGCGGCATGCTCGGAGAGGGCTGAAGAGGCCCCTTTTTGCAGCGACTCACCAGCAGGCGGCCGGGCTCTTGTCGCCGAGGTTGTTGAGCGTCATCGTGCCGCAGCTCGGGTCCGCGTAGCCACTCGCGATCGTCGCCGTGATCGTGAAGGAAGCGGTGATCGGCAGCCCCGCGCTGGCCGCCACGGCGATCGAATAGGTCGGCGCTGTTGCCTTGCCCGAGTAGTTCTGACCGAAACTGCTCGCAGCCGGTGCGCCGGCAACGGCGATATAGCTCAGGTTGTTGCTGAAGTAGCGCTCCTGCATTTGCGCCATTTCGAGCATCGCGTTGCGCGCTTCGCTGCGCCGTCCCTTGCGCATGAATTCCTCGTAGGAAGGCAAGGCGATCGCCGCCAGAATGCCGATGACGGCGACGGCGACCATCAGTTCGAGCAGCGTAAATCCAGCGTTCCGCTCAGTCATCGCGCCCTCCTCCGCCGGCTCATCGGAAAATCTGTTTCCAGGTCAGGCGCGAAGCTGGCTTGACCTTGTAGTTGTAAGCCGAACACCCGCCCCCCTCGGCCGGCGCGACGCACAGATAAGAGACGTCCGAAAAGTCCTTGAGGAACCCCCAACCCGGGATGTAGTTGTTTTGCGCGATTTCGGCGCAGCTCGCCGCACTCGCACAATTGACCGGATCGCCCGGCACGCCGCGCGGCAGCTCGGGAACGCGCAGCACCGGCGAAGCGACGCCGTCTGGCGGCGGAACGGCCGGCGCCGGGTTGATCGTGAAGCGAACCGGCGTGTCGCTGGCGCCGCCGGGCAGGCTGACGCCGCCGACGGCAACGCTGAAGCTCTGGCCGCTGACGGGGGTGAGCAACGTCAGTCCGCTCGCACTGCCGGTGTAGTAGATCGGCGTCGTCGGCGCCCCGCCGCTCAGCGCCGACAACTGGTATTCCATGCCCACGGTACTGCCCTGGCACAGGTCGGGCGACGGCGTCAGCGTCGTGAAGCCGACGTTCATGCCGTTGAAGAAGGGCGCCGAGGAGCGGGTGCGCTCGCCGTTTCCGGGCAGGTCGAGCACCCAGCCGAGTTGCTGCGGCTCGTTCGCGGCGCGCGCAATGGCCGCCGGACAAAGCGGCTCGGCGAGATTCGTCGGCACCCGCTCGCCGCTCGTATAGTTCACCGCGCAGTTCGAGACGACGACGTAACAGTCGGGCTCGCCGGCCGTGCAGTTCGCATTCGGCGATCTGACGCGGCCCGCATTGTCGAGGCTGACGTGCATCAGCACTTGCTGGCGTTGCAGGCGCGAACGCGTGACCCGCGTCCCGTCCTGCCTGTCCCATATGCCGTAAAGCGAATCGGTGGCATACGGGCCCTGCGCGTCCTCGGTATCGAGCCATGAGCCGGTACCAAAAATGACAAGGACACCGCCTGCCGGGTGCGCGATGACGCTGGCGACCTTGGTGATCTGCTGCCGCGTGCCGCTGGCGTCGCTCGCCGTGAACAAGGGCAGCGCGGCAACGGGAGCGGCGGCGGCCCGCACCTTGGCGTTTTGCAGATAAGCCGTCAATTGCGGGATGCCAAGTCCGAGCAGCACGGCGATAACTGCCATGGCGACGGCCAGTTCGATGAGCGTGAAGCCCTTATGCCGGTCTGCCATGATTCAGCACCCGCTCTTGCTTCTTACCCAGCAATTAGCTGTGATGGGTGGCCAGCCGGCGCCGACCGATTCCGTTCTCTTCACGTCATTCGGAGCGATGGTGTAACTAAAGCCGGCCATCTGGTTGATTCCCGTCGCCCGGACGAGGTAGGTCGTGCTGTTAAGCACCGGGCATGAGAACGTGAAGTTCCTTGTAGCGGTCGGTTGCGGAGCAACTCCCCCCACTCCGCACGCGGCAAGGTAATCGCGGTTGTCCTGGAAGTGCTGCTCCATCTTGGTGCTCATCTGCGACAGCACCGCCAGCCCGTCGGTGATCTTGCCGCGTATCACGTACTCGCTGTAGTTCGGGATCGCAATCGCGGCCAGGATTCCGATGAGCGCAACCACGATCAGTAATTCAATCAGCGTGAAGCCGGCATTCGTCTTCATTGATCCACCTCGCGAGGCGCCGGTCTGTGCTTGCGAACGGCCGGGGCTGAAGAATCGCTCGAAATAAAACCTGGGGCGCACCCGGTCGACTTCAGCTGTTCCTGAAGCCAGTCGGCCGCCATGACATAAGCCTTTAAGAATGACATCCGGCAAATGTCGACGTCATGGCTTTTTTAGAACAATGCGCGATTTATTTCCAGCAATAGCCGACCAGCGGTCACTTTTGTGCGTTCAATGGAACCGGCGACGGAAGGAAGAGCAGGGCAGAAGCCGGGAGGCGAGAATCGGCAAGATGCAACAGGGTTTGCAGTGCCCACCGGCAGGATTCTCGTGACTGAAGCGAAGGCAGAACAGTTGCTCGAACGAAAGGCCTCGTCTTCTCGCGGCGGCGCGTCGCGACAGCGAGGCGTCGGGGAAGCAGCGCAGCGCTGCTCACTTATTCGGTACAACGTAGGGCGTCTTCGCCGTACTCGACAGGTAGGCGTAGACGGCTTGTTGATCAGAGCTGGTGCCGGCGCGGCCCACCTTGAACTGTTGCTTGAGGACGAGCGGATAGGCGCCGTAATCCATCCGACAGGCGAGTCCGCGCTCGACGAAATCCCGACAAAAGTCGGCTCTGATCTGTTTCGGCATGTCGTTGACGGCGCTGCTCCCGAGATAAAAACATCCGGGACATTTGAGTTTGAGCCCCGCCAGGAATTCGGACACGGGGGCAACCGGAATTCGCGCTTCGCTCCCCGCCGCGACCACACCCGATTTGTCCGGCGCCGATCTTCGCGAACGGGAAAACTGGATTTCTGCTCCACCGAGATCTAATGAAAAAGTGAGATCTCTCACGTCGGCAGGCGAGGAATTCCTGATCAGCGCCGTCACGAAAGGCTCATCGTCACCCGCCAGGCGTTCGAGCGATAACGCTACCACCCTGACGGAACCCGCCTCCACCGTCGCCTGCGTCCGGAGAAACGACGCGAAGAAAGCAACAGCCAGCGTCACACCGGCAAGGACCAGCAATACGCCGGCAACGGTCGAGGGCAAATGGCGCCGGGCGCCCTTCCTTCGTCGCGCCGATTTGATGATCATGGTCTTCATCTCGAACCGCCGTGAACGTCCATAAATGATAATGGCCTAAACATGGTGCTAATCGTAGACGAAAAAAAGCCGCTCTTGCGGCTTTTTTTGACATTGACATAACCCGTGCCGCTGACCGGGGTTCGGTGCCGCACTTCTCGACTTCTTGTAACAATGGAATCAGAGGTTAGTTGGCGTGGTTGTCGGTTGAAAACCACAAGACCACCACAATCTGCGGCGAATTCAAAACCCCTGAAAAATTTCTCCTTGCATTTATCGTCGCCGCGCAGCAGTGATTCCCCCAATGGGCCCGGCCCTTCAAACAGGCTGTGCAACCAGCGAGAGCGCTGAGAAATCCTGTCGCTAGGAGATGCCGCGTAGCTTGCCCGGCGCCGATCAACTTGCAGAAAAATACAATGGGGGACTTGTCGAAACGTTTGACATCCCCTGTTTACGACATGGTTAATTGAGAACGGTTCTTCTTTGTAATCGCCAGCTAAGCCAATGCATTCATGGGTTTTTTAACTTGCTCACATTCTCGGTACGGCAATTGCTTCTGCCCCTCCAGACTGGCGACCCGCCGCCAGCCGGGTCTTGGAGGTCGGTTATGAAGACAAGACTTGCTTTACTCGCCGGTGTGTTCTGCAAATGGTTTCAGGCAATGTATCCGCGATCACTTTCAATTCCTTCGTCACGTCAAGTGATGGGCGCGAAGTTCGCTTCTTCCGTCGAGTTTCGCGCTTTGACTCGAGACCGCGTCGGTTATTGAATCAATCTTAAATTGGAGGTAATTTCATGAACCAATCAATACGCCAACTTGCCGCGGCGGTCGCTCTTGCCTGTTCATCCGGCATGGTGCTGGCTGGTCCGGTGATCCTAGGTGGTGACGACCTCACCGATCACGGCACGCGAACCGGCGGCACCACCATCGCCGGCCAGAACAACGAGGGCTGGCTCTACATCGAGAAAGCCGTGGGCAACGTGCTCGGCAGCCAGACGCGCGCCGGCACGCTGACGCACGACATCGTCGCGCTTGGTTCGGCAGACAGCACTGCGTTGGGGGGGAACGCCGGCGCGGGCATCCACTTCGCGGCGCTGGAACTCGGCAAGTCCGTCCTGTACCTGGACGGCGCAACGGCCATCAACCAATTCTTCGCTGACCTCGCCGGCGGCGTCGTAAACCCCGGCATGCTCTGGTTCTCCGGCACGGGCGCCGTCAATGACCTGGACAGTCTCGAAGGCGCGGCACTGACGGCCAACGCAGCCGCCATCAACGCCTTTGGCGCTTCGGGCGGCGGCATCATGGCTCACGGGTCTGGCACCGACGCCTATGGCTGGCTGTCGGCGCTGTTGCCGGGCATCATTGCAACCGGCGGCTGTAATTCGACCGGGGCGACGCTCACTGCGGCTGGTCAAGCCGCGTTCCCGGGCTTGTCCAACTCCGACATCGATGCCAACGCCGGCCCCTGCCACAACAGCTTCAGCGGCGACTTCGGTGGCCTGACGACTCTGGCGTTTGACGGCAACCAACGCAGCTACATCATCGGCGGCGGCGCTGGCACGGTGATTCAGTGTGGCCAGCCTGGCCAGCCGCCCTGCCCGAACAATGTGCCAGAGCCAGGCAGCCTGCCTCTGGCGCTGCTTGCTGCGACCGGCCTGTTCGTACCTAAACTGCGCCGGCGCTCGGGCGCAGCGAAGTTGGGCAGCTGAAGTCGACGCATTGGAGTTGGCAACTTGAAAGGCCGCTCCCGAGTTCGCGAGAGGGGCAGCCAATGGCTGCCCCTCTCGCGACCGATGGCAACGGGTGCAGTTTTGTCGTCGATCAGCAAAGAGATAACTCTTGGGCAGAGTCGATGAAACGGACTCGTTAAGTCGGTGAGAACTCGCAGCGAGGGCCGCAGGATCGACGAAATCTACCGCGGTAACGCACAATCGATGAGCGGGGAGCAATACGGGAGCAACGAACTCCAGATAACAAAAAGCCCAACCTTGTGAGCTGGGCTTCTTCCTTGGTATCACTGGTGCCGCTGGCCGGAGTCGAACTGGCGACCTTCGCATTACGAATGCGCTGCTCTACCAACTGAGCTACAGCGGCTCTGCATTCAACGTCGTGTGCAGGGTCGGCATTTTAACAGCGTCGCCGGATATTGCAAAACCTAATTGGAGACTAATCGCTTCGCGGCAAAAAGCGCCTGGAAAAAGCCGCTACAGCCGCGCCAGCTTCGATTTGGCAAGCGGCGGGTTGTGGGCGAAATATTTGCGGATGCCGGAGATGATCGCTTCGGCCATCTTGTCCTGGTAGGCGTCGTCGTTGAGCCGCCGCTCTTCTTCGGGATTCGAGATGAACGCCGTTTCGATCAGGATCGACGGGATGTCGGGCGCCTTGAGAACGGCGAACCCGGCCTGCTCGACGCTGCCCTTATGCAGCCGGTTGATGCCGCCGATTTCACGGAGGACGGCCTTGCCGAGCTTCAGGCTGTCGCTGATCGTCGCCGTCTGCGAAAGATCAAGCAGTGTGCGCGCGAGCATCGGGTCCTTGACGTCGAGATTGACGCCGCCGATGAGGTCGGCGGCGTTTTCCTTCTGCGCAAGGTAGCGCGCCGCCGAACTCGAGGCGCCACTTTCCGAAAGCGCGAAAACCGACGAGCCGTTGGCGTCCGAGCGCACGAAAGCATCGGCGTGGATCGAGACGAAGAGATCGGAGTGGATGCGCCGCGCTTTTTGCACGCGCATTTGCAGCGGCACGAAGTAGTCGGTGTCGCGCGTCAGCACCGCGCGCATGTTCGGCTCGGCGTCGATCTTCGCCTTGAGGCGCTTCGCCACCGCGAGCGTGACGTGCTTCTCGTAGGTGCCACCGCGGCCGACTGCGCCCGGGTCTTCGCCGCCGTGCCCGGGGTCGAGCGTGATCGTCACCAGACGATCGACGATGGGTTTGCCGGCGCGCGTTTGCGGCTTGCCGTCGACGACGAGATCGGGTCCCTTGCCACTCGCGCCGCCGCCCGACAGCGCTTCGTTGCGCGCGAGCAGTTGCAGCAAGGGATCGGGCGGCTCGAGCGGATACACGTCGAGCACGAGCCGGTGTCCGTATTCTCCGGCCGGCGGCAGCTCGAAAACCTGCGGTTTGACTTCGTTCTTGAGTTCCATGACGAGGCGCACGACGCCGGGCTTAAAGCGGCCGGCGCGCAGCAGCCGGATGTTCGGATCGTCGGCGGCGATCTTGTTCGACAGGCTCTCGAGGACGCTGTTGAACTCGACGCCTTCAAGGTCGACGACGAGGCGGTCAGGGTTCTTGATCGTGAAGTGGGTAAATTTCAGCGGCGCGCCGAGCTCGATCGCAACGCGCGTGTAATCGGCCGCCGGCCAGACGCGAACGGCGATGATTCCCGGCCCGCGGTCAGGCGCGGCGCGGGCGACGGGGGTGACGAGGAGAACGAGCGAAGCGCCCGCGAACCTGATCAGCTCGCGCCGGCGCAAAAACTGGCAAGTGTTTTCAGACATTGCCGCCCGGCCTCGGTGCGCGCGCGCAGTTCAACGATGCGCGCGTCCTCGGTTGATTTCCTGAGGCCGGGGTCGTCCGGACGGTCGCCAGCGGACGCAAAGCGAAAAACCAGCGAGAGGTCGGCTGCCGGAACATAGGGCATGGCTTTGGCCGGCCACTCGACGAGGCAAATCGCATCGTCCCTGAAGTATTCGCCCAAGCCCGCATCCTCAAACTCTTCTGGTTCGTTGAACCGATAAAAATCAAAGTGATACCAGTATATATTCGAAACTACATAAACTTCAACCAGCGAGTAAGTAGGGCTTTTCACGGCGCCTTCGTGGCCGCGCGCGCGCAGCAGCGCGCGCACGAGCGTCGTCTTGCCGGCGCCAAGATCGCCTTCGAGCCAGATCACGCAAGCGGGCAGGAGTAAGGGGGCAAGCGCGCGACCGAGCGCCATCGTCGCCGCCGCGTCGGGAAGCTTGAGCGTCAGGTCGTCCTTCGTGTCGGTTTGCGGCATTATCATGGGGACCATGGAAGACAAGGAATCTGCGATAGAAGCCCAATCGGCGGCGCCCTGGCGTGAGGCCGATTTTGCCGCGCTCGCGAGCGATATAAAAACCTGGGGAAAAGCGCTCGGCTTTGCCGAGGTCGGCATTGCCGACGCCGACGTCTCGGAGGCGCTGCCCGGGCTCATGCGCTGGCTCGAACTCGGTCGCCACGGCGAAATGGATTATATGGCCAAACACGCCGCGCTACGCGCCCGCCCGCAGGCGCTCGTCGCGGCCACGCGTTCGATCGTCTCGGTGCGCCTGCCCTATTGGCCGCAGGCTGAAGACGGCGAGCGGGCGCTTGCCAACACGGCGACGGCCTGCGTCTCGCGTTATGCGCTCTGTGCCGATTACCACAAGATCGTGCGCAAACGCCTGCAGAAACTCGCCGATCGCATCGCGCTCGCGTGCACGGCTGCCGGCACACCGTTTCACTATCGCGTCTTCTCGGACTCGGCGCCGGTGATGGAAGTCGAGTTCGCCCGAAAGTCGGGGATCGCGTGGCGAGGCAAACACACGCTCTCGCTCACCCGTCAGGGCTCGTGGCATTTTCTCGGCGAGCTTTACTGCAATCTGCCGCTGCCTGCCGATGCGGCAATTGCCGAACATTGCGGCACCTGCTCGCGCTGCATCGACGCCTGCCCGACCGGCGCCATCGTCGCGCCTTACGAAGTCGACGCGCGGCGCTGCATTTCCTATCTTACGATCGAGTTGCACGGCCCCATTCCGCTCGAGTTTCGCCGCCTCATCGGCAACCGCATCTACGGCTGCGACGATTGCCAGCTCTGCTGTCCATGGAACGACTTTGCAGGCATCGGTGACCCGGCTTTTGCCGTGCGCAACGGGCTCGACCACCGCCCGCTCGTCGAGCTTTTCGCGTGGAGCGAAGAGGACTTCAACGAGCGCCTCGCCGGCAGCCCGATCCGCCGCATCGGTCACGAGCGCTGGCTGCGCAATATCGCCGTCGCGCTCGGCAATGCGCCGCGCACGACCGAGACGCTCGCCGCGCTGCACTCGCGCAGCGAGCACCCCTCTCCGCTCGTGCGTGAGCACGTGCGCTGGGCGATCGCCGTGCAGACGGAGGAGGACCGTGGGGACCGCTATTGATTTCCTGATGCTTTGCGCTACCATAGACCGCAATCTCGTCGCCATCGATGCAAGGCCGGACGTACACGGTCAAGCGCGCTCGTGGCGGCCGCAGTCGCCGTGGCCGTCGATCTCACGGTCTCTGAAAAAGGCAAACCCGTCGAAAGACGGAGACGCAAAGTGACCGGCCTAAGGCCTCGCAGGAGGCGATGGCAGCGGAACTTCCAGAAAGCGGATTGATGAAGATGCAAGGATTGAAGCACCGTCGCTTGCCCCTGCCCCCGGCGTCTTTCGGCGCGAGCCTGGCCCGTGTCTAAAGCCGCGACCGAGGCAAACCGCGTCGTCTCGCTCAATGGCCTGCGCCGCGATCGCAGCCCGGGCCAACGCCTGCTCGCGGAGTGTCGCGATCTTTTCGTCGAGCGGCTGAGCCTGTGGATGAAGAGCGCCGCCGCGCCGGTTTCAGAAGAGCTTTTCGTCCTCGCCGATTCGACGCGCGATCGCTTGCAGCAGACTTCCTACCTTGACTTGCGCGCCGAGATCGAGAAGGACTGGCCGCGCCTCGTCGATACCTTCCGGCGCAATCTGTCCGCCGAAGCCGAGCGCTGCCAGAACCAGGAAAAGGCGGCGGCCGTCGCAACGCCGCTCGAGCTGCCCGACTTCGAAGGGCTGGCCCTGGTCAACGACGACGAACTCTCCGAGCACATCGTCATTCGCGAGTTTGCCGCCCAGCTTGGCGAATCCTGCGACGAGGAGTTGTACACGCTCAATCGCCGCGTCGCCGTCCTGCTCGGCGACAGTGAGCCCGTCGAGGGCAGCAATCCGCTCGCGCCGCTGATCGTCTGCCGCGCGCTCTCGGATGCCTGCGCAACGATAGGCGCGGATGGAAATTCACGCCTGCTGTTGATGCGCCGCCTTGAGCGTCACCTGCACCTCGAGCTGCCGGCGGCGTATCGCGACACCAACGCCCATCTGATCGAGCGCGGCATCCTGCCGGATTTCAAGCGCAACTACCGGCGCAGCACCGTCCTGCCCAATCTTCCGCCGTTGCCATCGACAGCGCCGGGCGGCACGGCGCCGGGGCAGGGCGGCAGCAACGCTGTCGCCTCATCCTGGCAGAGCGGCGGGCCTGCGGGCAGCGCAAGCGGCGAAGGCATCCTCGAAGCGCTGCAAAGGCTGGCGCAGGCGCGCGGCGAACGGCCGCTCGCGCCTCAGGCTACGCACGCCTCGAACGCGTTGCCGTCAACCGGCGCCGCCGACAGCGCGCACCCGCCGGCGGCGTCTGCTCAAAACGCCGCCATCGACAGCGCGGCGATTCGTCAGTTTCTCGTCTCCTCGCTCGACGAGTTGCGCGTCTCACAACTGTCGCAACAGTCGCAAGCCGCGCCAGCGGACCCCGGCCAGGCCATCATCAACGAGGTGCGCATCGTGCGCGACTCCGACGATGCCAAGGCACTCGGCGGGCTGGCGTCGGTGACGATCGATGTCGTCGCGATGCTTTTCGATTTCATTTTTGACGACGCGCACCTGCCGGTGGCGGTGAAAGCGCTGATCAGCCGTTTGCAGATTCCGGTGCTCAAGGTCGCGATGCTCGATTCGACCTTTTTCTCGGACCGGCAGCATCCGGCGCGGCGCTTCCTTGGCAGCGTCTCGGGGATCTCGGTGCGCTGGGGCCGTTCGGTCGACGAGGCCGACCCGTTTTATCGCAAGCTCGCCGAACTCGTCGATCGCATCCAGCGCGATTTCGCGAGCGAGGTCGAAATCTTCGCAACGGCGCTCGCCGAACTCGAGGAATTTGTCGGCGCGCGCGACGGCGAAGAGGAAACGACGGCGCTCGCCGCCGCCGACACCGTGCTGCGCCGCGAACGCGAACTCGAAGCCTGGGCGCGTGCGCGCAAGGCGGTACAGGACTTCAGCGCGGGCGCGCCGCAGCCGACGCTGATCGACGCCTTCCTCGCCGAACACTGGGTCGGCGTGCTGCAATCGACCGCCCTCAATCACGACGTCGACAGCGACGAATGGCAAGCGGCGAACGCGCTGATGAAGGACCTCGCGTGGAGCGTCCAGGCGAAGAAGTCGCCCGACGATCGCCTGCGCCTGATCGGCATGCTGCCGGGCCTGCTTGCCCGGATCAATGCGGGGCTCGACAGCATCGCCGCGACCGCCGCGCAGCGCGATGCGTTTTTCGACGCGCTCGTGCGCTGCCACGCCTGCGCCTTGCGCGGCGAGGCGCAGGCTGCCCCACCACCGCCTCAGGAAGCGCCGCCGGCGGAGGCCGCCGACGCCCTTCTCCCGGCGCCGGATCTCGCCGCCAACAGCGACGGCGAGCTCTTCGTCACGCGCAGCGTCGATAACGGCGTCGAGGTCGAGGAGGTCGAACTCGTCGGCGCCGCGCCGATCTGGCGCGCCAACGATCGCGACATCTTCCGTCAGGTCAGCGCCCTGCAGCGCGGCGACTGGGTCGAGTTTCACGAGCGCGCCGAGGGCGAGGAGTCAGCCGGGGAAATCGTCGCCTACCGCGAGCGCCTGCACTGGATCAGCCCGCAGCGCGGCATCCTGCTCTTCAGCAATCACCGCTCGGCAAAAGCCATTGCGATCACCCCCGAAGCCCTTGCGCGCCAGGTTCGCGACGGCAACGCCATCATCGTCGAGGACGAGGCGATTTTCGAACGCGCGCTCTCCGGGGCGATCGAAACGATCAGCGCTGGCTGAAGCACCGCCGCTCTCGCGGTCGGGCCAAACCTCTTTCAACGCAGAGCGCGCAGAGACGCAGAGGTCGCAGAGAAAAGCAATTCAGAAACAGTCCGACCACCGGGCCGAGCGAGCGCAGCTCAGGCAAGGCGTGGCGGGCCGCCGCATAGCAGCGCTATGCAAGGTCCGCCGCAACGCAGCATGAGCAAGCGCAGCCGGCCCTAACGGGCGACCGGCCTCGCCGGGTCACTGCACCACTCGCTCCACGAACCGGGGTAGAGGCGCGCGCCGGGCAAGCCGGCAATTTCCATCGCGATCAGGTTGTGACACGCCGAGACGCCCGAGCCGCATTGCAACACGATTTCCTCGGGCGCAAAGCCGGCGAGCAGGGCGAGATACTCGCGACGCAATTCGGCGGCGTTGCGGAAAGTGCCGTCGGCGTTGAGGTTGTCGCGAAAGAAGCGGTTGCGCGCGCCAGGAATGTGTCCCCCGACCGCGTCGAGGGTTTCGTTCTCGCCGCGAAAGCGGTCAGGCGCGCGCGCGTCGATGACGCAGAATTCGTCCTTGCCGATATTGGCGAGCACCTGATCGGCACTCACGACCCAGTCGCGCTGCTCGATCGGGAAACTCGCCGGCGCCGATTCAGGCCGCTCGAGCGAGAGCGGCCGGCCTTCGGCGATCCAGCGCTTGATGCCGCCGTCGAGCAGGGCGACGCGGCCGTGACCGAGCCAGCGCAGCAGCCACCACAAACGACCCGCGATCATGCCCTCGGCGTCGTCATAGACGACGACCTGCGTCGCGCGCGACACCCCGGCTTCGCCCATCCTCGCGGCAAAGCCTTGCACATCAGGCAGCGGGTGCCGGCCATTGCTGCCGTTCTGTACGCCGGAAAGATCGCGGTCGAGGTGCAGGAAGAAAGCGCCCGGGATATGTCCGGCGGCGTAGGCGTTCTCGCCGTAGTCCTTGGCCGCAAGCTGATGGCGGCAATCGAAAACACGCCAGTCGGGATCGTCAAGATGCGCTGCCAGAAGCTCGCAGGAAACGAGCGTTGAGAATTCCATCAGGCCTGCTCCTCGTCTTCCTTGTCGCGCAGATCGAGCCAGGCGCGCGCGTCGGCCTCGTCTTCGAAGACGCGCATCTCGGCGCGCACGAAGATCTGCGAGAGCCAGGCACTCCACGTCACCCACTGGCTGCGCGTGATCACCGCGATGCGTTCGAAGTCCTGCGCATGCGCGCGTGCAAAAACGAGGTCCTCCCAGGCGACGTCAAGCGTCGCCGACGCCATTTCGCGCAGGTTGAAGAGGAGATCGACCGGCCCTTCGAACTTGACCTTGTAGTTGATCATGTCCTCGAATTCCTTGTAGTCCGCGAGCGAAAACTCGCCGTAGACATGGACTTCAACGCGCTTGGGGAAATGCTCGACGACGATCATGGCGCTCTCCTCTTCAGTGCCTTGAGTTTAGCATCACTTTCTTCAGTCCTGCTCCGCCGGATTGGCCCGCGAGAACCAGGTGGAGACGACGCCGCTCGCGATGATCAGCGCGATCGCGAACCACGCGCCGGGCGAGAGGGTCTCCTGCCAAAGCAGCATGCCGAGGATGCTGGCGAAAATCACCGTACTGTAGGCAAGGCTGGCCGAAACAAGCGTCTTGCCGCGTTTGTAAGCTCTCGTCATCGCGAGCTGGGCGATCGTCGCCGAAGCGCCGACGCCGATGAGCAGCAGTCCGCCGCGCAGGTCGATCGGATGGAATTCGTAAAGCGCCATCCACAGCGCGCTCGCGACCATCGCGAAACTGGTGAAATAGAACACCGTGCGTTCCTCGACTTCGCCAAGCTCACCAAGCTCGCGAACGTTGTAGTAAGCAACCGCCGAGAGGATGCCCGTGGACAGACCGAAGAGACCGCCGACGAGCTGATCGGCGTGGAAAGTCGGCCGCAGCAGCAGCATGACGCCGAGAAAGCCGAGCGCCAGCGCCGCCACGACCGGGCCGCGCAGCGGCGCCTTCTTGAACCAGGCAAGAAAGAGCGCGAGAAAAAGCGGCGAGGTATAGTTCAGCGTAGCCGCCGTCGCGAGCGGCAGCAGCGAAATCGCATAGTAGTAGGCGATCAGCGAACTGAATCCGAACACCGATCGCTGCAGCTGGAAGCGCCAGTGCGGCGTGCGCAGCGGAATGCGCCGAAAGCGGATGAGCGCGAGCAGGAAAACGAGCGAAACCAGCGAGCGGTAAAATACGAGTTCCGGGGCGGAATAAGTCGCCGAGGCGAGCTTGACGAAAACGCCCATCCAGGCGAAGCAAAAGCTCGCGACAATCATCCACAGCGATTGCATGATTCTTCTTTGAACGCGTTGGGCTAAAGGCCCGATGAACGCGGGCGCAGCGGCAGGGAAAGCGTGATTTTAGCCGCTTTCCAATTGACCCGAAGGCCCTTCTTGAGCTATTTTGCAACGTTTGATCAGAGCATTCCACATGGTGCAATCCAACCCCGCTGAAGCCGCTGCGAGCGGCGACGGCAACGCTTCCACGGCCCCCGTCGGCGAACTCAAGTTCGAGGCCGCGCTCGCCGAACTCGAAGCCATCGTGCAAAGCATGGAAAGCGGCCGACTGCCGCTCGAAGAGTCGATCGCGGCGTACCGGCGTGGCAGTGAATTGCTCAAGCATTGCCAGGGACAGCTCGCCGACGCCGAACGCAAGATCCAGATTCTTGAAAACGGAACGCTGCGCGATTTCGACGTGAACCGCGGAGAGGGGCAATGACGGTCACCGCCGCCTTGAGCCCGATTGCCGGGATCGAGCTCTTCCCGGACTGGATGCGCGCCGTGCAGACGCATATCGAGGCCGAACTCGCTCGCCGCTTGCCGCCCGACGAGGCGAACCCGGCGCCGCCGCACCAGGCCATGCCCTACGCCAGCCTGGGCGGCGGCAAACCCGTTCGTCCGCTGCTCGCCTTTGCCGCCGGCGAAATCACGAGGGCGCCGCTCGAGCGGCTCGCCAGCGTCGCCTGCGCCGTCGAACTGATCCACGCCTACTCGCTCGTGCACGACGATCTGCCCTGCATGGACGACGATCGCCTGCGCCGCGGCCGCGCCACCTGTCACGTTGAATACGATGAAGCGACGGCGCTCCTCGTCGGCGACGCGCTGCAGTCGCTCGCCTTCGAGATCCTTTCTGACGACGAACTCGGCGACCCGCGACGACAGCTGGCGATGCTGCGCCTGCTCGCGCACGCGAGCGGGTCGCGCGGCATGGCGGGCGGCCAGGCGATCGACCTTGCCGCAGTCGGCGACACGCTCAACCAGCCCGAACTCGAACTCATGCACGCGCTCAAGACCGGCGCCCTGATCCGCGCCGCGGTCGTGCTCGGCGCCCTGTGCGGCGAAGCGCTCGGCGACGAGGCGAGCGAGGCGCTCAATCGTTTTGCCAGGCGCGCCGGCCTGCTTTTCCAGGTCGTCGACGACATCCTCGACTGCACGGCGAATACGGCGACGCTCGGCAAAACCGCCGGCAAGGACGCCGCGGCCGACAAGCCGACTTACGTGAGCCTGCTTGGCATCGACGGCGCGCGCGAACTCGCCGGCGACTTGCGAGAACAGGCGCACGCCGCGCTGGCGATTTTTGGCGAGCGCGGATCGCGCCTGCTCGCCCTCACCGATTTCATTACCCACCGCAAGTTCTAGGCCGACGCGCGCGCCTGGCGGCGTGCGCGGCGCCCTCTCCGGATCAACGATGACCACCTATCCCTTGCTCGACACCATCAGCGAACCCTCGCAGTTGCGCCAGCTTGAACGCAAAGAGCTGGCACAGCTCGCCAATGAGTTGCGCGAATTTCTCGTCGAGTCGGTATCGAAGACCGGCGGCCACCTCTCGTCCAACCTCGGCACCGTCGAACTGACGGTCGCCCTGCACTACGTCTTCAACACGCCGGAAGACCGCCTGATCTGGGACGTCGGCCATCAGACCTACGCGCACAAGGTCCTCACCGGCCGGCGCAGCGGCATGGCGTCGCTGCGCCGGCACGGCGGCGTCTCGGGTTTCCCGAAGCGCTCGGAGAGCCGCTACGACACTTTCGGCGTCGGCCATTCGTCGACGTCGATCTCCGCCGCGCTCGGCATGGCGCTCGCGGCGAAACTCAAGGGCGAGACGCGGCACACGGTGGCGATCATCGGCGACGGCGCGATGTCGGCGGGGCAGGCATTCGAAGCGATGAACAACGCGGGCGTCGCCGACGCCAACATGCTCGTCATTCTCAACGACAATGACATGTCGATCTCGCGACCGGTCGGCGGGCTCAACAAGTATCTCGCGCGGCTGCTTTCAGGCACCGCCTTCAACGCGGCGCGCAAGGCCGGCGAAAAAGTCCTCGCCGTTTCGCCTTCGCTGCTCGAGTTTGCCAACCGCGTCGAAGAACACGTCAAGGGCATGCTGACGCCCGGAACGCTGTTCGAGGAGCTCGGCTTCAACTACATCGGGCCGATCGACGGACACGACCTCGATGCGCTGATTCCAACGCTGCAGAACCTGCGCAAGCTGAAAGGGCCGCAATTTCTCCACGTCATCACGC
>CAZALA010000066.1:0-18374 GCA_964485725.1 uncultured Propionivibrio sp. | reverse complement strand
TGGTGACGCCGCAGCCGATGTAGCAGACCTTGTCGAACGGCGCGTCCTCGCGGATCTTGGCGAGCGCTATTTCCGGTACAACGGTGAAGTTGCTGAAGGTCGAGGTGCCCATGTAATGAAGAATCGGCTCGCCGCCGATGCTGAAACGGCTGCTGCCATCGGGCATCACGCCGCGGCCCTGCGTCGCGCGGATCGCCTGGCAGAGGTTCGTCTTGCGGCTGAGGCAAAACTTGCACTGGCGGCATTCGGGGGTGTAAAGCGGAACGACATGGTCGCCCTTGCGCAGCGAGCTGACCCCGGGACCGACCTCGACGACGATGCCGGCCCCCTCGTGGCCGAGGATCGCCGGGAACAGGCCTTCCGGGTCGGCGCCCGAGAGCGTGTAGTGATCGGTGTGACAGATCCCGGTCGCCTTGATCTCGACGAGCACCTCGCCCGTCCGCGGTCCTTCGAGATCGACCTCCTCGATGACGAGCGGGGCGCCGGCTTTCCACGCAACTGCGGCTTTCGTTTTCATTGTCTTTACCGGCTGTTGATCACGCCGGGGTAGACGCGCGGTGCGCCAGACGAGTTCATTTGCCGCACGGCACAGGCGCGCGAGCACGGCGCTGCAGAAAGGCCACCGAGCGCTCTGTACGCTGTCGAGCGGTGAGCCGACCGCGATGCAGTTATTTTTAGCCGGCGCCGCGGGGAACCAATCCTGCCTGACCACGACTCGAAGGGGAAAGCGCTTGCAGATTCACCGGCCGAAAAAAGACATGGTTCAATTTGACTACCATTTGTGGAAGCGCTTCAGGGCGATCGCAGCGCCCTATTGGTTCGGCGACGAAAAGTGGGCAGCACGCGGATTGCTCGTCCTGCTCGTCGTGCTGCTCCTCGGGCAGACCGGTTTTTCAGTCTTCCTCAATCAGCTGACCGGCGAATTCACGTCGGCGCTGGCGGCGCGCGACGAAGACCGCTTCTGGCGCTCGATTTTCCACTGCCTCGCCATCCTCGTCTTCGCCGTTCCGATTTACGCCTACTACTATTACGTTCGCGACAAGCTCGGCATCCTGTGGCGGCGCTGGATGACGCGCGATTTCCTTGGCAACTACTTCAGCGACCGCTCGTATTACGAGCTCAATGCCAACGAAGAGATCGACAACCCGGACCAGCGCATCGCCGAGGACATCCACACCTTTACCAACAAATCGCTCTTCTTCCTGCTCATCTTCGTCGGCGCGGTGCTCGACCTCGTCGCCTTCTGCGGCGTGCTCTGGTCGATTTCGCGCGAGATGGTGTACTTCCTGATCGTCTATGCGACCGCCGGCACCGCGATCACCGTGCTCTTTTTCGGCAAGGTCCTGATCGGCCTTAACTACTATCAGCTCAAGCGCGAAGCCAATTTTCGCTTCAGCCTGGTGCGCGTCCGTGAGAACGCCGAGGCCATCGCCTTCTATCGCGGCGAGCCGCAGGAGGCGCGGCAGATCAACGAACATTTTGGCGCGGCTTTCGATAACTTCAACAAGCTGATCAGGGCGACGCTCAAGCTCAACCTGTTTCAGTACGCCTACCGCTTCGCGACCATCGTGCTGCCCAGCGCGATCATCGCCGGGCGCGTGCTCTCGGGCGAACTCGAGGTTGGTCGCGCGATTCAGGCGGCCGGCGCGTTTGCCGCGATCCTGGCGGCGCTGACGGTGATCGTCGACAACTTCGAGAACTTCAGCAAATTCGCCGCCGGCATCGACCGCCTCTACTGGTTCAAGAAGTCGATATCGGGAACGCCGAGCCCCTCGCCCCAGACCACGCGAAATATCGAGCTCGTCGACGGCGAGCGCTTCGCCATCGAGCATCTGACGCTCTACACCCCGAATAATCAGCGCATCCTGATCGACGATCTTTCGCTCGCGATCGACCCCGGCGAAGGGCTGCTCATCGTTGGCGCGAGCGGCACCGGCAAGAGTTCGCTGTTGCGGGCGATCGCCGGATTGTGGCGTTCGGGCAGCGGCCGCATCGTGCGGCCGGAGATGGCCAACATGCTCTTTCTGCCGCAGCGGCCTTACATGCTGCTCGGCAGCCTGCGCAGCCAGCTGCTCTATCCCAAGCCGGTACGCCCCTTCAGCGATGAGGAACTGCTCGCCGTCCTCGACAGCGTCAACCTGCCCAATATCGCGGCGCAGTTCGGCGGCCTCGACGCCGAGATGGACTGGGCCAAGGTGCTCTCGGTCGGCGAACTGCAGCGCATGGCCTTCGCCCGCGTTCTGCTCGCCAAGCCCCGCTACGCCATCCTCGACGAGGCGACGAGCGCCATGGACCTTGCCAACGAAAGACGCCTCTACCGAAAGCTCTCGGTGAGCACGACGACGCTGATCAGCACCGGCCATCGGCCTTCGATCAAGGAACACCACTCGCAGATCCTCGAGCTTGCCGGCGACGGAGAATGGCGCCTGCACGCCGCGCAGGACTATCGCTTCAGCGCTTGAGCGCGCGGAAAAGCACGCATCGCCGGGAAAGCCTGGCGAAACAGAAGACGGCTTCGACGGCGCAGACGAAGTCGCCTGTCCGCTCTGTCCACAAGTCTCACAACTGCAGGCGCAGCAGCGCCGCTGTGTGCTCGAGTAATTTTTCCGTCCAAGGCCGGTCTTGCCATTGCGCGAGACTGATCGCTTTCGATTGCCGCAGGTCGTCTTCGAAAACCGCGATCTGGCGGCGTGCGAAGGCGGCATCGTAAATGTTGAGATTCGCCTCGTCGTTGAGCGAAAACGAACGACTGTCGAAGTTGGTCGAGCCGACCGACACCCATAGCCCATCGACGATCATCACCTTGCAGTGATACATCGTCGGCTGATATTCCAGGATCTCGACGCCCGCTTCGAGCAGCTTTCCCCAGCGCGCCCGCGACGCGCGGCGAACCGTATCGGCGTCGATATACTGGCCCGGCGTGATGATCTGGACACGCACACCGCGCCGCGCCGCGGCGACCAGCGTCTCGATCGTCAAATCGTCGGGAACGAAATAGGCGCTCGAGAGATGAATCGATCGACTCGCCGCGGTGATGGCGAGCAGATACATCAGACGCATGCTCTCGCTGCCGCCGCTCGGCGAACTGCTGAACATTTGCCCAATGCTCTCGCCGCTTTTCGCGAGCGGCGGGAAGTAATCGGCCCCGTGCAGGACTTCGCCCGTCACTTTGATCCAGTTGTCCATGAAAACCGCCTGCATCTGCGCGACGACCGGACCTTCGGCCCGAAAGTGCGTGTCACGCCAGTGCTCGGGGTCTTGGGCGTTGCCGGCCCAGGCGTCGGCGATGCCGACGCCACCGGTAAAGCCGACCTTGCCGTCGACGATCAGGAGCTTGCGGTGCGTGCGGTTGTTGAGCCGGTGCAGGTGATACCAGCGTGGTTCGTGAAACCTTCGCACCTGGACGCCGGCTGACTCCATCATGCTGACTTGCGCCGCGTCGAGTTTGTTGCTCCCCAGCCAGTCGAGCAGCAGATGTACCTTTATCCCGGCGCGGGCACGTTCCGAAAGTGCCTCGGCGAACTCGCGGCCAACCGTACCTGACCAGTAGATATAGCTCTCGAAGGTGATCGTCGCTTGCGCACCACGAATCGCCGCGAGCATCGCCGGGAAGATCTCGTCGCCATTGACCAGCGACTCGATGCGGTTGCCCTCGATCAGCGCGGGGCCAAGCAGCACCCCCATCGCTTTGCGGAACTGCGGATCACTGCTCGCATAGAGGCGGGGAATCGTCTGCCCGATCTTCTTTTCGCCGCCCATGAAGTTGACCACGATGAGGACTGACAGGATCGTCAGTCCGGCAGCCGCCACCGCGACAAGCCAGTTCTTGGTGGTCATCCCGCTCCTCTCGCGTAGGCAATTTCCACATCATTGCCGCAACGACCATCGAAGTATGGGCGGGAGATAACAGATGACCGGGTTTTCGGATGAGCGCACAGCACTGAGGGCCCGATGAAGACCATGTCATGTGTGCAGTGACGATCTGGACTCTTCAGCAGCCGACGCTCAGACGCAGCTGCTGCCTATTCGGCGCTAAGTTCGACTCTGCCAACATTGGCAAGATCGACGCGCTGGCGAGCGTGCCAGAGATCGTAGTTGTATTGCATGGAGAGCCAACTCTCGGGCGTGCGTCCAATTGCCTTGGACAAGCGTAGAGCCATCTCCGGCGTCACCGCGCTCGAGCCCTTGAGGATGCGACTCAGTGTCGAAGCGGCAACGCCCAGCTTAAGCGCGAGCTCGCGACCACTCAGCCCGTTGGGCTCAAGATAAACCTGAGTGATGAATTTTCCCGGGTGCGGGGGATTGTGCATAGCCATCAGTGATAATCCTCATAATCCAGAACGTAGGCATCGCCCTCCCTTAATTCAAAAGTCAGGCGCCAGCTGCCATTGACCCAGATAGACCAGCGGCCCTTCTCGCGCCCCTTCAGCGGATGAAGGCGAAAGCCAGGAATGTTCATATCCTCGATCTCGAGGGCGGTATCCAGGGCGGCGAGTTGCATTCGAAGCCGAGAGGCATGGTGCGGCTGGATACCCGCCAGGCTTCCCGACTCAAAAAAGCTCCGCAGTCCTTTGTGTCGAAAAGTCTTGATCATGCAACACTATACCGTGTTGCGCACCACGCAACAACCTGTCGTCATCGCCACATAAGCCTGGGGTGACGACCGGGGTGGCTAAACGTTCACCTTGAACCCCAGATCGATGTCGCATGCGGGCAAGCCGCCAATACCCCAGTTTTCGAGCGGAATTTCATGCAATACGATGAAAATATCCGACGGCGCGAAACCAAGTGGCGCGAGATTGCTCACGATGGCTCGGTACAGAGCCCGTTTCGCCGCCACTGAGCGACCTGAGAAAATGTTGATTTCCACTACCGTGTAATTTTCCGTTTTTTCCGGCGGCACGTGGAAATGTTCCGGTTTGTGCTCGATGAAGCGGATTTGGCGGTCCCCTTCCGGAACTTTCAGGGCTTCCCGTTGGGCGAGGTAGACGGCCTCGATCATCGCCTGAACCTGTTCGGGTGGCCAACTTCTGCGTACTTCGATGCTGGCTAATGGCATATAAGAATCGCCTCAAGACAGGTTGATACGGAGTCAAGCGGAACGGCCGCCTCCACATTCTCTGATGAGCTACACCAACAGTCCGCTTTACGGAAAAAACCAATCGTCACAATCGACCCAAGGCAGCACAACCCCGCATCGGGAAGCAGAGATCCAGCTCCTCGCAAATGCGATCCCTGATCAAGTCCGCTCGGTATATATTATCGCCTTGCCTATAACTTTCGTAATACTAGGGATAATGAAAGCCATCACACGCGCTGCTTTGCTGCTGTCTCTTCTGGCTTCTCCCGCGATCGCGCAGCAGACGATCGGTTACGTCAGGGAGATGTCGGGAACTGCGCAGGTTCAGCGCGAAAACGATATGAAACCTGCCGCGATCGGCATGACGCTGCAAAAAGGCGACCTGATTAGAACCGGTAAGCCAGGCGCCGTCGGCATCGTGCTCGTCGACGACACGACGGTTTCGCTCGGGTCAAACAGCGAGCTTGCGCTGAAGGACTTCGACTTCGCTCCGAAAGAAGGAAAATTCTCGCTCGTGATGCGCATGCTCAAAGGGACCTTTGTCTACGTCTCCGGACAAATCAGCAAGTTGGCGCCCGAAGCGGTCCAGCTGGCCGTCCCCGACGCAACCATCGCCATCCGCGGCACGAAGTTGTTGATCGAAGTTGAAGAGTGACGAGGTTTTTGTGTCAGCGTTCGGCAAGTTGTGCGTGGCGATAGAAAGCCGCGCGCTGGCGCGTCTTGCTCCGGTTTTGTTAGTGACAGTCATTGCTGCTTGCAGCACTCCGCCGCCGGCGCCGCCGCCGCGGCCTTTGCGCTCGATCATTCTGGTGCCGGACAAGGACGGCCACGTCGGCAAGGCGGAAGTGACGACTGCCGGCGGTACCCGCGTCCTCCACAAGGCGGGCGAAATGACGCAGATCACCGATCCGAACGCGCCCCCGGCGCAAACGGTCACTGCCGACGCCGCGCAGATCGCGCGCACGTTTGGCGAGGCGCTCGCTGTCGAACCCGTGCCGTCGAAAAGATTCACCCTGCTGTTCGAGACCGGAACGGCGACGCTGACCGCAGCCTCGCTGCGCGAGATCGCGACCATCGTTGCCACCAGCCAGCAGCGCAAGGCGATCAATATTGCCATCCGCGGCCATACCGACGCGGTCGGTTCGGACAGCTACAACAACAAGCTTGCCGTTGACCGCGCGGAAAAGGTGAGGGCCACGCTGCTCAAGCAGGGCATCTCGCCGACGCTGTTGACCGTCACCTCGCACGGCAAGGGTGACCCTGCGATTGCCACCCCCAACGGCGTCGCGGAGCCGCGTAACCGCAGGGTCGAAGTGATCGTTCGCTAGTGCGCGATCAGACCTTCCGCGAGCCTCAGGATCTGCCAAGTGGCCGCGCCCGATAACGCCTCCCGGCATCTTGACGCCTTATGGGAAGGGCGCTCGCTGCTGATCGGCGTCGGCCTTCTGATCACCGTCGCCGCGGCGCTTCTCCTGCTCTTCCCGCCCAAGGGCCTGCAGCAGGCCGAGCTGCGCGTCTACGACGGCCTGCTCGAAGCTCGCATGGTGCAGGCGCAGTCGGCACTGCCGGTGCTCGTCGGCGTCGATGAAGAGAGTCTTGCCGCCTACGGACAGTGGCCATGGCCGCGTTACCGTCTGGCGATGCTGGTCGAGCGCTTGCAGGCGTTCGGCGCGCAGGCGATCGCGCTCGATTTCCTGATGCCCGAAGCCGACCGCAGTTCGCCCGAGGTCATTGCCTACGAGCGGCAGCGCGACTTCGGCGGCGCTGCGACGGCACCGACGATCGGCGGCGATCGGAATTCCGGGCAGCTCGCTGCAGCGATGCGCCGCGGCGCAACTGTTCTTGGCTCTTATCTCGACTTTTCGGGTGAGCAGAAGACGCAAGCCCCCCCTGCCCCACTCTCGAATCAAGCGGGAATGACCTTGCTTGCTGCAGCCGGGAGCATGGACGGCTGGCCACGGCCAAAAGGCATCGTGCGCAGCCTGCCGGCCCTGACCGACGCGGCGACCGCCGAAGGTTTTACCAACGCGCAGCACGACCTTGACGGAACCTTGCGCCGCGTGCCATTGCTGCTTGCGCTCGAGAACCGGATCGCCCCCTCGCTCGCCTTGAGCGCGCTGCTTCTTGCCTCGGGCGACCGATTCATCAGTGTCGAACGCGACGGAAGCGAATTCGCGGCGCAGTGGAACGGCCGCAAGATTCCGCTCGATTCAGCAGGAAATCTGCTGCTCGATTTTCGCCGCGGACGACCCGCTTTCCCTTATCACTCGGCGCGAGCGGTTCTTGCCGGCGAACTTGCGCCCGGCAGCCTGGACGGCAAGATCGTCCTGGTCGGCGCCTGGGCGATCGGGCTTGGCGATTCGCACCCTGTTCCCTCTGGCGGCCCCCTGCACGGGCTCGAAGCGCACGCCACCGTAATCGACAATATCGTCTCCGCGACCTTCATCAGCCAGCCGGCGTGGGGCAAGGGCCTCGAACTCGTCGCCGTCCTCGTCCTCGGCATCGGCGCCACCCTGCTTTTCAGCCGGGGCGGCTTCGCCCTTGCGCTCCTTGCCTTGATCGTCGTCACCGGTGGCTGTTATGCGGCGGCGCGCGCCTTACTCGTTGGCGAGGGGCTTTACGTGTCGCCCCTGCTTGCGATGCTGACGCTGATCACGATCGCCTCCGTCCTTGCCGTGCTGAAGTACGGCATCGAAGCGCGCAAGGTGCAGCATCGTACGCGGGAGCTCATCGACGCGCAGGATCGGGTCATCATCAGCATGTCGGCGCTTGCCGAGACGCGCGACCGGGATACCGGCGGCCACATTCTGCGCACGCAGCGCTACGTCGAAATCCTTGCGCGGCAGCTCAGCCGGCTGAAGAAATACGCTGACCTCGACGAAACAAGCATCGAACTTCTCGCCAAATCGGCGCCGCTCCACGACATCGGCAAGATCGGAATCGCCGACAGCATTTTGCAAAAACCCGACCGCCTGACGCCGGCGGAGTTCGAGATCATGAAGACGCATACCGTCATCGGCGCCGAGGCGCTCGAGCGCATCCTCGACGATACCGGCCAACGCGACCGGCATGACTTCCTGAATTACGCCAAAGAGATGGCGATCTCGCACCATGAATGGTGGGACGGGCGGGGCTATCCGCACGGACTGAAGGGCGAAGAAATTCCGCTCGCCGGCCGGCTGATGGCCCTCGCCGACGTTTACGACGCGCTGATCAGTCAGCGCAGCTACAAGCCGAGCCTCTCACACCAGCACGCCCAGGAGCAGATCAGGGAACGCTCAGGAGGCCAGTTCGACCCGGACATCGTCGACGCATTCCTCGCGCGCAACGAGGAATTCTACGCGACGAGCCAGTCCATCGCCGACCGCGCGAAGCCCGCAACTAAACGCCGCGCCGGGGGTCTGCGGCGAGCCACTTGACAGCGCGCAATTCAATCACGGGTTTGCTTCCCTCACGCCACGATGGCGTCACCGCCCGTGGTCGCGGCGCTTCATGAGGAGAGCCTGCGACAGTAGCAATAGACAAACTGCTGCACGGTCCCGAACGGCGTGCGATGCTCTTCCTTTTCGTGCCGCAGCAGCGCGAACGGCGCACCGAACTCGGCGTGCAGTTCGTCGGCGCTGTAGCGCATGACGGGAAGACCGCTGCACTGGGCAGGACCATCCTCGGCAAAAGTGGCGACGATGACGTGCCCGCCGGGCTTGACCGAACGGTAAACGGCCTCTACGTACGCCTGCCTTTCCTCCGCTGTGGTGAGGAAGTGAAAGACCGCGCGGTCGTGCCAGACATCGACGCTGGCGACGGGCAAGCTCGCTTTGGTGATGTCTGCTTCGAGCCAGCGCACGCCTTGCCCAAGCTCGCCCAGACGCGCCTTGGCGACGGCCAGCGCGGCCGCAGACAGATCAAGGACCGTGATATTTGAGTAGCCGCTCGCCAAGAGGTCATCGACGAGCGTCGATGCGCCACCGCCGACGTCGATGACCGACGCCGACAAGGGCACTTGCGTGTCGCGAATCAGCCCAAGCGAATACTGCGCGTGCTCCTGAAACCAGCTGACCGCAGTCGTTGCCTTGGTCGAATAGACGCGTTCCCAGTGAGACTTCGATTGCATGCGACCTCCCTCGTGGCCAACGACCGTGCTTCGACTTCAGAGCGAGCTTCCGACTGGCCGCGACAGCATCGCGAAGATCAAGCTTGGGCAGGCTCTGCCAAGGCGTTCTTCGTTGCCTTGGAAAGGTCGTATTCAACACGCATGCTGTTCGCCGGTCAATAAGAAGTCGCTTCGCGCTTCGCGGCCTTTCGCGCCGGGATGATGCGAATGGCCTCTTCTTGCGCTCGGCGGCCCCGCCTCAGGGCATGGCAGCGCCGACAGCTTGCCGCACTGGAATGCCTTCGGGCTTGAAGCCTTCGAGGCAGAAGACGTTGATTCCGAGGTGATCCGGCGTCACGCGCTTGCGATGGAACGGATAGATCCCGCAGACCTTGCAGAAGAAATGCCTGGCCGTTCGCGTATGGAACTGGTACTCGGTCAGACATTCTTCGCCTTGCAGCAGCCTGAACTGACTTTCGTGGACTTTGACCATCAGCGCGTTCTTCTTCCGGCAGATCGAACAGTCGCACATCGTGAGCTCAGGAAAGTCCGTCTCGATCTCGAAGCGAACCGAACCGCAATGGCAGCTGCCGAGGTAGGTTTGAAGTGGCCGATATCCCACGCCGTGCTCTCCTTTGATGCATGACTCGAAGTGTGCCGCCCGAGAGAAACAGGTCACACGTCGTAACACTTGCTGGACGATACCGACGGGGTCGATTCGGGCCTTACCCAGCAGTTCGGCGTGCGTCGCGCAACAAAACTGGGGTCTGCTGCATCACATTGACTTCAAATCAGCTTCGAGTCCACGGAGGCTCGATTTAACGGTATCCCAAACGACATCCAAGTCCCGGTTGAAATAGCCATGCGCCATCCGGTTTCGCATGCCCTTCATTTGTCGCCACGGAACATCTGGGTAGCTCGAGACGAAATCAGCATGTTCGTCGAGCAGCTTGGACGCCAATTACCCGATGATCAGCAATTTCAGAATCACGGCATCTTGCGTTTTCGGGTCGCTGAGGAAGTCTTCCTTTGCCATGCCCTTGACGTAGTCTTGCGCTTGAACAACGCTGGCCAACATCAAGGCGACGTAATCGGACGGCCCCTCGGTGGTCATACAGGAACTGCCGTCTGAAGAACTTGCTCTCGGAACTTCAGGGGCAAGTCCTTTGGTGTCAAAACGTCGACCGCAACACCAAGCGACTCCTCCAATTCGATTTGAATCGCGCCAAGGTCGAACAGCGTCGCGCCAGGCAGAGGATCGATGAGCAAATCCAGGTCACTGAATTCAGTATCCGTGCCATTCAGAACCGACCCGAAAATTCGCGGATTGCTCGACCGGTGGCTGAGGACAATGCGCCGAATCAGCTCGCGATTCTGGCTCAACGCCAGAGATGGCCGCTTCTTCATACACCGTTTCCTTCCCAAGGATTATGCAGGAGATGTTACCAATGAGAATCTTGGTTAGCCAGCGTAGATCGCACGCAAAGAAGCATTACCTAAAGGGATCAATGACCCCTTTTACACTCTTTTGACGGCATCGGCGTTGTCTCATCGTCTTGCCTCCTCGACGGTGACACTCGGCGCGGCAAGGTGGCGATTGCCGGCATCCGGTCAATCCCCGGCGCATCCGTTGTACGCCCGACGCGCATTCTGCTCTGGCACCGAGGCCGCTTCTAATGCAGTTCCGCGCACGCAAGCGCCGGATGGTCAGGTACGTTTCATCCATGTTTGCGCCACGCCGCCGGCGTCGTGCCAAAAGCCCGCTTAAAGGCGCGTGTGAACGCGGCGTCCGACTCATAGCCAACGTCGCTGGCAAGTTGCGCCGTCGAGGCGGCGCTTTCGCGCAGCCGGAGGGCGGCCATCTGCAAGCGCCAATTGGTCAGATAGTGCATCGGCGGCTCGCCGACCAGGCTGGTGAAGCGCTCGGCGAACGCCGAGCGCGACAGTCCCACTTCGCGCGCCAGCTCCTCGGTCGTCCACGGATGGTTGAAGCGGGTGTGCAGCAGCGCAAGCGCGCGCCCGACCATGCGATCGCGCAGGCCGGCGAGCCAACCGGTCTGGCCTTCGGGCAGGGTCGCCAGGTAGCGGCGCACGACGTCGACGAACAGCAGTTCGGCGAGCTTGCCGAGGACGGCGGCCGAACCGATGCCGCTGTGGGCGAATTCCTCGGCGGCGCGTCGAAAAGAGCTCTCTATCCACTCGCCGCCGGTACCGTCGCGCACGCCAAGCTTGAGCACGGTGGGCAAGGTGCTGAGCAGCGGGTTCTGCGGCAACTCGCAGCCGATATAGCCACACACGATATGCGTCGGCTCGCCGCCACCGCCATAGCGCAACAAGGCGGGCGTCTGGTTGGTCGGCGCCTCGACGCGATCATCGATGACCTCGGGACGGAGCCCTGGGGCACTGCCGAGCACATGCCCGTCGTTGCGCGGCAGGAGCACGATTTCGCCGGCGCGGGCTTCCAGCATCGGCGCGTCGCCGACGCCGACGAACATGCTGCCGCTGGCAATGTAGTGATAAGCGACGAGGTGCGCGGGCATCTTGTCTGGCCCGCCGAATTCCTCCGGCCCGACCTGCGACACCACGCACCACGGCGCGGTGAATTCGGCGTTGAGAAAGACCCCGCCGGAGAAGCGCACGGCTGCAAACACCTCGGACAGGGCATCCATGATTTCCCTTCCTCGACAGGTCCGGCGTTTCGGGCAAATCTTCCGGCGCCTTGGGCCTGTCGCGACGATTCCATGCCGATTATCTTGGCGACGTGCGTTGTTCCGGCCCGTCGGTCGGGATACGACGCCGAATGACCTCGATTCGTTCCCATAGCGACAGGAGAGAAATGCCATGAGCAAGCACGACGAACTCAATCTCGCCCATTCCGGTGCCGACGCGGAGAGCATGGCCCACTATGGGCGCGCCCTGCACCAATTCCAGTGCCTCATCGAAGATCCGCTGGGCAGCACCGACGCCGCCCTACGCGTTCGCCCGGATTTTGTCATGGCGCAGGTGTTCAAGGCCTATCTGCATCTGCTCGGCACCGAACCCGCGGCCCTCGCCGTCGCGCGTGACTGCCACGCCGCGGCGGCAGCATTGCCCGGCAACGCCCGCGAGCGCGGCCACATCGAAGCCGTCGCGCATCTGCTCGCCGGCCACTGGCATCGCGCCGGCCGGGTGCTCGAGGATATTGCCATCGACCACCCCACCGACATCGTCGCCTTGCAGGCCGGGCATCTCGTCGATTTCTACGTCGGCAATTCGCGCATGCTGCGCGACCGGATCGCGCGCGTCCTGCCGGCATGGTCAAAAGCGATGCCCGGCTACCATGCCGTGCTCGGCATGCACGCCTTCGGCCTCGAGGAGAGCGGCGACTACGCTCGTGCCGAAGCCCAGGGGCGAGCGGCCGTCGAACTCGAGCCTCGCGATGGCTGGGCGTGGCACGCCGTGGCGCACGTGATGGAAATGCAGTGCCGCCAGCCCGAAGGCATCGCCTGGCTGCGCGCCGACCCGGCGGTATGGGCGACCGACAGCTTCTTCAAGGTGCATCTGTGGTGGCATTTGGCGCTCTATCATCTCGAACGGGGCGAAATCGACGAAGTGCTGGCGCTGTTCGACGGCCCCATCCACGGCGAACGCTCGACCGTCGTGCTCGACATGATCGACGCCTCCGCCATGTTGTGGCGCCTTCACCTGCGCGGCGTCGACGTCGGAGAGCGCTGGCAGACGGTCGCCGACGGCTGGCGTCCGCTGGCCGGTGCCGGCAACTACGCCTTCAACGACGTGCACGCGGTGATGGCTTTTGTCGGTGCGGGTCGCGCCGATGCGATCGAAGAGGTGCTCGACGCGCAACAGACGGCGATGCGCGGCAGCGGCGACAACGCGAGCTTCACCCGCGAGGTCGGTCATCCGCTGGCGCTGGCGCTCAAGGCCTTCGGCGACGCCCGTTACGACGAGACCGTGCACCTGATTCGGCCGGTGCGCGAAATCGCCCACCGCTTCGGCGGCAGCCACGCCCAGCGCGACCTGCTCGATCTGACGCTGATCGAGGCGGCGCGGCGCGCCGGGCAGCGCAATCTGGCAGCTGCCCTTTGTGCCGAGCGCATGGCCGTGCGGACGCGCAACCCGCTGACGCAACAACTCGCCCCCCGCGCCGAAGCCTTACGTGCCGCGGCCTGAGAACGCTTCAAAGGAGGCCGCCTTAACGGCGGTCTCCGTATTTGTTGCCTTAGCTTGGAGGACGTCGGCGCTTGGCTGAGCGAACGCATCGGCGCGAGATAGAAGCCAGCCATCCGCGGTCGGGCTCTCTCGATCGAACCGTCTAGACAGCACTTCCGTAGCACGTTGCACCTCGAACGCGAACCGTTCCCCGAGTCGCCGCACTCGAAATTCAGTATTGTCTCCGACCCCGTTAGCTTTGCGCGACAACATTGGAAGCCTCCTTTGGTTGATCAATTCGCAAGCGCTTCGACATCAAAGTTACAGGCGGCACGATACTGACCATCAGGAAGGGCGGCGAAGACTTCACCGCTGACGCGATCGTTATATGTGTCAAATGCGCGAATGCGTTGTTCGGTGTTCAGCATTCGCGCCAGTATGTCTTTCCAGCGATTCTCTTTTTTCTTTCCGAGGTAAGTCAGACATTCGATCGATCTCACTTCGGCGGTTCCGGCCTGTACGGCCTCGACCTTGTTCTGCGAAAGCAGCGCATGCTGAATTGCGACTGCAAGCCCTTTCAGAGCTTCCCGGTGGCGCGCAGAGTCTTGCACGGTCAACTCGATGTATGTCTCCACGTCATCGCGCACCTGGTTGTTATTTGCATCGATGCCCGCGAGTGTCAGCTTGCCCGCTTGCCCAGGATCGGAGACCCTCGTGGCTAGCTGCGCGTGTAAGGCAGGACCCGCCGCGACGACTCCAATCCAATCGCTGCTGCCGAAACCCGATCGGCTCTCCATGAAACGTCGCTCATTTGCCGGCCTATGGCCGACAAGGTCGGGCAAGTGCAAGTAGAGTCCGAAGTCACGAACCGGTTCTGCAAACGTCGTGTTCTCGTGATAGTCCTTGCCCTGCGACAATGTCGGGCGGGCATCCGCAGGCCCGGGACTTCCAATTTCGGAGACCGCGGGCGGCGCAACACTCAGAATGTTGACTACGAAAGCGAACAATAACCAGCGTCGGCCGGCAGGTTTCGATGGCGCGCAAGCCCGCTTCGGGAATAACCCGCTCATTTGGACTCGCTCAATAGTATGTACGCCATCGGCCAAGTCGTTCGCCAGTTCCACTGAAGTAGAGGAAGCGATAGGAACGCATGACAGCGAGATAGTTCCGGCGCAAACGCACCCATGACTGAACGTTGGCGGAGGACGGCCGATGACCTTCGCACATCACCGCTCCCCTCGCCCGCCTACTCCTTCAGCTTCGCCAAAACCGGCGTCAACGCTTCTTTCCGCGCCGGATCTACGCGCACCGCTTCTTCAAACGCGGCCTTGGCAAGCTCGCGCCGCGCGCTGTGCAGGTAGGCCATGCCGAGGCCGATCCAGGCTTTGCTGTTTTCGGGCTCAACGCTGATGACGCGGCGGTAGTTGGCGATGCTGGCGGTCGTCTGCAGGCGCGCGAGCTGGAAGCCGGCAAGACGCAGCAGAACGGCGGGCGATTCGGGCTCGGCTTTCGCCGCGGCTTCGAAGGCGCGACCGGCTTCGTCGAGCTTGTTCTCCGCCCACAACCGGTCGGCGCTGGCAAGGTGGCTGTCGGCGGTGCCGGCGTGCGCGGGGAAACTGCCCGCCACGCACAGCAGCGCGGCGACGAACAGGGGCTTGAGCCGCCTCACTTCATCGACCCCTTGCCGTAGCGCTCTTCGTAGCCGGCGCGCACTTTCTCGATCGCTTCCTTGCTGATGCCGCTGAAGTACCAGTCGTGGCCGCCGATCGGCTTGAAGTGCTTCTCGAGAATCTCGTCGGCGAACTTCTCGTTGCCGTCCTTCTTGCGCACCGCTTCGCGCATTTCGGGAATCCACTTGAAGTAGGTGTGCTGGGCGACGTCGTAGATGCCGTGCCACCAGGTGTAGTCGGGCCCGCTCATCGCGGCGCCATGACGCGCGCGGCGGCCTTCGTGGTGCCAGAGCTCCCACCAGGTCCATTCGATCTTGTCGTCGAAGGGCGCGGCGCTGATGTAGCCCTTCTCGGTCAGCTCCTTCATCGCTGCGGCGAGCGGCTTGGCGAACTTGTCGTTGTAAAGATCGACGACGTCGTCGAACTGCTTGTAGTGGCCGTTGACCGTGCCCGACGTGTGGCAGGCGGTGCACACGTCCTTCATGTTCTTGCGCCGCTGCTCCCAGGTCAGGATTTCGGTGACCTTGCCGCCGCGGAATTCTTCGCCGACCTTCGGCAGCGGCGTTCCGGCCGGCAGGTCGTACTCCTTGCGGTTGTCGGTGCGGACCATGTTGAGCTTGGTCGAGATCGCCGGCCGCAGCGTCCACGAGATGCGCTCGCCCACGTCGTGCGTGATGCCCTGGCGCTGCGTCGCGCTCATGTGGCAAGTCGCACAGGTCGGCGCCGCCGTGTAATCGACGCCGACAACCCATTTCTTCGACTTGAGGTTCATCTCGCCCTTGTGCGCGGCGTAGGCGATGCCGTGCTTCGATTCCTCATAGACCTCCTTCTGCGGATGGTCGGGGCCGAGGTGGCACTTGCCGCAGGTTTCGGGCTGGCGCGCCTGCGCCGCCGAGAAGCGGTGGCGGCTGTGACACGCCGAACAGGCGCCGAGCGAGCCGTCGGGGTTGACGCGGCCGATGCCGGTGTCGGGCCAGGTCTGCGGCGTCGGCCGGTTGTTGGCATCGAGCTTGACCGTGCCGCCGTGGCACTGCAGGCAGCCGGCGTTGACCGCGGCCGGGCCGCCGATCACTTCGCCCATGATGTTGTCGAGCGAGGCGAGGATCTGGCCGCCCCTGGCGTGGTGCGAGGGCTGCTGCTGCGCGACCTCCCTGGCGTGGCAGGTCTCGCACTGCTTGGGCGAAACGACGGTCGTAATATAGACCGGCTGGTCCTTGTACTTCTTGTGCGGGTAGGCGCCCGGCTCGCCCGGCTTGGCCTTGTGGCAGTCGTAGCAATCGACCTTCTGCCTGGCGTGGGTGCTCTTCTTCCACTCGCTGACGAGGCCCGGATTGTCGTCCATGTGGCAGGACACGCAGTCCTTGCCGATGGCGGTATCGGTCGCCGATTTCTTCAGCGGCGCCGCGAGCGCGCAGTTGGCAAGCACGAGAAAAAGCATCGCCAGCAGGATGCTTCGCAGGCCGGTGTGAGCGCGCATGATGTGACCCCCTGATGACAGATCGAGCTGTCTTGTCTTGATTTTAAGCAGCCATCTTACCCGACTCGGCGAAAAGCTTGCCGCTGATTTTGCCGAGCGCAGGCCGATAAAAAAAGGCCCGGTGCTGGCAGCACCGGGCCTTCGCTGGAACGGGGATCGCCCGTCTTATTTCAGCTGGTCGTAGAGGAGGTTCAGGATCTTCGTTCCGGTGTCGGAAAGATCGGTACCGCCTTCGGCCGACAGCACCTGCACCGTCGTCGTCGCGCCGCCGTCCCTGAGGAAAATCCGGTAGCGGGTTTGCGGATCGGGCGGCTTGCCGCGCCAGAAAGCGAGCTTGGAGAGGAAGCCCGGATCCTTGTTCTGCATGTCGCTTTCGGGGTCGACGTAACGCACGAAGTAAAGCCCCTTCGTGCGGTCGCGGTCCTCGACCGTAAACCCGACGCGGTCGAGCGCGAGCCCGACGCGCCGCCAGGCGCGGTCGAAGGACTCCTGCACGTCGAGCTTGCCGGCGCCGTTGCTGCCGCGCGAGAGCGTCGCGCGATCGACCGGCTTGGCCTGCGCCGCCGCCATTTGCGCTTCGGCGCGCTTCTGCTCGGTGCCGAGCCGCACCATCAGGCGGCGCAGCATTTCGGCTTCAAGATCGGGGTCGGGTTCGCGCGGCTGCCATTTCGTCTGGTCGCGGCCTTCGCTCACGTAGATTTCGTACATGCCGCGATGGCTGATGAAGACGTCGGTCGTTCCAGGGACGGCGCCCGGCTCGAGCCGCGTGCGGAACTTGTCGCGCTCGGCGGTCGAATACACCGAATCGAGCACCTTGCCCAGCATGTTGCGCAAGAAATCGTCCTTGATCTTGGCGCGATTCTCGGCCCAGTCGGTTTCCATGACGCCGGCTTCGGGAAGCTCGATGTTGAGGAGGAAACCGGTCTCCTGCCAGAAATCCTTGACCTGGCCCCAGAGCTTGTCGGGCGATTCTTTGACGACGAGCCAACGCTGGCTTCCCGCGCGTTCGACGCGCACCTTGTCGATGTCGGGCAGCACCTCGCTCGGCCTTTGCGCGCGCGCCTGCGGCGAACGTTCCTCGGCGTAGCTCGAAAACGTCGCGGAGCCCTTGCCGACGCTGTCGGGAACGGCGAAACGGTCATCGCGGGTCGGCGAAGTCAGATCGGGCGGCACTTCAAGCGAGGGCACCTTAACCGTCGACGCCGACTTGTAATCGATCTTTTTCGGTTCGAGCCCTATTGAGCTGCACGCAGAGAGAACGACAGCAACAAGACACGGCAATAAACGAACTAATTTCATCGACTTTCCTGAAAACCTGTTGAAGCAAAGCGGCCCGGCTGGCAAAGGTCAGGCGAGCAGCCCCGCCTGGCGCAAGGCGGCACGCACGCGCTCGTGGCAGTCGGGCGAGAGCGGCGTCAGCGGCAGGCGAATCCCGGCCTCGATCAGGCCGAGTTGCGCGGCGGCCCATTTCACCGGGATCGGGTTGGCTTCGCAGAAGAGCTGGCGATGCAGGCCGAGGAGGCGCGAATTGATTTCACGCGCCTGCCGGCAATCGCCTTTGACCGCGGCGGCGCACAGCTCGTGCATCAGGCGCGGCGCGACGTTGGCGACGACCGAGATGTTGCCCTGGCCGCCCATCAGCATCAGCGCACAAGCGCTCGCATCGTCGCCGCTATAGACGGCAAAGCCTTGCGGCGCGCGCGCGATCAGTTCAACGCCGCGATCGATGCTGCCGGTCGCATCCTTGATGCCGACGACATTCGGGATCTGGGCGAGGCGCATCGTCGTATCGGCATTCATGTCGGCGACGGTCCGTCCCGGCACGTTGTAGAGGATCGTCGGGATATCGACGGCTTCGGCGATCGCGCGGAAATGCTGGTACAGGCCTTCCTGCGTCGGCTTGTTGTA
>CAZALA010000065.1:0-18618 GCA_964485725.1 uncultured Propionivibrio sp. | reverse complement strand
CCTTGAGCGAAATGGACCGGCGCAAGATCCGCGACCGCATCGCCGAACTGCAGCAGGAGATCGAGGCGATGGACGCCGAGCGGCAGACGCAGCGCTCGCGTCGGCAGGAGCGGCAGGATCTTGCCTGCGTCGCGCTCGTCGGTTACACGAACGCCGGCAAGTCAACGCTGATGCGCGCGCTCACCGGCAGCGAGGTCCTCGTCGCCAACAAGCTCTTCGCGACCCTCGACACGACGGTGCGCACGCTGCAGCCCGAGAGCGTTCCGCGCGTGCTCGTCAGCGACACGGTCGGCTTCATCAAGAACCTCCCGCACGCGCTCGTCGCCTCGTTCAAGTCGACGCTCGAAGAGGCGCTCGACGCCGCGCTCCTCATCCATGTCATCGACGCGAGCGACCCGGGCTGGCAACGCCAGCTCGAAGTCACCGATGCAGTGCTCTCCGAGATCGGCGCCAAGGCCGTGCCGCGCCTGCATATCTTCAACAAGATCGACCGCGTCGGCGACGGCGACGCCGCAGCGCAGGCTGCCCTCGCGGCGGCGCTGCGCAAGGACGACCCCGCTTGCCTCGTGATCAGCGCGCGCGAGAGCGACGACATCGCGAAGCTGCACGCGGCGATCCTCGCTTTTTTTCACGAACAGCTCGTCGAAACCGAGCTCTTCCTTCCCTGGTCGGCGCAGCAGCTGCGCGGCGATATCTACGCGAGCTGTGAAGTGCTCGCCGAACGCGCCGACGACGCAGGCGCCTTCTTTCGCGTTCGCGGCGACGACGCGACGCTCGCCCGGCTGCGCGAGAAGTTCGCCCAGGCGAAGTAAAGCCGGGTCGGAGTTGAGACTCCGGGCGGCCGCGCGCGCGCGGGCGGGGTGGCGCTAGGCGACGACGACGGCGGTGCCGCTCGCCGTCACCATCAGCATGCCGTTCTTCTCGCCGAGCACCTCGTAGTCGATGTCGATGCCGACGACCGCGTTGGCGCCGAGTTCGGACGCCTGTTCGGCAAGGGCTTCGAGCGCGATCTGCCGGGCCTTGCGCAATTCGTTTTCGTAGGTCCCCGAGCGGCCGCCGACGACGTCGCGGATGCTGGCGAAAAAATCCTTGAAAACGTTGGCGCCGAGCACGGCTTCGCCGGCGACGATGCCGCAGTAGCGGGAAATGGCGCGGCCTTCGATCGAAGGCGTGGTCGTCAGCTCCATTGATGCTCTCCTTGCGCTTATGGACGGCGCCGGCAGCGCTGCCGGCGCCGCTTCGATCAGGACGCCTGGACGTGCACGTCGAAGATCTCGCCGCCGATCGTCACCCGGTAATTCTCCGGGCCGTGCTGACCGAAGCGCGTCGCTGCCGGCGTCTTCGGCGGCGGCGGCGCGACGGGTGCCGGCGCGGCTTTCTCGACGACCTTGTTGGGGTCCTTCTTCGGCACCGAGAGCTTGAAATTGCCCTTCAGGAAGTCGAGGCCCTTGTTCGCGGCTTTTGTCGCGAAGGCGCCGATGATGAAGATGTTCTCGTCGGTGACCGGCAGCGCGTTGTCTTCGAGCACCTTCTTCGCCTTCGGAATCCCCGGCTCGAGGTCCTTGATCGGGTCGCCGGTGAACACCGGCTTCTTCATCTGCTCGGAAGCGATCGCGACGATCTCGGGATCGGGCGCGACCGGCGTCTTGCCGTAGTAGCCGAGGACCATGTTGCCGTAGCCCTCGGTCATCTTGGTCCACGGTCCCATCATCACGTTGGTGAAGGCCTGCTGGAAGTAGAACTGCGAGACTGGCGTCACCGAGGTGCCGTAACCGCCGCGCGCGACGCACTCGGCCATCGCCTGGATCACCTCGGGGAAGCGGTGCAGGGTCTTGTTCTCGCGCATCATCAGCGTATTGGCGGTGAGCGCGCCGCCCGGCATCGGGCTGAAAATGACCTCGGTGTCGATGCCGAGCGCCTCGGGCGGGAAGTCGTAATCCTTGAAGCACTCCTTGGCGACGCGGTTGGCTTCGTACACCTTGTCGACGTCGATGCCAAGGTCGTAGTCAGTGCCCTTGAGCGCGTGCCAGAGCGAGAACAGGTCGGGCTGCGCGGTGCCGCCCGAGAGCGGTGCGCGGCCAAGACAGACGCCGTCGCAACCGGCTTCGATCGCCGCCAGATACTGCGTCAGCCCGGTGCCGCAGGTCTCGTGCGTGTGCATGCGCAACTCGACCTTGTCGCCGAGGAGGGCTCTCGCCTGCTTGAAGGTCTCATGCACCTTGCGCGGGTTCGAAGTGCCCGAAGCGTCCTTGAAGCAGACGCTCGAGAACGGCACGCCGGCGTCGAGGATCTGGCGCAGCGTGGCGATGTAGAAGTCGGCGTCGTGCGCGCCCGAGCAGCCGCGCGGCAGCTCCATCATGGTCACGACGACCTCGTGCTCGAGCCCGGCATCGACGATGCACTGACCCGAGTAGATGAGGTTATTGACGTCGTTCAGGGCGTCGAAATTGCGGATGCGCGTCATCCCGTGCTTCTTGAACATCTTCGCGTGCAGGTCGATCATGTCGGCCGGCTGCTGCTCGAGCGCGACGACGTTGATGCCGCGCGCCAGCGTCTGCAGGCGGATGTCCGGACCGACCGCCTGGCGGAAGGCGTCCATCATGTCGAAGGCCGATTCGCCGCAGTAAAGGAAAGGTGACTGGAAGCGCGCGCCGCCGCCGGCTTCAAAGTGCGTGATCCCGGCGGCGACCGCCGCTTCGACGGCGGGAATGAAATCACGGGTCAATACTCGGGCACCGAAAACGGACTGAAAACCGTCGCGGAAGCTGGTGTCCTGAAAAAGAATTCGCTTGATCATGAGGGCCTCATTGAAAATGGATACGAAATCGCGTACAGCCTGACAGCTTCGCTCAGCTTGCGCTGAAAGCCCATGACCAGGGCTGCTGCGACCGCGTCGTGCGGGCGCGAGGAACAGCATAGCAAGCGAGCCGCTATCATTCCACAAAACCCGACTGCCAGCACGGTTTCCGGTGAACTTGCCGATCCGGCGGCGGCGCCGGGCCGGCCTGGCTGGCTTCCTGCACCGCGGCGCCGATGGCTTGCGTGGCGCCGCGGCGGCGCAAATGCGCTGTGCCTGTGGCGCCCTATGCAGGAAGCAGCGAAGCGAGCGCAAAGGCCGGATCGGCCGCCTGCGCGGGGGTCGGTGACAGACCGTGGTCAAGGAGCTTGCGACCGGCGATGTGCTCGCCTGCCTGGTTCACCGAATCGACGGCGACGAGCCGCTGGTTACGGTAGTAGAAGAGCGAGAACTTGCGCTCGCCAGGGTCGCCGCGCCGGACGATCTCGTCGAAGCCGCAATGCAGGCCGACGATCTGCAACTGCACGTCGAACTGCTCGGTCCAGAACCACGGTGTCGCGACGAAGGGCCGCTCCCGGCCGAGCAGGGCAGCGGCCGCCGATTTGCCTTGCTCGACGGCGTTGTGCACCGACTCGAGCCGGAGCAGGCCGCCCTCGCGCCGGCGCACCGTGCAATCGCCGGCGGCGACAACGCAGGGGTCGTTCGTGCGCGAGCAGGCATCGACGATGATGCCGCCCGCGCAGGCGATGCCGGCCGCCTGCGCGATCTCGCTGTTGGCAGAGACGCCGACGCCGACGACGACAAGGTCCGCTGGCAGCTCGCCTTCCCCGCTCCTGATGCCCGCGACGCGACCCTGCCTGACGACGAATTCCGTCACCAGCGCGCCGAGCACGACTTGCACGCCGTGGCCGCGATGCACGTCGAGAAAAAATTGTGAAACGGGCGGCGAGACGACGCGCGCCATCAAGCGATCGGCCGCTTCCAGAACCGTCACCGCACAGCCTTTCTGGCGCGCCGCTGCGGCAATTTCGAGGCCGATAAAACCGCCGCCGATGACGACGACGTTTTGCGCGTTGGGCAAGGCGGCAGCGATTGCCTGCGCGTCGGCGAGCGTGCGCAGCCCGAAAATGCCCGCGGCGTCGGCACCCGGCAGCGCCAGGGCGCGCAGGCGCGAACCCGTGCATAAGGCGAGGCCGTCGTATGCGAGCGAGGCAGCGTTGGCGAAGCGGACGCATTTGGCGTCGCGGTCGATTGCCGCAGCGGCAAGGCCGAGCTCGAGCGCGATCTTGCGCTTGGCGAGCAGCGCCGGCGCGCGCATGACGAGCTGCGCTTCCTGCGCCTGCCCGGCGAGGAAGGCTTTCGAGAGCGGCGGGCGGTGGTAGGGCGCGTGCGCCTCGTCGCCGATCAGTCTGATCTCTCCCTCGTAGCCTTCGGCGCGCAGCGCTTCGGCGACCGTCAGCCCGGCAAGCCCGGCGCCGACGACGACGATGCGCTTGGCGGGCGCGCTTTCGCCGCTCACGACTGCACGTCGGGGTAACGCAGGCTCAAGCCGGCGAGTTCGGCCGTCATCTTGATCTGGCACGAGAGGCGGCTGTTTTCCAGGCGCTCGGCGACGACGTTCTCGAGCATTGCCATTTCGCTTTCGCCAATGGGCGGAGCGGCGGCGGCGAGCTCGCCTTCGAGGTAGCAATGGCAGGTGGCGCAGGCGCACGAACCGCCGCATTCGGCTTCGACGCCTTCGACGCCGTTGCTAACTGCCGCCTGCATCAGGCTCCAGCCGAGCGGCACTTCGACTTCGACTTCGTTGCCGGAGGGTTCGATGTAAATCACCTTGGGCATTCTTCTTCTCCTCGTCCCGGCCCGGCTTCAGCTGCGCGCGAGCTCGAGCCTGAGCGGACTGCGGAAAGTCGATGAGGGCATCCAGAAAAGCTGCGGGTCGAGGCGCCGATAGTCGGGAACGACCTTGTGGAATTCCTCGAAAGCGATTTTCACCGACATGCGCGCGATCGCGTTGCCGAGGCAGGCATGGACGCTGCCGCCAAAACCCAAGTGGCCCTTCGGTTTGCGCGCGATGTCATAGACGTCGGCGTCGGCAAACTGGCGCTCGTCGCGGTTGCCCGATCCGTAGGCGAGGCAGACGAAATCGCCGGCGTGCATCGTCTGGCCGTGCAGCTTGTGGTCCTTGGTAAGACAGCGGCGGAAGCGCTGTGCCGAAGTGTTGTAGCGCAGCGATTCCTCGATCGCGTCGGCAAGGAGCGCCGGCGTCCCGACGCAGGCGCGCCGCGCCTCTTCGTGATCGGCGAGGTTCAAGGCGAACATCGCGAGGAAGCCGCCGAGCGATTCGACGCCGGCCATGATCAGCGTCGTCGTCGTCAGCAGCACTTCGCGTTCGTCGAGCCGGTCGCCGTCGATCTCGGCGAGCGAGAACAGCGAAATCAGGTCGTCCTGCGGATTCTTGCGGCGCTCGGCGATGATGCGGCTCGCGTACGCCTGCATCCAGTTATAAGCGGCGAGGTGCTCGGGCCCCTTGGCGCGCGTCACCGGATCGGACTGCACCATGAGCACGGCTTTTTCGCGCACCGTCGCCTCGTCGCCGGGCGGCAGGCCGAGAACGGTGAAGAGAACCTTGACCGTAAACTTCGCCGAGAAGTCGCTGATGAAATCGAAGGACGCGTCGGCGGCGAGCGGCGCGGCAAATTCGGCGGCGGCCTCGCGAATCGGGTCGGCGAGGCTCTCCAGGTTGCGTTTCATGAAAGCGTGCTGAATGAGGCCGCGCAAGCGGTCGTGACGCGGCGGATCGGTCGTCCCGAGCGTGGCGCCGGCGCGGTTGGGGAGCTCGGTCATCAGGTTGCCGCGCGCCGACGAGAATTTCTGCCAGTCGTTGAGTGCGCCGACGATGTCCGCATAGCGCGAGAGCACCCACATCTCTGCTTCCTCGCTCCAGAAGCACGGATACTTGTCGCGCAGCGTCCGGTAGAAGGGGAAGGGATCGGCGTCGACCAGCGGCGAATATGGATCGAAACTGAACATGCGCCCCCGTATTCAAGGCTTCAACTGCTGCCGCCCATCGCCTTTACGAAGAAGCGGTCCGCCGGCGCGCCGCAAGGCGGGCGCCGGCGGTGTTGCAGCCGGGTCAGCCGGCGAAGTTCTTCTCGGCGTAGCCCCAATTGACGAGGTTGGCGAGGAAGGTCTCGACAAACTTCGGGCGTGCGTTGCGGTAGTCAATGTAGTAGGCGTGTTCCCAGACGTCGATGCAGAGCAGCGCCTTGTCGCCCGTCGTCAGCGGCGTTCCGGCGGCGCCCATGTTGACGATGTCGACCGAGCCGTCGGCCTTCTTGACGAGCCAGGTCCAGCCCGAACCGAAGTTGCCGACCGCCGAGGTCTGGAAGGCTTTCTTGAATTCGTCGTGCGAGCCCCACTTGGCGTTGATCGCCGCCGCGAGCGCTCCGCCCGGCGCGCCGCCGCCGTTGGGCTTCAGGCAGTTCCAGAAGAAGCTGTGATTCCAGACCTGCGCCGAGTTGTTGTAGATGCCGCCGGCGGGCGCCTTCTTGACGATCGCTTCGAGCTCGAGGTTTTCGTACTCGGTGCCCTTGATCAGGTTGTTGAGGTTGGTGACATACGCCTGATGGTGCTTGCCATAGTGGTACTCAAAGGTTTCCTTGGACAGGTGCGGCGCCAGTGCGTCCATGGCAAAAGGCAGGGGGGGCAGTTGATGTTCCATGGTTCTTCCTCGAGTCGTTGATGTTGGAGGATTCTTAAGAATCCCGATTGTTCGGATGGTGGAAGTCTTCTTTTCTCAGCAGTTCGGACGCGCAAGGGTGATGCCTGCTGCAATGACGCCAGCAACGGTGCAGCCTGCAAACCCATGACAACTTGCCTTACCCGGCTATTGGCTCACCGAGTCTATCGTCGCCAGCGCCCGACCAGTGTGGAAGGAGACCGTGATCCGGTCATTTGGTTCCAGCGACGCGCTGTCGCGAACGATCTTGCCGTTCGCGTCGGCGACGATACTGTAGCCGCGAGCAAGGACGGCGTCCACGTTGAGATGGTTCAGGCTTGCCGAGAGGCGTGCGAGTCGCGTTGCCCGCTCGTTCATGGCCTTTTGCCATTCGCCGTGCAGCCGGGGCGAGAGGGCGGCGAGTGCGCGTGCCCAGCGCTGGCAGTCGGGACGCGCGAGGAGGAGGCGGTGCGTGAGCGCCGCGAGCCGTTCGCGGCCGCGAGCGCCGCCCTGCAGCAAAGCGCCTGCGAGCCGCCGCTCGAGATTGAAAAGCAGCTCGCGGCGTTGCGCGAGCTGCTGCGCCGGGTGCAACAGGCGCTGCGCCAGCCAGTCGACTTGCTGGCGTTGGCGATCGAGGTTCTGCCCGGACTTGCGGTGCAGCAGCCGGGCGAGCTCGGCGAGCTTCGCGCGCAGCAAAGAGGCCTCGGGCGCTGCCAGTTCGGCGGCAGCGGTCGGTGTCGCGGCGCGCTCATCGGCGGCAAAGTCGGCGATCGTGAAATCGGTTTCGTGCCCGACGCCGCTGATCACCGGAATCGCCGAGTCGCGGATCGCTCGCGCCAGCCCCTCGTCGTTGAAGGCCCAAAGGTCTTCGAGGCTGCCGCCGCCGCGGCAGACGATGAGCACTTCGCATTCGCGGCGCTCGCTTGCCGTGCGCAGCGCGAGCGCGATCTTCGCGCCCGCTCCCGCTCCCTGCACCGGCGTCGCGTAAAGAATGATCGCAGCGTAAGGGGCGCGACGCACGAGCGTCGTCAGGACGTCGCGCAGCGCTGCTGCCTGCGGCGAGGTGACGATGCCGATGGTGAGCGGCAGCGCCGGCAGGGCGCGTTTGCGCTCAGCGGCGAAAAGCCCCTCGCGCTCGAGCTTGTCCTTAAGCTTCAGGAATTCCTCGAAGAGGCTGCCAACGCCCGCCTGGCGCGCCGTTTCGACGCCGAGCTGGAACTCGCCGCGCGCTTCGTAGAGCGTGACGAGCGCGCGCACTTCGACGTGCTGCCCGTTGTCGAGCCGCCAGCCGAGCAGTTGCGCGCGGTTGCGGAACATCACGCAGCGCACCTGCGCGCTCGCGTCTTTCAGCGAGAAATAGACGTGGCCGGAAGCGGCGTAGGTGAGGTTGGAAATTTCGCCGGCGATCCAGCACAGCGGAAAAGCCGCTTCGAGCTTCTCGCGCGCCAGCCGGTTGAGCGCCGACACCGGGATCACGGCGGCAGGAGGGGTCAGGCTTGCGCCGTAAGGAGGAGTCGGGGACATGCACGAATTCTACCTCCTTGTCAATTCATGCACACCGCCCCCGGCGCGCGGGACGCATTGGCGGGAAAATCCATCGTCCTTGGCGTTTTTTCTTCAAGCCCTTGAAATGAAACGCTTTGTGGGTAACTGCCCGAGCCGGGGCGCGCGCCAAAAAACCCTTTGTGCATCGGCACTTATGCCCGGAAAACGCCGTTAATTCACAAACTTGTCCACAACTCGTGTGAATAAGCCTCGGCCGCACGGCACTTGCTGCAAGCGCCCCGTCAGGCTAAAGTCTGACGTTGCAAAGATCCTGAGGGGAAAAGCGTGTTTTCAATCATCCTGGCGGCCGGCTGGCCGATTTGGCCGTTGCTGCTGGCGTCGATCATTGCCGTTGCCCTGATCATCGAGCGGCTCGTCGCCCTGCGTCGCAAGAAGGTCGTTCCCGCCGGATTGCTGCAACGCGTGATCGCCGAATACAAGGCGCACGGCGCGAGCGATTCACTGATCGCGAAACTCGAAGCGCAATCGCCGCTCGGGCGCGTCCTTGCCGCCGGCCTGCGCAACGTCGGCAGCTCGCGCGAGGTGATGCGCGAGTCGATCGAAGAGGCCGGAACAATCGTCGCGCACGACCTCGAGCGCTATCTGACGACGCTCGGGACGATCGCTTCGATCGCTCCCCTGATGGGCCTGTTTGGTACCGTCGTCGGCATGATCGAGATTTTCGGCTCGCAGGCGCCGACCGGCAGCAACCCGATGCAGCTCGCGCACGGTATTTCGGTGGCGCTCTACAACACGGGTTTTGGCCTCATCATCGCGATCCCGGGGATGATTTTCTGGCGCCACTTCCGCGCCCTCGTCACCAGTTTCCTGCTCGAAATGCAGCAACAGGCGGTGCGTCTCGTCGAAGTCCTGCACGGTGAACGCAAGGACTAGCGGCATGAATTTTCAGCGCGCCCGCAGCCCCGACGACCCGGAAATCAACCTGATCCCGTTCATCGACGTCCTCCTCGTCATCATCATCTTCCTGATGCTGACGACGACCTACGCCAAGTTCTCCGGGCTCGAAATCAACCTGCCGACTGCCGACGCCAGCAAGCAGGCCGAGCAGCCCAACGAAATCAGCGTTGCGGTCACCGTCGGCGGACAGGTGCTGATCAACAAGGCGCCGCTCGCGAGCGCCGACGTGAAATCGATCAGCGAGGCTTTACGCCGCGCTGCCGGCGATGCCAAGGATCCTGTCATCGTCATCAACGCCGACGCCAAAGCCACGCACCAGAGCGTCGTCGACGTCATGCAGGCCTCGCAAATGGCGGGTTTCCCGCACATTTCCTTCGCGACGCAAAGCCCGCGCTAGGCCCGCGCCCCCGTCATGCGGAGCTTCAGCTGCGCGCAGGATCTGCCCCGGCTCTGGTACCGGCCGCGCCTCGCCGCTGCGCTCTATCCGCTCTTGCCCCTCTCCTGGCTTTTCGCTGCGCTCGCCGCCTTGCGCCGCGCACTTTACGCCGTCCATGCGCTGCGCTCCCTCGCGCTGCCGGTGCCGGTCGTCGTCGTCGGCAACCTGACGGTCGGCGGCAGCGGCAAGACGCCGCTCGTCCTCTGGCTCGTTGCAGCGCTGCGCGCAGCCGGCTGGCGGCCCGGCATCGTCAGCCGCGGTTATGCGGCGCCGGGCGCGCCCGGGGGCGCCCAGGCGGTTGCCCCTGACAGCGACCCGCGCGCGAGCGGTGACGAAGCGCTGCTCCTGGCGCGGCGCAGCGGCGTTCCGGTTTTCGTCGGCGTCAAACGCGTCGATGCCGCCGCGGCGCTGCTCGCTGCGCATCCCGAATGCAACGTCATCGTCTCCGACGACGGGCTGCAGCATTACCGGCTGCGCCGCTGCGTCGAGGTCGCGGTCTTCGACGAGCGCGCTGCCGGCAACGGTCATCTCCTGCCGGCGGGGCCGCTGCGCGAACCCCTGCGCCGACTGCGCGCGGCGACCGCGCTCGTCTGGAACGGCAAAGCGGTGGCGCCGGTGGCTGCCGAACTCGCGCGCATCGCGCCGGCGCTGCCGCAGTTCACGATGCGCCTGCACGGGCAGCGCTTCTTTGCGCTCGACGATGAGCGCCGCTCCTGCCTTGCCGACGATCTGCGCGGCAAACCCCTGCACGCGATCGCCGGGATCGGCGACCCCGCGCGCTTCTTTCGCCAGCTTAAGTCGCTTGGGCTGGTTTTTGAGGCGCACGCCTTTGCCGACCACCACGATTATGCGGCGCGCGATCTTGCCTTCGCGAGCGATGCAGTCGTGCTGATGACCGAGAAAGATGCGGTAAAATGTCGCGCATTATATGAAGCCTGCGGCGCCCGCGAAGCGTGGGTGCTGCCGGTCGAGGCGCAAGTCGAGTCGGCGCTCGATGGTGCTTCGCTGCTCGACCTCATCCTGGAGAAAATCAATGGACACCCGCCTGCTTGACATCCTGGTCTGTCCGATCTGCAAGGCGAGCCTCGAATACCGCAAGGCCGACAACGAACTTGTCTGCAAGCCGTGCAAGCTCGCTTTTCCGATCCGCGACGACATCCCGATCATGCTCGCCGACGAAGCGCGCGAAATCAAGACCGAGGACGCTTGAATGGCGAGCGAGAACTTCAAGATCGTTGTCCCGGCGCGCTACGCATCGACGCGGCTTCCAGCCAAACCGCTGCTCGACCTGGGCGGCAAGCCGATGGTCGTGCGCGTCGCCGAGCGTGCCATGCTCTCGGGCGCGGCCGAAGTGTGGGTCGCCACCGACCACGCCGACGTGCTCGCCGCCGCCAAGGCCCACGGCATGCCGGCGCTGCTGACGCGCGCCGACCACCCGACGGGGACCGATCGCCTCGCCGAAGTCGTTGACCAGCTGGGCTGGAAAGACGATGACATCGTCGTCAATGTGCAGGGCGACGAGCCGCTGATCGCCTCCGAACTCGTCGCCGAAACCGCCCGGCAGCTGCGCGAGAGCGGCGCCGACATCGCGACGGTGGCGCATCCGATCGACAATGCCGCTGATTTCTTCAATCCGAGCATCGTCAAGGTCGTTTGCAAGGCCGACGGTGACGCCCTCTATTTTTCGCGCGCGCCGATCCCGTACGCCCGTGACCACTACGCTCGCGACAGCGAGCGCAAGACTTTTCCCGCCGGCCTGCCGGCCTGCCGGCACATCGGACTTTACGCCTACCGCGTGAGTTTTCTGCGCGCCTATGCGCGTCTTGCGCCATCGCCGCTCGAGGCTTTCGAGGCGCTCGAGCAACTGCGCGCGCTCTGGCATGGCTACCGCATCAGCGTCGTGATCTCCGACCATCTGCCGATGCCCGGCGTCGACACGCCCGAGGACGCGGCGCGCATGCAGGAGTGGTTCCGAACGCATTGATCCCAGCGGGCTCGGTGCGCCCCGCCGCGCCCGCAACAGTGACACCGTGACGCACGCCAGCGGCGGGCGGCAACGAAGACTTTCGATCAACTCTCGCAAGGATCCACCACCATGAGACTCATTTTGCTCGGCCCGCCAGGCGCGGGGAAGGGAACGCAGGCCAAGTTCATCTGCGAGAAATACGCGATCCCGCAGATCTCGACGGGCGACATGCTGCGCACGGCGATCGCCGCCGGCACGCCGCTTGGCATCGCCGCCAAGAAGCTGATGGACGACGGCCGCCTCGTTCCCGACGAGACGATCATCGACCTCGTCAGCGCCAGGCTGGGCGAAGACGATTGCCGCGCCGGCTATCTCTTCGACGGTTTTCCGCGCACCTTGCCGCAGGCCGAGGCGATGAAGGCGGCGCGCGTGCGCATCGATTTCGTCCTTGAAATCGACGTGCCGGACGCGCATATCGTCGAGCGCATGGGCGGCCGCCGGGTGCATCTGGCCTCGGGGCGCAGCTACCATCTCAGGTTCAATCCGCCGAAGGTCGCCGGCATCGACGACGTAACGGGTGAGCCGCTGATCCAGCGCGACGACGATCAGGAGGAAACGGTCAGGAAGCGGCTTGCCATCTACCACTCGCAGACACAGCCCCTGATCGCGTACTACAAGGCCTGGGCGGCGAGCGGGGATGCGCGGGCGCCGCGCCTGAAGGCTATCTCGGGCGTCGGCAGCGTCGACGAAATCCGGCTGCTCGCGCTCGCCGCGCTCGGCGGCTGATCCTTCAGGCGTCGCCGGCCCGCCCCTGCAAGGCTACAAGACGACGGCCGGGTTCAGCGTATAAACGCCGCTGAGCGAGGCGCGGTCGAGGACGTGCCCGGCAAGGGCGTGGCGCATTTCCTGGCCGGTGAATCTTGCCGGCACCGGCAGGACCTCGACGTCGAGCGCGAAAACGGTGAAGTGGTAGTGATGCGGCAGTTCGTCGTTCCACGGCGGGCAGGGGCCGTCGTAGCCGTAGTAGTCGCCGCGCATGTCGCGGTCGGCGTCGAACCATCCGGTGTAGTCGTTGATGCCGTGGCGCGCGCCGTGCAAGGTCGCCGGCCCCGGCTTGCCGCGCGGCGTCACTTCGTGCGAGAACTCGCCTTCGCCGATCTCGCTGAGGCTAGGCGGCAGATCGACGAGCAGCCAGTGAAAGAAATCGACCCGCGCCAGTTGCGCCGGTACGCTGCGCCCTTCCTGATTGACGTCGTCGCCCTTGCTCGGGACGTCGGCGTCGTGGCAGATGATCGCAAACGAGCGCGTGGCCTGCGGCGCATCGCTCCATTTCAGGTGCGGATTGAGGTTTTGTCCGAGGCAGACGTGGTGTGCCGGATCCTGCAGGCAGAAGGCGAACTTGCCGGGGATGATCTGTCCGTCCGCAAAACTTGAACTCGTCAGTTTCATCTTGCTCCTCCAGAGAGGGTCGGTGAATCGGGTCAATCGGCGGCGCGACGCTTGAAGTCGGCCAAACGAAAACCTGCAAGCCATAGTGTAGCGAAATAGACCACCGCGCCAAGGCCGACGAGCGCGCACAGGCGCGTGAGCCGCGCGGCGAGCGACCAGCGCAGCCACTCGCCCGGCTCGCCGGCGCCGAACCACAGCGCGATGCCCATCGCCGTCAGCGCGACGCCGAGCTTGGCGTAGAAGATCGGCCAGCCGGGTTGCGGCGCGTAGATGCCGTGCCGGCGCAGGCCACGGTAGAGGAGAAGCGCATTGAGGCAGGCGGCAAGGCCGATCGAGAGCGCAAGCCCCGCGTGCTGGAGCCAGCCGATCAGCGACAGGTTGAGCATCTGCGTGACGAAGAGCGTGAGCAGCGCGATCTTGACCGGGGTGCGCACGTTCTGGCGCGCGTAAAAGCCAGGCGCCAGCACCTTGACGAGGATCAGGCCAAGCAGGCCCAGGCTGTAGGCGACGAGGGCGTCGCGCGTCATGAAGACGTCATTGGCGCCAAAAGCGCCGTGGTGGAAAAGCGTCGCAATCAGCGGCACGGCGATGATGGCAAGCGCGAGCGCCGCCGGCGCCGCGAGGAGCAGCGTCAGGCGCAGCCCCCAGTCGAGCAGCTTCGAATAGTCGTCGGGTCTGGCCAGTGCGTGATATCTGGCAAGCGAGGGCAGTAGGATGGTTCCGAGCGCCGCGCCGAGCATGCCGGCGGGAAACTCCATCAGGCGGTCGGCGTAGTAGAGCCAGGAGACGCTGCCGGTAGCGAGGAAGGAAGCGAAGATCGTATTGATCAGCAGGCTCACCTGCGAGACCGAAACGCCAAGGACCGCGGGCGCCATCAGCTTCAGGATGCGGCGCACCCCCGGATCCTTCGTGTCGAGCGAAAAGCGCGGCAGCATGCCGATCCTGCGCAGGCTTGGCAGCTGGAAGGCCAGTTGCAGCGCGCCGCCGATGAAGACCGCCCAGGACAGCGCCAGCACGGGCTGCGCGAAATACGGCGCGGCCAGGACCGCCATCGCGATGAAGGAGAGGTTGAGCAGAACCGGCGTGAAGGCGGGAACGGCAAAGCGGCTCCAGGTATTGAGAATGCCGCCCGCGAGCGCGACGAGCGACATGAAGAAGATGTAGGGAAAGGTGATGCGGGTGAGTTCGACGGTGAGCGCGAACTTGTCGGGGTCGGCGGCAAAGCCGGGCGCCGAGATGTAGACGAGGAGCGGCGCGGCGGCGACGCCGACGAGGGTGACGACGATCAGGATCAGGAAAAGCAGCGTCGCGACGTGATCGACGAGTCGCTTCGCTTCCGCCGTGCCGTCCTTGTTCCTGTACTCGCCGAGGATGGGAACGAAGGCCTGCGAGAAGGCGCCTTCCGCGAAAAGCCGGCGCAAGAGGTTGGGCAATTTGAAGGCGACGAAGAAAGCGTCGGTCATGAGGCCGGCGCCGAAAATGCGCGCGATCACGAAGTCGCGGACGAAGCCGAGCAGGCGCGAGAGGAAGGTCATGCCGCTGACGGTGGCCAGCGACCTTAGCAGGCTCATGCGCGCGCGCGCAGGTCAAGCCGCCGCGCTATCGTGTAATTTGGAGTCATGCAATGGTTTCATGCTGCGCGCCGGGCGCCGGAGACGCCATCTTAGCCGCTAAGTCGCTGCGCACAAAACGAGGGCAGCGGGCGGCGAGGACGGTGCGGCCAAAAACGCCTTGCATCCGCCCGTTCAAATCGGTAGAATTGCGCGTTTTCGATTAACGCATCAGCTTTTTTAGGGACTGACATTCATGGCCAACAGCGCACAAGCCCGCAAGCGCGCCCGTCAAGCCGTCAAACAACGCGCTCACAATACGAGCCTGCGCTCGACGTTGCGCACGGCCGTCAAGCGCGTGCAAAAGGCGATTGTCGCTGGCGACAAGGCTGCCGCCCAAAGCATTTACCAGGAATCGGTATCGGTGCTTGACCGCATCGCCGACAAGAAGATCATCCACAAGAACAAGGCCTCGCGCCACAAGAGCCGTCTCTCGGCCCAGATCAAGGCGCTTGCCGCCTGATCACCCGATCCGACTGCATCTCGAACGGCGTCTGCGGACGCCGTTTTTCGTTGACGACGCCGCCGCGCGACGCTCGTGCGATTCTGGCTTTGCCAAAAAAAATAGACACTTGCCGCAAATTCAGATAATTTAGTGCACATCATCGCACCATCTCGTTGATGTTGGGGGCGTTATGCTACCGTCAGGGCCTGCAAAATATGGTTTTCGCATACGGACGCGCAGTGGGGCGGTCGTCGAGAACCTGCTCATTTTCGGTCGCGATGAGGCCGAGGCCGAGCGCAAGCTGCGGCAGATCTATCTCGGCTGCGAAATCCTCGAGGCGAAGCGACTGGCGATGCAACTGCACCGCAGCCAGACCGTCAATTACGAAGACGTCGTCGATCTGATCTCGGGCGCCGCGGCCGTCGGCAGGTAAGCCCCGCCTTGCGCCTCAGCAAGTCCCCGCTTCACCGTTTCAGGCTTTGAGCGTCTACTTGCCGCAGGCGATCTGCCGCAGTTTTTCGGCCGTGGTGCCGAGCGCGTTGTCCATCCACGGCGGGTCGGACGGCTTTTCGCTGGCGACCAGCCGACCCTCTCCCATCTGTTCCGAATAGGCGAGGACCGAAAGCACGCGCGAACGCGGCTGCCGGCAATCGTATTCGATCAGCGTCTTGAGCGAGCCGATCGCGGTTTGCGCGTCGGCCCACTGCGCGATCACGAAATCGGTCATCTGCAGCATCTGCGCCTGGTCGCTCCGGCGCTGGATCAGCTGACTGTCGACGTAGAGGCGCACGTTCTCGTCGCGCGCGACAAGATACCACTCGGCGCACGCGTCCGCGGCGAAGAGCGCGAGTCCCGCCGTCGCACACGCCGCAGCGGCGCGCCAGCGGCGCTGGCAACGATTCACTTGAGAGCTATTCATGGCGTCCTTGAAGAAGCATTGAGCTTAGGCCAGGCGCTGCCGCCGCAGCTCTTCGTGCAGCGCGGCATAATCGCGGGCGCCGCTGCTGCCGGCGTGGTGGCTGAAGATGTCGCGGTGCCTCGACGGGCTTTCGGCGACCGAGACATTCTCGCTGATCGCCGTCTCGCAGACTTCGTGCGCGTAGCGCTCGCGCAGCTTGTCGCGAACATCCTCGCTCATCTTGCGCCGACGATCGTAGCGCGTCAGCAGGTATCGGCGCTCGACGCGACGCTTCAGAACGGGCTCGAGGATCTCCAGCGTTCGCGCCATCTGCCCGGCCGCCTGCAAGGAGAGATAATCGGTCGACACCGGAACGAGCAGGACGTCGCAGGCGAAAATGGCGTTGAGCGAGAGCACCCCGAGGTAGGGGCAACAGTCGATGTAGGTGAGCTGCGCCGCGTTGCCCGGCACCGACGCGTCGAGCGCGTCGAGGCCGGTGCGCAGTTTGTTGAGGATGCCCGGGCCCTTGCCGTAGATCGAATCGACCTTGATCAGCTGCTGGTGCGAGGGGATCAGGCGGCCGATGCCGTCCCAGCTGATCGTCAGCTCGTCGAGCGCGCGTAGGCCTTGATAGAAGCCGAAGAGGCTTTGCCCCGAATCGGTCGGCGCCGATCCGTAGATCGACGAGAGATGACACTGCGGATCGAGGTCGAGCAGCAGGGGATGCCCGCCGGCGCGCACCGACGCGGCCGCGAGATTGAGTGTCGTCGTGGTCTTGCCGACACCGCCCTTCTGATTGAAGACAGCGATTCGCATGCGGCATTGTAACGTTTGTCGAGGGCCGGCAATGCAGCGATGCGCGATGCGCGAGCTGGCGCGCCGGCAAACCGGCGCCGGCCTTGCGCGGACGGGTTCGCGATCCCCGGCTTATATACAAGCGCAGGCTTTTCCCTTAAACTTCCACCCCTTATTATTCGCGGCGCCAGGCCTTGGCCGGCGCGCGCAGCAGGGCGTGGTCGCCTCGGCGCGCTTGAACGCGTGAAGCATCGAGGTCCTGACGCATGACGCGTGACTTTGACCGGCGGCGCAAGCCGCCGTTTCAGTTTATTGGCTCAGCAAGGGGTTGTGAATGTCTCACTTAATGAATACCTATGCGCGCCTGCCGGTGGCTTTCAGTCACGGCGACGGATGCTGGGTCACCGACACGGAAGGCAGGATCTACCTCGACGCGATGTCGGGGATTGCCGTTTCCACCCTTGGCCACAACCATCCCGAACTCGTCGCGGCGATCGCGGCGCAGGCCGGGCGCCTCCTGCATTCGTCCAACCTCTATCGCATCCCGCAGCAGGAGGCGCTCGCCGACAGGCTCGCGGCGCTTTCCGGCATGGAAGAAGTCTTCTTCTGCAACTCGGGCTGCGAAGCGAACGAAGCGGCGATCAAGCTCGCACGTTTCTATGGTCATCAGAAGGCCATCGACAATCCGACGATCGTCGTCATGGAAAAGGCTTTCCATGGCCGCACCATGGCAACGCTCTCGGCCACCGGCAACCGCAAGACGCAAGCCGGTTTCGAACCGCTCGTCTCGGGCTTTGCGCGCGTTCCCTACAACGACCTCGCGGCCATTCGCGCGATCGCCGAACATAACGACAACGTCGTCGCGGTGATGCTCGAGATCATTCAGGGCGAGGGCGGTATTTACACCGCCGACCGCGAGTACCAGCGCGAGCTGCGAGCGCTCTGCGACGATCACGGCTGGCTGCTGATCTGCGACGAGGTGCAGTGCGGCATGGGGCGTACCGGGACCTGGTTCGGTTTCCAGCACGCCGGGATTCTTCCCGACATCGTGACGCTCGCCAAGGGCCTTGCCGGCGGCGTCCCGATCGGCGCTTGCCTGACCGCCGGGAAAGCGGCGCATCTTTTCAAGCCTGGCAACCACGGTTCGACCTTCGGCGGCAACCAGCTTGCGACCACCGCTGCGCTCACCGTTCTCGAGGTCATCGAGAAGGAAGGGCTGCTCGCCAACGCCGATGCAATGGGCAAGCTGATTCGCAGCGGCCTTGCCGAGGCGCTCTCCGGCGTGGCCGGCGTCACCGGCATTCGCGGCGAGGGCCTGATGATCGGCATCGAACTCGATCGTCCCTGCGGCGAGCTCGTGACGCGCGGACTTGCCGCGGGCCTTCTCATCAACGTCACGGCCGAGCGCGTCGTGCGGCTCTTGCCAGCGCTGACGCTCAACGCCGAGGAAGCGCGCGAACTCGTCGACCGGCTCGCCGCGCTGATTCGCGAATTTCTCGCTGCCTGACCGGGACGCGCCATGAACGCCACGACCAAAGCCGGCCCGAGACATTTCCTGCAGTTCAAGGATTTTGACCGCGACCAGTTCGATTACCTGTTCGAGCGCACGCGCTGGATCAAGGGCGAGTTCAAAGGCTACCGCCAGTACTGGCCGCTCACCGATCGCACGCTCGTGATGATTTTCGAAAAGGCGAGCACGCGCACGCGGCTCTCGTTCGAAGCTGGCATCCAGCAGCTCGGCGGCACGGCGATCTATCTCAATACCCGCGATTCGCAGCTCGGCCGCGGTGAATCGGTCGAGGACGCGGCGCAAGTCATTTCGCGCATGAGCGACGTCGTCATGATTCGCACCTTCGAGCAGACGATCGTCGAACGCTTCGCGGCCAATTCGCGCGTGCCGGTGATCAACGGGCTCACCAACGAATACCATCCGTGCCAGATCATGGCCGACATCTTCACCTACATCGAGAAGTTCGGCGCGATTCAGGGCAAGACGGTGGCCTGGATCGGCGATTCGAACAACGTCTGCAACACCTGGCTG
>CAZALA010000064.1:0-18774 GCA_964485725.1 uncultured Propionivibrio sp. | reverse complement strand
GGAGGCGGCGCTCGGTGGCAAGCCGCCCAGGAGAAGGCCCGTCGCCGGCTTCATCGCCGCCGTCACCGGGCCGGCCGGCAAGCGCAGGGGCCATGCCGGCGCGCTGATTTCGGGCGGCGCCGATACCGCCGAAGCCAAGCTCGCGATCATGGAAGACTGCGGCTTCAAGGTCACACGCAACCCCTCCGAGATGGCGACGCTCTTGAAGTCGCTGCTCTAGCCCCGGCTTGTCGGACGGCGCAATGCCCTTCGCAGAAAGAATATAGGGTGCAATAACCGAAGGGCATTGCACCGATCCGTGCATGGCGAAGCGTATTGCACGGATCCGTCTTGCACCGCTCCGCATGGCACGCGATCCGCGTTGCCGGAACCGCCTTGCACCGATCGCCGCCGCCGTCTTGCCAGCCCCTTTGCCGGTATGACCTAGGTTAAATTGCCTTTGCGCTTGTAATATCTCGCCGCAAGAATATAATCCCTCGTAACTTCATGGGCCTGCTGCGGTTTTGTAACCCAGGTTGGAAGGTTTGTTCGGCGCGCTCGTCAGCACAACTAATAATGACCAATTGACAGCAGTACGAAATCACGATGCTTCAGGCTGATTCCAGCATCCGCAGCCGCCTCGCGGTGGCCCGCTTGCCGTCCATGCCGCAGATCCTGCTCAAACTGCTTGAGCAGTGTCAGGCCGAGGACGTCGGGATGGGCGAGCTCGCCGATCTCATCGCCAAGGACCCGGGCATCGCCGCCAAGGTGCTCACCGTCGCCAACAGTTCGGCGTATCACCGCGGCGGCCAGCGCATCGGCCTCGAAGCCTCGCTGACCGCGCTCGGTTCGGACATGATCAAGACGCTCGTGATCAACGAGTCGGTCTTCCAGGTCTTCAACAACTTCGCGCATTCGAACAGCACCGACCTGCGCGCCTTCTGGAAGCACTCGCTCTCGGCCGCGGTGATCGCGCAGGAAATCGCCTTGCGCAGCGAATACCCGAACGTCGAGGAAGCCTATCTTGCCGGCCTCCTGCACGACGTCGGCCGCCTCGGCCTGCTTGCCGCCGCCAACAAGGAATACGCTTTCCTCTTCTTTGCCCCGGACGACGAGAAGCTGTGCATGATCGAGCAAAGCGTCGTCGAAACGACGCACTGCGAAGTCGGCGCCTGGCTCGTCGACCGCTGGCAGCTCGACTCCTTTCTTGCCGACGGCGTGCTTTATCACCACGAGGCGGCAGCGCGAGTCGAGGCGGCGCATCCGCTCGTGCGCATCGTTTTCCTGGCGCACGTGCTGACGCTCGCGACCGACAAGGAGACGATGGCTAAGACTGCCGAGCTTCTCTTCGAAATTCCCGCCGCCGAGATCGAGACGATCCACCGCGAAAGCCACGCCAAGGTGCGCAAGCTCGCCGATTTCCTCGGCATCGACCTCACCGGCGCCGACGATCTCACGGTCCCCGCGGCCGGCTGGGAAATCGCCGGGCGCATCGCGGCGATGGACGAAGCCAACGAAGGCAGCGAAGCCGAGCCAGGCAGCGCCAGCGCACTGCCGGCAGCGGCCGCCGAGATGGCGACGCCATTGCCGGCGGCTCAGGACAAGGCGCAGAAGCTCCTCGGCGATGAGCTGCGCAACGTCGTCCTGTCTTCCGAAGTCGGGCGCTCTCTCTCGCGCCAGAGCGAGGGCGAGGGCGAGCTCCTGCTCACGGTCGCGCGTTCGGCGAGGATTCTTTTCGAGTTCAACGAAGTCGCCATCCTGCGCGTCAACGCCCAGGCGACGGCGCTCGTCGGTGTCCCGCTCGGCGAAAATACGCAGCGCCTAAAGGAATTCTCGGTGAGGCTCGAGGGCGAGGGCATCATCGCCAGCGCAGCGGCGGCGCGCACGGTCGCCTTCAGCGTCGCCGGCGAGAGCTTGGGGATTGCCGAAGACCAGATGCTGCGCGCGCTGTACAGCGAGGCGCTCGTCTGCATCCCGCTCTGCTCGGGCCGGCGCTGCCTCGGCGTCCTCGTCGGCGGGATCAAGGCCTGGCAAATGCCGGCGATGCAGGCGCGCAGCCGCTTCCTGAAGTCCTTCGGCGACCAGGCGGCGTCGTATCTCGACGCGCTCGCGAGGCGGGCGCAGGAAGCGGGCGAAGCCACGGACGCCAGCCGGGCAGCGTCGCGGCGCGTCGTGCACGAGGCCAACAACGCGCTCGCCATCGTCCAGAACTACCTCGGGGTGATCGACGGCAAGCTCGAGAAGGGCGACTTCGCGGTCAGCGAGCGCGCCATCCTGCACGAGGAAATCGGCCGCGTCGGCCATATCGTCAGCGGCCTGACCAAGCCGCCCGAGGCAGCGGCGGGCGTCGCCGACGTGAACCTGATCGTGCGCGACGTCGTCCGCCTTTTCCGCGACAGCCGGGCAAGCAAGGTCGAGCTCGTTGCGCAGACGCAGGAGGACGGCGCCAAGGTGAGGTGCGACGCGAACTCGCTCAAGCAGATCCTCGTGAACCTCGTCAAGAACGCCACCGAGGCGATGCCCAAGGGCGGCGAGATCCGCCTCATCAACAACGGTCGCGTCAACCGCGACGGCATTCTCTACACCGAACTTTGCGTCAGGGACAACGGCCCCGGCATCCCGCCCGCCGTGCTCGAGACGCTCTTCGTGCAAAACCGCAGTACGAAAGGCGAAGGGCGCGGCTTGGGTCTTGCCATCGTGCACGAGCTTGTCAAAGCGTCGCAGGGCCTGATCAGCTGTCGCAGCAGCGACAAGGGCACGGCTTTCGAAATTCTGCTCCCGGTCGACAAACGGCCATGATGCGCAGCGACCGACGCGCCGCGCAGCCCCCTTTTTCGGGTCCGCAATGACGATAATCTCGGCCGACGACTCGGCTGCCCTGAGCTTCGCGCTGGGCGGCATCGCCAACAGTGACCGCGTCGACGGCGGCCTGCCGCGTCTTCTGCTCGTCGATGACGAACCGAAAATGCTCGGCAGCCTGCGCGCGCTGCTCGACGATCGCGGCTACGAACTGCACACCGCGACCTGCGGCGCCGAGGCCGTCAAGCTGCTCGGCCAGATGGCTTTCGACCTGGCGCTGATCGACTTGAACCTCCCCGATTTTTCCGGCCATGAAATCATGGACCACGTCAATGCCAGCGAGCTCGACGTGAAAGTGATCATGCTCTCCGGCGCCGCCGGTGCCGACGGCCCGCTCGGCGCACTGAAGCGCGGCGCCTACGACTATCTGAGGAAGCCCTACCCGCGCGAGGAACTCTTAAAGACGATCGACAACGCGCTCGGCCAGCGCCGCCTGGAAAGCGAGAACCGCAGCTTCGCCTGGCGCCTCGAGTGTTCGGAAAAGCTCTACCGCTATCTCGTCGCAAGTTCGCCCGACATCATCTACACGCTCGATCAGGAAGGCCGCTTTACCTTCGTCAACGACCGCGCGCACAAGCTCCTCGGTTTCGCCCCGAGCGAACTCATCGGCCAGCACTATTCGGTGCTCGTCCATGAGGACGACATCGAGCGCGCGCGCTACGTCTTCAACGAGCGGCGCGTCGGCGACCGCGCCTCGCGCAATATCGAACTGCGGCTGCGCAGCATCCAGGGCAACGAGCGCGAGCGCGTCTTCGACAACACCTTCATGACGATCTCGTTCAATTCGATGGGGATGTATTCGCTGAGCGAGGAAAAGCACAAGCGCGAGTTCTTCGGCACCTACGGCGTCGCCCGCGACATCACCGAGCGCAAGCGCGCCGAGGAACTCATTTCGCACCAGGCCTACCACGACATCCTGACCGACCTGCCCAATCGCATCCTGTTCAAGGACCGCCTCGGACTCGCGGTGATCCAGGCCAAGCGCAACGGTTCCGAGCTCGCGGTGATGTTCATCGACCTCGACCGGTTCAAGCTCGTCAATGACACGCTCGGCCATGTGCGCGGCGATCAGCTGCTGCAGCAGGCGGCCGGCCGCCTCAAGGAATGCCTGCGCCGCGGCGACACGCTGGCGCGGCTCGGCGGCGACGAGTTTACGGTGGTCCTGCCGGAACTGCGCCAGCGCGACGACGCCGAAGTCATCGCCAACAAGTTCCTTGAGTCGCTGCGCCAGCCCTTCATGCTCGACGGCACCGAAGTCTATATCTCGGCGAGCGTCGGCATCGCCGTTTATCCTGGCGACGGCGAATCGATCGAGGACCTTCTGCGCCACGCCGACATCGCGATGTATCACGTCAAGGGGCAGGGCAAGAACTGGTACTCGTTCTACGACGCATCGATGCTCGACGCTTCCTACCAGAAGATCGCGCTCGAACAGAGCCTGCGCCGGGCGCTCGAACGCGACGAGCTCGAGATGTACTACCAGCCGCAGGTCGACGGGACCTCCGGCGAGATCATCGGCGTCGAAGCGCTGATGCGCTGGAACCATCCCGAGCGCGGCCTCCTCACCGCGGGCGAGTTTCTATCCTGCGCCGAAGAAAACGGCCTGATGATCCCGATCAGCGACTGGATGCTCGGCGAGCTGTGTCGGGACATGAAGAAGCTCGAAGCCGCGCAGGTCGAACTCGCCCAGCTTTCGTTCAACATCTCGCCGGCCTACCTCGACCGGCGCGATTTCTTCGAGAAGGTCAAGGCGACGCTCGCGCATTACGGCGTCGTCGCCGGTCGGCTCGAAGTCGAGATCACCGAGAACATCTGCATCCGCAGCCCGCAGCACGCGACCGAGCAGCTTAACAAGCTCTGCCAGCTCGGCGTCAGCGTCGCAATCGACGACTTCGGCACCGGGTACTCTTCGCTTTCCTATCTGCACCGCTTTCCGGTGCACACGATCAAGATCGACCAGTCCTTCGTGCGCGGCATCGAAAGCGAGGACGGGCATTACCCGGTCGTTCTCGCGATCATTTCGATCGCCCGCGGACTTGGCCTCAAGATCGTCGCCGAAGGCGTCGAAACCGAAGTGCAAAAGCGCTATCTCGAACAGAACGGCTGCGCCAACATGCAGGGTTTCTTCTATTACCCGCCGCTCTCCTCGCGCAAGCTGATCGCGCTGCTCAAGTCGCAGCAGGCGCTGCGCGCCTGAATCCGGCGCGCTCGAGGCCGTCCACATTCTGTTCTTGACACTGGGTTAGCGGCCATTGTAACGTTGCAACGCCGCATTGCAACGTTACAATGAACTGCCGGCGCGGGACGCCCTCCCGGACCCCGACGCGTGCAGGCTGTCATCAACGTCACAACAGGAGACCGTCATGAGATCTGCCTTTGGCGCCGCCGGCGTCGTCCTTCTCGCACTCACGCTTGCCGCCCCCGCCCCGGTCCTGGCGCAGACGAGCGCCAAGCGCGTCGTGCGCATCCATACCGCGGGCCCGTCGGACCTCGGCGTCGATACGACCGCACTGGCGACGAAATTCATGGAATACGTGAACGCCAACTCCGAGAGCATCGACGTCAAGGTCTTCCCGAACAGCCAGCTCGGACAGTCGCGCGAAGTCATCGAAGCGATGCGGCTCGGCTCGGGGGCTTCGGCCACTTCCGGCGGCCCCGGCGAATACTCGTCCTTCGTCAAGCGCCTCGGCGTGCTCGGCCTGCCTTTCCTGTGGAAGAGCTTCGATCACGCCAACGCGGTGCTCGACGGTCCGGTCGGCAACGAGCTTAACGCCGACATGGAAAAAGCCGGTTTCAAGGTCGTCGCCTGGTCGGTGAGCTGGGGTTATCGCAACGTCGTCACGGCGAAGAAGGAAGTGACGAAGGCCGCCGACCTGAAGGGCCTGAAGATCCGCACGATTCCGAACAAGGTCTTCGTCGCGGCGATCAACGCGATGGGCGCGAACGCGACGCCGATGAATTTCGGCGAGGTCTATACCTCGCTGCAGGCCGGCGTTCTCGACGGTTACGAGCACACGGCGGCGACGACGCTCTCCTTCAAGTTCCACGAAGTCGCCTGCTGCATGGCGCTCACCCGCCACCTCATGGATCCGACGATGCTGGTTTTCTCGCTGCCCGAATGGAAGAAGTTCAGCGCCGCCGAGCAGGCGGTGATGATGAAGGGCGCCAAGGTGGCCGGTGATTACGTGCGTTCGCTGGCGACGGTGCGCGAGGGCGAGTCGCTCGCGGCCCTGAAGAAGCTCGGCATGAAGATCAATGAGATCGACCTCGCGCCGCTGCAGAGCGCGGCGCTGCCGGCGCAGGACGAACTTGCCAAGGAAATCGGCGCCGAGTCGCTGCTCGCGCAGATCCGCAAGCAGTAAGGCAGCCTGCCCGGGGCGGGCGGCTCAAGGCCACCCGCCGCCGCAAGGAATTCATGAAATGATCAAACGCTTCCTCGACGCGCTCGACCGCGCGGTCGACCTCCTCGTCGCCGCGATCCTCTGCGTCATCCTCGTCATCGCGCTGATGCAGGTGTTCAACCGCTTCGTCCTCAACGCCTCCTTGAGTTGGAGCGAGGAAGCGCAGATCTTCGGCCATATCTGGATCGTCTTTCTCGGCATCGCGATCGCCTACCGCAAGGGCGCGCATCTTTACGTCGAGACTTTCTGCGACAAGCTGCCGGCGCGCGGGCGCAGCGTTTTCAACCTGGCGATCGAACTCCTCTGGGCGGCCTTCGCCGTCTCGATGGCGGTGCTCGGCTTCAAGGTCGCACAGATCGCGCATCTGCAGGAATCGCCCGGGCTCGAGTGGCCGATGAGCTTCCCCTACGCCGGCATGGTCGCGGGCGGCGCCTACCTCCTCGTCTCGGTCGTTCGCCGCCTGGCCGGGCGCGCGTGGAGGGTCGCCGCATGATCTGGTTCCTGCTCGCGCTGATGTTCGCGACGATGATGATCGGCGTCCCCATCCTGCTCTCGATCGCGCTCGTCGGCTATATCGGCATCGCCGCCGTCCCCGACCTCGTGCTGCCGATGTTTGCGCAGAAGATGTTCGTCCAGCTCGATTCGTTTACCCTGCTCGCGATGCCCTACTTCATCCTCGCCGGGGCGCTGATGTCGGCAAGCGGCATGAGTCAGCAGCTCGTCGATTTCTCGCGCGTCCTCGTCGGCCACCTGCACGCCGGCCTGGCGCACGCGGCGGTCGTTGCCAGCATGATCTTCGCCGGCGTCTCCGGGTCGAGCACCGCCGACGCCGCGGCGATTTCGGCGATCGTCATCCCGACGATGAAGCGGGAGGGCTACAAGCCGGGATTTGCCGCCGCGCTGATCGCGACGGCGGGCACGATCGGCGCGATCATTCCGCCGAGCATGATCATGGTCGTCTATGGCTCGATCGCGCAGGTCTCGATCGGCGGCCTTTTCCTCGCCGGCATCATCCCCGGCGTTCTCGTCGGGCTCTTCCTGATGGGCACCGTCAAGATCTATTCGCTGCTGCCGGGCTACCCCGAACTGCGCGTCGTCTATGGCAGCTTCGAGCCGCGTGCGCTGCTCAAGGCTTTCGCCAACGTATGGACGGCGCTGCTCGCGCCGGTGATCATCGTCGGCGGCATCCTCTCGGGGATCTTCACGGCGACCGAGGCCGGCGCCATCGCCTGCCTCTACGCGCTCGTCCTCGGCCTCGTCTTCACGCGCAAGATCAAGTGGCGGGACCTCCCCGCCATCCTGCTCGAATCGGTCGTGATGACGACGATGGTCTCGGGCGTCATCGCGGTCGCCGGCGCTTCCGGGTGGCTCCTCGGCTACCTCGAGTTCAACGAGGGCATCGTCAAATTTACGCTCGCGCTCTCGCAGGAGCCGACGACCATCCTGCTCATCCTGGCGCTGGCGATGATCGTCCTCGGCACCTTCGTCGATTCGCTCGCCGTCCTCCTCGTCTTCGCGCCGGCGGCGATCCAGATCGGCAAGGTCTACGGCATCGACCCGTTCCAGATGGGCCTCGTCATGGTCATGTGCAACCAGATCGGCTCGGTCTCGCCGCCGACGGCGCCGCTCCTCTTCATCACGACGGCGATCGCGCAAACGACTTACGCCGAAGTCAATCGCCACGTCTGGTGGTTCATGCTCGCCGAGTCGCTGGTGATGCTCCTCGTCATCTATTTTCCGGGACTCGCCTCCCTGATCCCGCGTTTTTTCGGCTTCTGACTTTCCCCCACGGAACGCGCCATGCTCAAGACTTCCCTCCTGCACCCCGAGATCCTGCAGACGCTCGCCAGCAACGGTCATGGCTCGCGCGTCCTCATCGCCGATGGCAACTACCCCTTCGTCACCGGATCGCCGGCCGCGGCGCGCAAGGTCTTTCTCAACCTCGCGCCCGACCTCTTGCCGGCGGCGGACGTCCTGCGCGTGATCGCCGCCGCGATTCCGGTCGAAAGGGCGCTCGTCATGCAGCCGGCCGACGAGAGCGTTCCCGAGATCTACGCCGATTTCGCGCAGATTCTCGGTGCGGCGACGCCGCTCGAGAAAATGAAGCGCTTCGAGTTTTACGCAGAAGCCAAATCGCCCGACACCTGTCTAGTCATCGCGACCGGCGAGCGGCGGCGCTTTTCGAACATCCTGCTGACGATCGGAGTCGTCAAGTGAGCACGGCCAGGATTTCCGAATACCGGCGCTGCGGAACCTCGGGCCTGCGCCTCTCGGTCATCGGCCTCGGCTGCTGGTCTTTCGGCGGCGGCAACTACTGGGGCGCGCAGGATCAGCACGACGTCAACGCGGTCGTGCACGCCGCGCTCGACTGCGGCATCAACTACTTCGACACGGCCGAAGCCTACAACGAGGGCCGCAGCGAGTCGGCGCTCGGCGCCGCGATCAAGGGCTTGCGCCGCGAGGACCTGATCATCGGCTCGAAGATCACGCCGGCCAATTGCTACCCGGGCAGCATCGCAGCGCATTGCGAGGCGACGCTCGCGCGCCTTGGCACCGACTACCTCGACCTCTACATGGTGCACTGGCCGATCCACCCGCATTCGATCCGGCATTACACGAGCGACCCCGCGGTGCTCGCCGATCCGCCGTCGGCGCAGCAGGCCTTCGAGGCGCTCGAAAAGCTGCGGCAAAGCGGCAAGATCCGGCACATCGGGATCAGCAACTACAGCCGCACGCGCATCGACGAGGACGTTCCCGCCGACGTTCCGATCGCGGCGAACCAGCTGCCCTACAACCTCCTGTGCCGCGCCATTGAGTTCGATACCGCCGCCTGCTGCGCCGAAAAGGGGATCGGCATCGTCAGCTACATGACGCTCTTGCAGGGCATCCTCTCCGGCGCTTACGCGAGGCTTGCCGATATCCCCGAAATGCGCCGCCGCACGCGCCACTTCAACAGCGCCGGTACACCTTTGTGCCGCCACGGCGAAGGCGGATTCGAAGCCGAGACCGCCGCGGCGCTCGAGGCGATCCGGGCGATCGCGGCGGAAGCGGGGCTGTCGATGGCCGAACTGTCAACGCGCTGGGCGGTGGCCAACCGCCACATCGCGTGCGCGCTGATCGGCGCGCGCAATATCGGGCAACTGATGAGCAACGTGCAGGCGGTGCAAGAGCCGCTCGACGCGGCCCTCGTCGAACGCCTGAACCTTGCCACCGACGCGCTCAAGGAGAAAATCGGCAACCACGCCGACTATTATGAGAGTGCGGCCAACGATAGGACTTTATAATTGTCGGTTCCAAATGCCTGCCACGGCTGCCCGATCGATCCATCTGAAAAGAGGTTGCAATGAAAGCTCTCGTCCTTGAAGACTATCACCAGCTGACTTACAAAGACGTTCCCGACGCCGTGCTGCGCGACGAGAACGACATCCTCGTCCGCGTCCGCGCCGCGTCGATCTGCGGTTCCGACGTGCACGGCATCGACGGGTCGACGGGGCGCCGCCGGCCGCCGATCATCATGGGTCACGAAGCGGCCGGCGAAATCGTCGCGGTCGGCAAGAACGTCGTGAATTACAAGGTCGGCGAAGCGATCACCTTCGATTCGACCGAGTACTGCGGCAAGTGCTTCTTCTGCCGGCAGGGCAAGGTCAATCTCTGCGACAACCGCCGCGTGCTCGGCGTCTCCTGCGCCGAATACAGCCGCTCGGGGACCTTCGCCGAATACGTCGTCGTCCCCGAACACATCGCCTACAAGATGCCCGAAGGCCTCGACTACGTCGATGCGGCGCTCGCTGAACCGGCGGCGGTCGCCGCGCACGCGATCGCGATCACGCCGGTCGCGCTCGGCGATTCCTACGTCGTCGTCGGCACCGGCCTGATCGGCCTGCTTCTGATCCAGACGCTGCGCGCGAGCACGCCCGGCCTCATCATCGCGCTCGACACCGACGCGTCGCGCCGCGAAAGCGCGCTTGGCTTCGGCGCCGACGCGGCCTTCGACCCGACTGTCGATGGCTGCGCCGAAGCGGTTCGCAAGCTGACGGGCGGGCGCGGTGCCGACCATGCTTTCGAAGCCGTCGGGACGACGGTGACGATCCGCACGGCGATCGACCTCGTGCGCAAGGGCGGTTCGGTGACGCTGATCGGCAACTTCAGCCCGAATGTCGAAGTGCCGCTGCAAGTGATCGTCACGAAGCAGCTCGCGCTCTACGGATCGTGCGCGATCTCGGGCGAATATCCGCTCGTCCTCGACCTCATGGCGCGCAAGAAGATCGACGTGCGCGCGATCGTCAGCGCGGTGGCGCCGCTCGCCGACGGTGCCGCCTGGTTCGACCGCCTGTACAAGCGCGAGCCGGGGCTGCTCAAGGTCGTACTGACGCCCTGACGGCGGCAGGCTCGGATGTGGCGAGGCCGCGCCGGGGCTGGCGCGGCGTAGCCGAAAACCTGGCAGCGCCGTTTAACGCGGGCAGGCGAGGCAAGCTTTGACGAGAAACCGATGATCAGATTGCAGGACGTTGCCAAGCGGGCTCAGGTCTCGGTGAGCACGGTCTCGAGCGTGATCAACGGCCGCACCGAGAAAATGGCCGCCGAGACGCTGCGCCGCGTGCGCGAGGCGATCGCCGAGCTCGGCTATCGCCCCAATCGCGCCGCGCGTTTCCTGAAAACCGGGCAGACGCCGCTGATCGGCCTCCTCGTGCCCTCGATTTCCAATCCGATCTACGGCTCGCTGGCGCGCGAAGTCGAGGTCGTGGCGCAGGAAGCCTACGCGTATCGCGTTCTCGTCGGCAACACCTATCGCGATCCGCAAAAGGAGATGAGCTTTCTCGACGACCTCATTTCGCACGGCATCCGCGGCGTCATCATCGTTTCGCCGCTGCTCGAGCAAGGCCATTTCGAAGCCTCGATCAAACGCGGCCTGATCGCCGTCAGCTACGATCGCAGGTCGCTGCCCGGCGCGACGCTCGAAGTCGATTACGTCTCGATGGACAACGCCGAGGCGGCGCGCATGGCGGTGCGACACCTCATCGAGAACGGCCACCAGCACCTGGCTTTCGTCACCGCGGCCGGCAAGACGGTGAGCCGGATCGACAAGATCGCGGGCTTTCGCGAAGCGACAGCACACTTACCGGGGCCGTGTGAAGTCATCGAGGGCCAGGCATCGACCGGATACGGTGACGCCGAGATGGCTGAAGTCGGGCGCGGGCTCGCCCGCAAAATCACCGCGATGGCACCGCGGCCGACCGGCATCGTCGCCATGAACGACATGATCGCGATGGGGCTCATCCTCGGTTTGCAGGGCGAAGGCCTGCGCGTTCCCGAAGATGTTTCGGTCGTCGGCATCGACGACATGTTCCTGTCGGCCGTCGTCGTCCCCGCGATCACGACGGTGCGCCTGCCGCTCCCCGACATGGCGCGGACGATGGTGAGCCGGATCGTCTTTCGCTTGAACGAGCCGCAGGCGAAAACCGGTGAATTCAGTTTCCCGCCGCAACTCGTTGTGCGCGGCTCGGTGGCGAGGCCGCGGCCGCTACCGGCACCCGTCTTGCCCAAAACGCGTACGGCCGCGCGCCGGCGCGCGCCGGCGCTCGCCGGCGAGCCGGCAAGTCCGCAAGGAGACCTGCATGAGTGAAAACCGCGAGGAACACCCCACGCTCGCCGAACTGATCATCGACGCGGTCGCCGACGCGATCGTCTGCTCGGACACGCGCGGCACGATCGTGCGCTGGAATCGCGCCGCCGAGAGACTCTACGGCTACAGCGCGCAGGAGGCGATCGGCCAGAGCCTCGACCTGATCATTCCCGAGCGCCTGCGCGCGGCGCACTGGCGCGGCTTCGACGCCGCGATCAAGAGCGGCGCGACGCGGCTCAAGGGGGAAGCGACGGTGACGCGCGCGCTGCCAAAATCGGGCGAACCCCTCTACGTCGAGATGAGCTTTGCGCTCGTCATCGACGCCGCCGGCAAGGTCGAAGGCTCGGTCGCGGTGGCGCGCGACGTCAGCGAGCGCGTCCGGCGCGAGAAAGCGGCGCGAGCGGGCGCGGCCCCGGCTGCCTGAGCGCTTCAGCCCGCCCCTGACGATTCCTGCCGATGCGGGCCTTCCAGCCGGCATTGCGAATATGCAAAGCGTATAAAAATTCCCCGTCTGCGGCGCGCCGGTATAGACTGATGGCATTTTCCTTCCTGTCCTGCGGATTTGAGCCGGGAGATCGCCACCATGACCGCCTTTCTCAACTGGAACGAGTCCTTCCTGACGCGGCTGCCTTCGGTCGATGACAGGCTGCAAAGACTCATCCGCCTGATCAACGATTTCGGCGAGATCGTGACCTCCGAAGCGGCGATTGAGCCGGCGAGCTTTGCCGAGCTGCGCAAGGCCATCCTCGAATACGCCGAACTCAATTTCTCGGAGGAAGAGGAACTCATGCAGGGCGGCCACGTCGATGCGCGCTTTTTCGATCGCCACCGCGCCGCGCATCAGTCCTTCATGCGCGAAGCGCAGGCGCTGCTCGCGGTCAGCGAAGAGCACAACCCGGCGCGGGCGCGCCAGGCGCTGGAGAACCTCGTGCAATGGCTCACCTACCACATTCTGGCGACCGATCAGAGCATGGCGCGCCAGTTGCAGGCGATCGCCAACGGCCAATCGGCAGCGAGCGCTTTCGAGGACGCCGAGCAATACATCCGGTCCGGGAACGGCCCGCTGCTCGCGGCGCTGACCGCCCTGCTCGAGACCGTCTCGAAGCGCAACGGCGAGCTGCGCCGGCTTGTCAACGAGCTCGAACGCCGCTGCCATCAGCGCACGCTCGAACTCGAGAGCGCCAACCATCGCCTGGCGTTTCTCTCGACGACCGATGAACTCACCGGTCTGCCGAACCGCCGCTTCGCGCTGCTCGCGCTGCGCCAGGTCTGGGACGAAGCGCGGCGCTACGGCCGCGCGCTGTCGCTGCTGATGCTCGACGCCGACCGCTTCAAGGAAGTCAACGAGCGCTATGGCCAGGCCGAGGGCGATGCGCTCCTCGTCGCCATGGCGACGAGTTTGCGCAGCGCGATTCGCAGCAGCGACATCGCCTGTCGGCTCGGCAGCGACGAGTTTCTCGTCATTTGTCCGCAGACCGCGTGCGCGGGCGCGGCCGAGGTCGCGAGCAAGATCCTCGCCGCGCAGCAGCCCTTCTGCACGACCGACGACGTGCAATGCTGGAACGGCAACATCAGTATCGGCGTCGCCGAAAAGCGCGACTTCATGGAAGATCCCGACCGCCTGCTGCAGTCGGTCGATCAGGCGCTCGGCGCGGCCAAACGCCAGGGCGGCGGCTGCGTCGTCGCCTGCCTCGACGCGCTGGCCAAATGAGGCGCGGCGACGCAGGCAGGAGAAGAGCGCGCGACAGCAGTCAATGCGCTTCGCTGGCGCGCTTGCGCAGCAGGTCGATGATCATCGACGCCGTTTGCTCGACCGATCGCCGCGTCACGTCTATCGTCGGCCAGCCGTAGCGAACGAAGAGGCGGCGCGCCTCGAGCACCTCCTCGCGCAGGCAGTCGAGGTCGGCGTAGCCGGTGTTTTCCTCGTCGCCGAGCGCGCGCAGACGCGCGGCGCGAACGATCGCGAGGCGCGCCGGATCCATCGTCAGGCCGACGATGAGCGGCGTTTTCGCGCGCAACAGGCTCGTCGGCGGCGCGCTGCCAGGAACGAGCGGGACGTTGGCGGCCTTGATGCCGCGGGAAGCGAGAAAGAGGCAGGTCGGCGTCTTCGTCGCGCGCGAGACGCCGACGACGACGACATCGGCGCCTTCGATATCGTCGTTCGCCAGGCCATCGTCGTGCCCCAGCGTGTACTTCATCGCTTCGACGCGGCGGAAGTAATCCTCGTCAAAGGCGTCGCTCAGGCTGTGGTGCGCGAGCACCGCCGCGCCCGAATACTCGGCGAGCTGGCCGACCAGCGGTTCGAGCGAGAACTGAAAAGGCAGCTCGAGCTGGCGGCAGCCTTCCTCGAGCGCGCCGCGCACGTCGCTGTGGCTGACGCTGTGCAGGACGAAGCCGGGCTTTTGCGCGAGCGCGCTGAAGATTTCCGGCAGCTGATCCATGCGGCGCACCATCTTCCACAGCCGGCGCTCGACCTCGACGCCTTCGAGTTGCATCACCGCGTTGCGCGCGAGCATCTCGACGAGTTCGCCGGAGGCGTGCGAAACGAGGTAGAGGACGAGGCGCTTGGCGCTGCCTTTCATGCCTTGCTCCTGCGCAGTTCGCCGCCCGGAGTCAGGCTCACCGGTGGTAGCCGCCGTCGAGGCGCAGCACGCTGCCGTTGATCATGACGTTCTGCAGGACGTGTACGACGAGCATCGCGAATTCGGCGGGGTCGCCGAAGCGGTGCGGAAAAGGAATCTGCCGGGCGAGGCGCGAGTCGAGGTCTCTTTCCATCGCGAACAGCGTCTGCGTGCCGAACAGCCCCGGCGCGATGCCGACGACGCGGATGCCGAGCGGGCCGAGTTCGCGCGCCGCCGGCAGGATCATGCTGACGACGCCGCCTTTGGACGCCGCGTACGCCGCTTCGCCGCTCTGCCCCTCGTAGGCCGAGACCGACGCCGTCGAGAGGATGACGCCGCGCTCGCCGCTCGCGAGCGGCGGCAGCGTCGCCATGTCGGCCGCGGCAAGTCGCATCATGTTGAAAGTCGAAATCAGGTTGACCTCGACGAGCTGGCGAAAATCCTCGAGCGCCATCGGCCCGCCCGCGCCGAAGATCGGCGCGCAATGACCGCGGCCGACGCAGTGGATGAGCACGCGGGCGGCACCGTGCGCCTCGCGCGCCTTGGCCATCGCCTGTTCCGCCGAGCTCGAGTCGGCGACATCGCAACAGATCGCGAGCGCGCCGATCTCGTCGGCGACCTTGCGCACGCCGGCGCTGTCGATGTCGATCACGGCGACTTTCGCGCCGGCGTCGGCAAGGTAGCGCGCCGTTTCCGCGCCGAGTCCCGATGCTGCGCCGGTCACCACGACCGGACACGCCCACAGATCCATTCCTGCTCCCCCGTTTGTCAAAAGCCTGTTGCGCCACCTGTGCCGGCAGCGCCTCGCGCCGGCGCACCGGCCATCGTTTTAGTGCGGGACGCCGAGCTTCCTGCAGACCGCGTCCTGGAAAGGTCCCTTGACGATGACCCAACCGTCGCCCGGCGAAGTCTGCGAACAGACTTCGATGTCGCTCTCGGGGCTGTGCCATTTGTACCAGGCGGCAGGCCCCGCCCACAGGCAGGCGCAGTAGAGCAGCGCGCTCACGAACACGATCGACTTCATGGCCTGCCTGTCATGCGAAATGGCGAAGGCCGATTATCACGCGCCTTGCGCCCAATCGACAAGCATGAACGTCACACCCCGCTTAAAGTGCATCGCCCTTGCACTTTATAGAAGATGCAGATAAAGTGCATCTTATCGGTCGAGGGATCGTTTTTCACGAAAGGGGGCATCATGAATTCATCGCGCAGGCTGTGGCGCATCCTGGCAGTCATTTTTCTCATGTCGTTCGCGGCGCTCGGCTGGATCGGGCGCGAGATTTATCTCGCGGCGCCGCCGATCCCGAGCGCAGTCGTCGCCGCCGACGGCCGCGTGCTGTTCACCGGCGAGCAGGTGACGCAAGGGCAGCAGGCGTGGTTCTCGGCCGGCGGCCAGCAGCTCGGCTCGGTCTGGGGTCACGGTAGCTATCTGGCGCCCGACTGGTCGGCCGACTGGCTGCACCGCGAGGCGGTCGCGCTCGGCGAGATTCTCGCCAAGAAGAAGTACGACCTGACCTACGCGCAGCTGAGCGTCGAGCAGCGGGCCGGCGTCGCGGCGCGCGTGAAGAGCGAAATGCGCGGCAACACCCATGACGCCTCGAGCGGCCGGATCAGCGTCAGCGTCGAGCGCGCGGCGGCGATCGAGGAGCAGGCGAGCCACTATTCCGGCCTCTTCGGCGACGACCCCAAGCTCGACGGTTTGCGCGAGCAGTACGCCATGGTGCTGTCGACCCTGAAGAACAGGGACGACCTCAAAGCGTTGCCGGCCTTCTTCTTCTGGACCGCGTGGTCGGCGGCGACCGACCGGCCGGGCGAAACCGGCCTCTCCTACACCAGCAACTGGCCGCACGAACCGCTCGTCGATAACGTCCCGACGACCGGCAACGGCCTCTGGTCGATCGCCAGCGTCATCCTCCTCATCGCCGGCATCGCCGTGATGGTCTGGTACCACATGATCGGGCACGAGGAAGCCGACCCGGTGCCGCTCAAGGCCGACCCGCTCTTCGACCTCAAACCGACGCCGTCGATGAAGGCGACGATGAAGTACTTCTACGTCGTCATCGGCCTCCTGCTGGTGCAGGTCGGCATGGGCGCGCTGACCGCGCATTACGCGGTCGAGGGTCAGAACTTCTTCGGCTTCCCGCTCGCCGACTTCCTGCCCTACACGGTCAGCCGCACGATCCACACCCAGCTTGGCGTGCTCTGGATCGCGACCGCCTGGCTCGCGACCGGCCTCTACATTTCGCCGGCGCTCTCGGGCCACGAACCGAAGCTGCAGAAGCTCGGCGTCGATGTGCTCTTCTACGCGCTGCTTCTCATCGTCGTCGGTTCGATCGCCTGCGGCTGGGTCGGCGCGCAGATGCGCCTCGGTCGCGACTTTGCCTTCTGGCTCGGCAACCAGGGCCTCGAGTACGCGAGCATGGGCCGCATCTGGCAATACCTGCTCTTTGCCGGCCTGATGATCTGGCTCGGCCTGATGGGCCGCGCGCTGTGGCCGGCGCTGAAAAGGCCCTCCGAGAGCCGCGGCCTGATCGCGATGGTCTTCCTGTCGGCCACCTGCATCGGCGCTTTCTACGCGAGTTCCTTGATGTGGGGCCAGAAGAGCCACTACTCGATGATCGAATACTGGCGCTGGTGGCTCGTCCACCTCTGGGTCGAGGGCTTCTTCGAAGTCTTCGCGACCGCGGTGATCGCGCTGATCTTCACGCGCCTTGGCCTCATCCGCGCGGCGACGGCGAACTCGGCGATCGTGCTCGAGACCATCGTCTTTCTCTTCGGCGGCATCCTCGGCACGCTGCACCACCTCTATTTCACCGGCACGCCGACTTCGGTGATCGCCGTCGGCGCGATGTTCTCGGCGCTCGAAGTCGTCCCGCTTGCGCTCGTCGGCCTCGAAGGCTACAAGAACTTCAGGCGCAGCCAGTCGGCGCCGTGGCTTGCCGCCTACCGCTGGCCGATCATGTGCTTCATCGCCGTCGGCTTCTGGAACTCGGTCGGCGCGGGCCTGCTCGGCTTTGCCATCAACCCGCCGATCGCGCTCTACTACGTGCAAGGCCTCAACATGACGGCGGCGCACGGCCACGCCGCGCTCTTCGGCGTCTATGGCATGCTCGGCATCGGCCTCCTGCTGTTCTGCCTGCGCGGCCTCGCGCCGCGCGCCGCGTGGGAGGACAAGTGGCTGTCGCCGGCGTTCTGGTCGCTCAACCTGGGCCTCGCGATGATGGTCTTCATGTCGCTGCTGCCGGCCGGCATCTACCAGGCCTGGGCGAGCGTCAGCCAGGGGCTGTGGTACGCGCGCTCGGCCGAAGTGATCCACTCGCGCGTGATGGAAACGCTGGTCTGGCTGCGCGTTCCCGGCGACATCGTCTTCTCGGTCGGCGTCGTCCTGCTCGGCATCTTCGCGCTGCGCCTCTTGCGCCGCCAGCCCGCGGCAAGTTTGGATGTCGAGCCGGCAGAGGCGGTGCCGGGGCGGGCGTAGGAAGCCCGCCGCGGACGACAGAGTCTGATGCGATCGCGCGTGTGCAGGTATGATTGAGTCCTGCGCACGCGCTATCGTATGCGCCAAGTCAAGCCTTTCCGATGCGGGCACAACTTTATGAAGCTCACGAGTTTTACCGACTACAACCTGCGCGTGCTGATCTATCTGGCGCTCGAGCGCGAGGGCCTGGCGACGGTACAGGCGATCGCCGAAGCCTACGGCATTTCAGAAAACAATTTGCGCAAGGTCGTCCATCACCTCGCCAAGAGTGGCGTCATCGAATCGCTGCGTGGCAAGGGCGGCGGTATCCGTCTCGCCGTCCCGGCAGCCGCGATCCGGCTCGGCGCGGTGATCCGCGCCGCCGAAGGCGACGGCCCCATCGTCGAATGCTTCGCCAGCCACGCCAATTGCAAGATCGCTCCCAATTGCAAGCTTGCCGGCATCCTCGCGAGGAGCTTCGCCGGCCTTTATTCGGCGCTCGACGAATACACGCTCGCCGACCTCGTCGCGCAACCGGCGCCGCTGCAGCGCATGCTTCGCCGCGTCGTCTGACCTGACCGAATCCTCGACTCGCAGGGTGAAATAAACGCAGCGTCCCCCAGGGGGATTTGCTTCGGCGCACATTGCACCATGCGTCTGCGGTTGCTCAGCCAAGCATGGTCGCGGCGCACGCCGACGCCCCTCGTCATTCCGGCGCAAGCCGGAATCCAGTCAGTCGACAAACCGCGGCTCACGTCAACGTGCTTTCAATTTGACACGCTGGTTTCCGCGCCTGACGCGCGGGTTACTCTATTTTGTCTCGCCAAAATAGAG
>CAZALA010000063.1:0-18783 GCA_964485725.1 uncultured Propionivibrio sp. | reverse complement strand
TCCGAGGGCGTTCGAAAGCTGGTTGGTGGCGACGATGCCCGTGCGCTGGCCTAGCAGATGCGACAAAGACTCTGGCTCGAGTTCGCCGCTGGCGCTGATCGCCGCGACGCGGGGAATCGTGCCAGTGCGCGCGCAGAGCAATTGCCAGGGTACAATGTTCGAATGATGCTCCATGGCGCTGATCAGGATCTCGTCGCCAGGCTGCAGGCGCTGCCCGTAGCTCGCGGCGACGAGGTTGATCGCATCGGTCGTGCCGCGAACGAAGACGATTTCCTCTCGCCGCGCGGCGCCGATGAAGGCGCGCACGCGGTCGCGCGCCGCTTCATAGGCGTCGGTTGCTTCCTGGCTTAAGCGATGGACACCGCGATGGATGTTCGCATTCAGGCGCTCGTAATACTGCGCGTCACTCTCGATCACGCAGCGCGGCTTCTGCGTCGTCGCGCCGTTATCGAGGTAGACGAGCGGTTTGCCGTGCACGCGGCGCGCGAGAATCGGAAAATCGCCGCGCACGCGCTCGACGTCCAATTCGCCGGCGCTGGCGTCAGCCGCCAAGCCGAGTTGCTTGGGATGCATGGGGTGCGGGCCGTTCATGTCAGGACCATGAGCGTTCTTGCGAGCTCATCGTTGAGCAGTTTTTCGACGCGCTCGCACAGCGGCGCAAGCTCGATGCGCTCGACGACCTCGGCGGCAAAAGCTGCGGTCAGCAGCTCGCGCGCCGCGGCTTCGTCGATGCCGCGCGAGCGCAGGTAGAAAACCTGCTCGGCGTCGAGCCGGCCGACGGTCGCCGCGTGGCTGCATTTGACGTCGTCGGCCCAGATCTCGAGTTGCGGCTTGGTGTCGATTTCAGCGTGGTCGGAGAGCAGCAGGTTGCGGTTGGTCTGCGCCGCGTCGCTGCGCTGCGCGTCGGGATGGACGACGATCTTGCCGTTGAAGACGGCGCGTGCCGCGCCGCCGACAATGCCCTTGTAGAATTCGCGGCTGACGCAGCCGGCGACCGCGTGATCGACGCGCGTGTGATGGTCGACGTGCCGGCGCCCGTCAGCAAGATAGAGACCGTCGAGCGCGCAGCTTGCGTTTTCGCCGGCGAAGGCGACGCTGATGTCGGTGCGCGAGAGCGCGGCGCCGAAAGCGCAGGACGTCGAAGCGAAATGGCTGCCGGCCTCGAGCGCCGCCTCGATGCGCGCGAGATGGAAAGCCTTGGCGCTCTCGTGTTGCAGCTGGTGGTGCGTGACGCGGGCGCCGCGCGCGAGCTTGAGCTCGCTGACGCTGTGCGTGAAGTAGCGCGTGCCGCCGACGCCGGCGTGCTGTTCGACGATGACGACGCGGCTGTCCTCACCGGCAACGACGATGTTGCGCGTGTGCGCGGCAAGGCCTTCGCTGCGCGAGAGGTAGAGGAGTTCAATCGGCGCTTCGATTTGCGCGCCGGCGGCGATCTCAAGGTAGGCGCCGTCGGCAAGACAGGCGAGGTTGAGCGCCGCGAGCGCCGAGGCCGGCTCGTTGATCGCGCTCGTGGACGCTACGGCCTGGCGCAGGCAAGGCGCGATGCGCTCGGCGTCGTTGTCGAGCAGCCAGCCGATGCTCGCCACCGTCGCCGCCGCCGGCAGCGCTTCGAGTCGCGAGTAGCGCGGGCAGTAGCGGCCGTCGATGAAGACGAGGCGGTGCGCGCCGGCCAGCGAGAGCCGCTCGATCAGCGCCGCATCGAGCGGGTTTCCGTCCCCCACGTCGCCCTCGTCGCCATCGTGGGCGTCCGCCGCGGCAAGCGAGAAAGCGCCGTTGGCGATCGGCGAGAGCCGCGTGTATTTCCAGTCCTCATCGTGCAGGCCTGGGAAACCGGTCGCGGCGAAGCGCTCGAAGGCCGCATCGCGCAAGCGCTCGATGGTGGGTTCTCCGGCGCCCGGCAGGCGGCCGCGATGGCGCGAAAAGTCGTCGAGATGAGCGAGTCCCGAAACAGCGCGGGGGGCAAGCGAAGTTAACATTTGCGCATCACAAGGTCTGGGTCTCGAGGACTCGAGGTCTTAGCATTCAACATCGCGTCATCGTTGAGCTGCTCGCGCCGGGCTCGGCGGCGCCGCCTCGAGCCAGCCGTAGCCCTTGCGTTCGAGCTCGCGCGCCAGCTCCGGACCGCCGGAGCGCGCGATGCGACCGTTGGCGAGGACATGAACGTGGTCGGGGACGATATAGTCGAGCAGGCGCTGGTAGTGCGTGACGAGGATGATCGCGCGCTCGGCGCTGCGCATGGCTTCGACGCCGTCGGCGACGAGCTTCAAGGCGTCGATGTCAAGGCCCGAATCGGTCTCGTCGAGGATGGCGAGCCGCGGCGCGAGCATCGCCATTTGCAGGATCTCGTTGCGCTTCTTCTCGCCGCCGGAAAAGCCCTGGTTCACCGCGCGATAGATCAGCGTCTCGTCCATCCCCATCATCTTCAGTTTGGCGCGAACGAGCGCGAGAAAATCGATGGCGTCGAGCTCGCTCTCGCCGCGATGCTTGCGCTGCGCGTTGAGCGCGGCCTTCAGCAGGTAGATGTTGGCGACGCCCGGGATTTCGACGGGATACTGGAAAGCGAGAAAAACGCCTTCGCGCGAGCGCTCTTCGGCCGAGAGCGCTAAGAGGTCGCCGCCGCGGTAACGCACGTGCCCGGCGGTGACACGGTAGCTTTCGCGCCCGGCGAGCACCTGCGCAAGCGTGCTCTTTCCCGAGCCGTTCGGCCCCATCACCGCATGCACTTCACCGGCATTGACCGTAAGATCGATGCCGCGCAGGATTTCCTTGGCGTCAACGCTGACGTGCAGGTTTCTGATTTCAAGCATGGATTAATTCACTCAAAAGCGAACCACCAAGACACCAAGAGCACCAAGTTTCACGAAGAAAATCTTTCTTGTTCTTCTTGGTGTGTCTTGGTGTCCTTGGTGCCTTGGTGGTGAAGTTTTTGAATTTATGCATCGCTACGTCCTAACCGATGCTGCCTTCGAGGCTGACGCCGAGGAGTTTCTGCGCTTCGACGGCAAACTCCATCGGCAGCGCCTTGAAGACCTCCTTGCAAAAGCCGTTGACGATCATCGCGACGGCGTCCTCGGCGCCGATGCCGCGGCTGCGGCAGTAGAAAAGTTGGTCTTCGCCGATGCGCGAAGTCGAGGCTTCGTGTTCGACCTGCGCGCTCGCGTTCTTCACCTCGATGTAGGGAAAGGTGTGCGCGGCGCAGCGGTCGCCGAGGAGCAGCGAGTCGCATTGCGTGTAGTTGCGCGCGCGCTCGGCGCTTTTGGCGACGCGCACGAGCCCGCGGTAGCTGTTGCGGCCCTGGCCCGCCGAAATTCCCTTGGAGATGATCGTGCTCTTGGTGTCACGGCCGATGTGGATCATCTTGGTGCCGGTGTCGGCCTGCTGGTGGTTGTTGGTCCCCGCCACCGAGTAGAACTCGCCGATCGAGTCGTTGCCCTGGAGAATGCAGCTCGGGTACTTCCAGGTCACCGCCGACCCGGTCTCGACCTGCGTCCAGGTGATCTTCGAGCGGTCGCCCTTGCACTTGCCGCGCTTGGTGACGAAGTTGTAGATGCCGCCCTTGCCGTTCTTGTCGCCCGGGTACCAGTTCTGCACCGTTGCGTACTTGATTTCGGCGCCGGCGAGCGCGACGAGCTCGACGACGGCGGCGTGCAGCTGGTTCTCGTCGCGCATCGGCGCCGTGCAGCCTTCAAGATAGCTCACGCAGGCGCCCTCGTCGGCGATGATCAGCGTGCGCTCGAACTGGCCGGTGTTCTTGGCGTTGATGCGAAAATACGTCGACAGCTCCATCGGGCAGCGCACGCCGGGCGGAATGTAGCAGAAGGAACCGTCGGAAAAGACCGCCGAGTTGAGGCAGGCGAAGTAGTTGTCGGCAGGCGGCACCACCGAACCCAGGTATTGCTCGACGAGATCGGGATGTTCGCGCACCGCGTCGGAAAACGAACCGAAGATGATGCCGAGTTCAGCGAGCTGCGCCTTGAAGGTCGTCGCCACCGAAACGCTGTCGAAAACCGCGTCGACGGCGACCCCGGCCAAGAGTTCGCGCTCGTGCAGCGGCACGCCAAGCTTTTCGTAGGTGCGCAGGAGTTCGGGGTCGACTTCGGCGAGGCTGCGCGGCGCGGCGGCGTGCGAGCGGGGCGCCGAATAGTAGGAGATCGCCTGGTAGTCGATCGGCGGATGCCTCACCGTCGACCACTTCGGTTCGGCGAGCGTCAGCCAGTGCCGGTAAGCGGCAAGGCGCCATTGCAGGAGGAAGTCGGGCTCGTTCTTCTTTGCCGAGATGAGCCGGATGACGTCCTCGTTGAGGCCGCGCTCGACCGTGTCGGTCTCGAGTGCGGTGTAGAAACCCTGCGTGTAATCGCGAGCGATGAATTCGTCGAGCGGAGAAGTTCGCGTGTCCATGGTTTGTTCCAGATGGGTTGTCCCGGATGCGCTTTACTCGGCGCCCGGCCCGGCCTTCATCAAAGCCTTGGTGCCGATCATCTCGGAGAGGCTGACCGCCGCGAGCTCGCGGCGTATGAGCGCATTGATTCCCTGCCAGCGCAGGCGGATGCCGCAGTGGCTCTCCTGCGCGCAACGGCCGGCGGCGACGCTGCATTCGGTAAGCCCGAGGCGGCCCTCCATCGCGTCGAGAATTTGCGCGACCGAGATCTCGCCGGGCGGGCGCGAGAGCATGTAGCCGCCACTCGCGCCTCGCCGCGATTTGACGAGCCCCTCGCGCGCCAGCATCTTGAGCACCTTGCTTGCCGTCGGCGCGGCGAGGCCGAGGGCCGCCGCCGTTGCCGCGACGCTGTGGACGTCGGCGGGCCGGCGCGCCATGTGCGAGAGGATCATCGTGCTGTAATCCGTCAGTCTGCTGAGCCTTAACATTGCCCACCTCCTGCGAAATCAGACCGAATCGGTTCTCTATGGTTCCGGCGACGCGCTGTCGAGCCAGGAGCATCGTTGCCGGCACGGCGTGCGATGGAACTTGCCGCTCGCCATCGCGTCGAAGCCCTTGGCTCCGGAGCGGCAAGGGCGCCGAAAACGGATGCTGGCGGGGAGGAAGCAATGACCGAGAAGGACGACGACAAGCGGCTCGACAAGCGGCTCGACAACCGGCTCGACCACGCGCTCGACGCGGTGGTGAACAAGGGCTTGGCATTGGCGCTGCTGATGGGGCTGCCGGCGGGAATGAAGCTGATGCGCGAAGGCGGCGTCCCGGGCGAAGTGATCGAACGGGTTTTTTTCCAGCCGGAGTGCCGGCGCGCGGGCGACTGGACGCGCTGATCCGTGAGCGCGAGGCGGCGTTCAGCGCCATCTCAAGGCGGCTTCAGTGCTGGTCGTAGACGCCTTTTTGCGCCTTGCCCCAGAAAATGCGGTGCACGAAAGCCGTATAGGCGAGGATCAGTGGAACGACGACGATCGTTCCGGTCCATACGAAGCGCAATGAGCGCTCGTCCGCGGCGGCCTGCCAGAGCGTCAAGCGGTCGATGACGACGTAGGGAAAAAGGCTGTAGGCGAGCCCGGCGAAGGCGAGCACGAAGATGCCGACGGCGCAGGCAAAGGGTAGCCAGTCGGGCAGCCACTCCGGGTGCCGTGTGCGCCGCTTCAGGCCGCGCAGGCTCATCGCGGCAACAACGCCGAGGACGAGCGTCGCCGCCGGCAGCAGCATGAGGAGCAGCGTGCGCGGGAAGTCGAACCAGCGCGCGCGCACCGTGGCGCTGACGAGCGGCGTGGCGACGCTGACCGCGAGGACGCCGAGGCCGATCCACACGAGCCCCCAGAACGCCCAGGCGATGGCCTTGCTGCGCAACTCGCCTTCGCTTTTCATGACCAGCCAGCTTGCGCCGAGCAGCACGTAGGCGCCGCACAGGCTCGCGCCGGTGACGAAGGCGAAGAGCGCGAAGCCGAAGCCGGGCGCGAAGCCCGTGATGTAGCGGCCGAGCATCACGCCTTGCGCAAACGAGGCGAGGAAGGATCCGAACCAGAACAGCCAGTTCCACAGCTCGCGATGCCAGCCGACGGCCTTGATGCGGAATTCAAAAGCCGCGCCGCGAAAGACGATGCCGATCAGCATCACCATGACGGGAAGGTAAAGCGCGCCGAGCACGATGCCGTGCGCTGCCGGGAAAGCGACGAGCAGGATGCCGACGCCGAGCACGAGCCAGGTTTCGTTGGCGTCCCAGAACGGCGCGATCGAGGAGACCATGACCTCCTGTTCCTCGCTGTCGGCCGCCGGCATCAGCATGCCGACGCCGAGGTCGTAGCCATCGAGAACGACGTAGGCGAGGATCGCAAAGCCCATCAGAGCGGCGAACATGAGCGGCAGGTCGATGGTCATTTGAGCAGGCTCGCGACTTCCACGCTGTCCTTGGCCCCGCCCGAGGCGGCAAGGTGCGTGAGGACGACGATGTAGGCGATGAGCAGGATCGCGTACGTGATGAGATAGCTCGTGAGGCTGGCGCCTAGCGCTGCTTCGGAGACCTTGCCGACCGCTTCCGAGGTGCGCAGGAGGCCGGTCACGAGCCAGGGCTGGCGGCCGCTTTCGGTGACGATCCAGCCGGCGAGGACGGCGATCCAGCCGGCGAAGGTGAAGGCGGAAAAAGCCCAGAGCAGCGGCCGCGGCGGCACCCTGGCGCGGCGCAGCGAATAGGCGCCGAACCAGGAGAGCGCGAGCATCAGCACGCCGATGCCGACCATCACGCGAAAAGCGAAGAAGACCGGCGCCACCGCCGGAATGTCGGGCGCAAATTCCTCGAGCCCGCGCACCTTGGTCTCCCGCGAGTGCGTCAGGATCAGCCCGGCGACCCCGGGCAGTTCAATGGAAAACTCGTTCCTGCGCGCGCTCGCGTCGGGCAGCGCGAAGAGGACGAGCGGCGCGGCGCTTCGCGTCTGCCACAGGCCCTCGATCGCGGCGATCTTGGCCGGCTGGTGCTCCAGCGTGTTCAGCCCGTGCAGGTCGCCGACAAAAATCTGCACGGGCGAAATGAAGGCTGCGCAGTAGACGGCGGTGCCGAGCGTCTGCCGCGCCCCCTTGTCGGCGGACGCCTTGAGCAGGCGCCACGCCGAGAGTCCGGCGACGAGAAAGCAGGTCGTCAGCGCCGAGGCGAGCAGCATGTGCGTGAAGCGGTAGGGAAAGGAGGGATTGAAAATGATCGCCCACCAGTTGTCGGCGACGAGCTTGCCGTCGACGAAGGCGTAGCCGGCCGGCGTCTGCATCCACGAGCTCAGGGCCAGGATCCAGAAAGCCGAGAGCGTCGTGCCGACGGCGACGAGGATCGTCGAAGCGATATGCCAGAAACTCGAGACGCGATTGGCGCCAAAGAGCATCACGCTCAGGAAGGTTGCCTCGAGGAAGAAGGCAGTGAGGACCTCGTAGGCGAGCAGCGGGCCGGCGATATTGCCGACGCGGTTCATGAAGTCCGGCCAGTTCGTCCCGAACTGGAAGGACATGACGATGCCGGTGACGACACCCATGGCGAACGAGAGCGAGAAGACCCGGGTCCAGCGCCGGTAGTTATCCATCCATGCGCTCTCGCCGGTGCGCGCGTACTGCACGCGAAACCAGACGAGCAGCCAGGCGAGAAAAATCGTCACGCTCGGAAACAGGATGTGCACACCGATGTTGAGTGCGAACTGCAGACGGGCGAGCGTGAAGGCGTCGAGGCTTTCCATGGCGGGCTTGCGGCAGCGATATTGCCGATGGGATACGATTCTTCGGCCCCGATCGGTGCGCTCTCGAACATACACGGCAGGCCCGATCGGGATAATTCGTCGGAACTGCGCTTCGTCGCCTGGCTGTCACCGCTGCGCCAGCCAGGCGTTCCACGATTCCACGATTCCACGATTCGACGATCCAACGATGCCATCGTTATCAGGGAGCCTTGCATTGAGCCCCGCCTTGCTGCCGCGACTTGCCGCCGCAGGCGCACGGAGGCGAGGGCATGGGCGCTGATCGTTTGCTGCCCATCGGTGCCGAGCTCACGGCAGCGGGCGTGAGTTTCAGGGTCTGGGCGCCGCAGCACGAGAGCGTCGAAGTCGTGATCGAGAACGGCGACGGCTTCGCCGACCGCCCTGCCGGCACGCGAGTTGAAGGCGAGCACGCCGAAGCGAGCACGGGTGCGCAGGCGCGGGTATTCGCGCTCGCCAAGGAAGCCGATGGGCATTTCTCGACGACCGTCGCCGGTCTGCGCGCGGGCGCGCTCTATCGCTTTCGCATCGACGGCTCGGAACCGCTTTATCCCGATCCGGCTTCGCGCGCCCAGCCGGCGGGACCGCATGGACCGTCGTGCGTCATCGATCCGGCGAGCTTTGCCTGGGATGACGACGACTGGCCGGGCCTCACGCCCGCCGGCCAGGTGGTCTATGAATTGCACCTCGGCACTTTCACCAAGGAGGGCAGCGTCCGGGCCGCGATGGCCGAGCTCGACGAGCTCGCGGCGCTCGGCATCACCGTGGTCGAGCTCATGCCGATCGCCGACTTTCCGGGCGATTTCGGCTGGGGCTACGACGGCGTCAACCTCTTCGCGCCGTGCCGGCTCTACGGCGAGCCCGACGACTACCGGCGCTTCGTCGCGCGCGCGCACGCGCTCGGTATCGGCGTCATTCTCGACGTCGTCTACAACCATTTCGGCCCCGATGGCAACTATCTCTCGGCCTTCTGCGCCGATTACGTCACCGACCGTTACGGCATCGAATGGGGCGATGCGATCAACTTCGACGGCGAGAATGCGCAAGGCGTGCGCGAGTTCTACCGTGCCAACGCCGCTTACTGGATTAGTGAATTCCATTTCGACGGATTCCGGCTCGACGCGACGCAGGACATCCACGACGCCTCGCCGACGCACATCCTCGCCGAGGTCGGGCGCGCAGCGCGCGCCGCCGCCGGCGCGAAAAGCCTTTTGATCGTCGCTGAAAACGAACCGCAGGACGTCCGCCATGTGCGCGCCGTCGAAGACGGCGGTTTCGGGCTCGACGCCCTGTGGAACGACGACCTCCATCACGCCCTGATCGTGCGCCTGACCGGCCACAACGAGGCGTACTACACGGACTACGCGGGCAGCGCTCAGGAGTTCGTTTCGGCGCTCAAATGGGGCTATCTGTACCAGGGCCAGCGCTACGCGTGGCAGAAGCAGCGGCGCGGCACGCCGACGCGCGGGCTGCCGCCGTCCTCCTTCGTGAGCTTCCTGCAGAACCACGACCAGATCGCCAACTCGTCCTGCGGCCTGCGCATCGCTGAGCTCACTTCGCCCGGCCTGCTGCGCGCGGCGACGGCGATGATCGTCCTCTCGCGCGCGATGCCGCTGCTCTTTCAGGGTCAGGAGTTTGCCGCGCAAGCGCCTTTTCTCTACTTTGCCGATCATGGCGAGACGCTCTCGCCGCTGATCGCCAAAGGCCGTCGCGAGTTTCTCGCGCAGTTCCCGAGCTTCGCCTCGATCTCGGCGCACGGCTGGCAGAGCGAGCCCGGCAAGCGCGAAACCTTCGAGCGCTGCAAGCTCGACTTCGCCGACCGCGAGCGCCACCGGCCGCTTTATCAGATGCACAAGGACTTGCTGCGCCTTCGCCGCGAAGACCGCGTCCTGTCTGCGCCGACGCCGGGGGACGCTGATGGCGCCGTGCTTGGCGACGAGGTTTTCGTGATGCGCTATTTTGCCGGAGAGGAGCGTAGCGGCGATCGGCTGCTGCTCGTGAATTTCGGCATCGACTGGCGGCCGGCGCGGGTCCCCGAGCCGCTCCTGGCGCCGCCGCCCGGCATGCGCTGGCGCCTCGTCTGGTCGAGCGAGGACCCCTCCTACGGCGGCTGCGGGGCGCTCGCCTGCACGAGCGAGGACGGGGGCTGGTTCATGCAGGGCCAGGCAGCGTGCTTCCTCATTGCCGAAGGCAAGGCAACGGCAAGCAAATGAACGCAACGTTCAACAAGTCCGATCGATCCGAGAGCGCCGCCGGCCGGGACGATCCCGAGCATTTGCAGGAGGCTTCGCAGCAGGCGCCGCAGACGCGCCGCGATCCCGACGACCCGGCGCTGCTGCAGCGCGAATGGCTGGTCACGAACGGGCTCGGCGGTTACGCATCGGGCAGCGTTTCGGGCATCGTCACGCGTCGCTATCACGGCCTTCTCATCGCCGCGCTGCCGGCGCCTTTCGGCCGCGTCGTCATGTTGAACCACCTCGCCGAGCGCATCGTCCTGCGCGACGGCTCGGTGCTGCCGATCAGCGCCGAAACGAGCGCCGAACTCATAGAGGATGCGCACGATGCCGGCACTGCGCACGATAATGACCTCCATGCTTCGGCCGGCCTGTCGACGCGCTTTCATCTCGAGCAGGGGCTGCCGGTCTGGCGCTGCGAAGCGGACGGCATCGTCGTCGAAAAACGCGTCGTCATGCAGCACATGCAAAACACCGTGCATGTCAGCTACCGGCTGCTCGCCAATCCGCATTCGTCCGATGGGCATGAGCGAGCGGTGCGCCTCGAGCTCAGGCCGGCGATGCATTTCCGCTGCCACGAAGCGGCCGTCTCGGCGCAGCTCTCCGAGCCTTACGTGCTCACCGTCGTCGGCGATCGCTACGAAATCGCTGCCACCGATTCACGCCTGCCGCCGCTGCGGCTCAAGATGCACGGCGAAAACGCCGCGCTCGTCTCCGACAAGGGTCGCCTGCGCGAAATTTTCTACCGCCTCGAAGCCGAGCGCGGTTACGACGCGCACGGCGCACTCTGGAGCCCCGGTTACTTCACCGCCGAACTGACGCGCGAGCGCCCGGCGAGCCTCGTCGTTTCGACCGAATCGTGGACGGTCGTCGAGGCGCTCTCGCCGGCGCAGGCTTTCGTCGCCGAGAACGAGCGGCGGCGGCGCCTCCTCGATCTTGCCCGGCTGCCCGCGGCCGGGCTGGCCAGCGAGCTCGTTCTTGCCGCCGACCAGTTCATCGTGACGCCGGCCGGGCGCATCGAGGACGCGGCGCGCGCGCACGCGACCGGCGACGAAGTGCGCACGGTGATCGCCGGCTATCACTGGTTCACCGACTGGGGGCGCGACACCATGATCAGCCTCGAAGGGCTGACGCTCGCCACCGGCAGGGTGCAGGAGGCGCGCTGGATCCTGCGCACTTTCGCGCACTACGTGCGTCACGGCCTGATCCCGAATCTCTTTCCCGAAGGCGAGAAGGAAGGCCTCTACCACACCGCCGACGCGACGCTGTGGTTCTTCCACGCGCTCTCGCGCTACGTCGAAGTAACGGGCGATCGCGAAACGCTGACGCTGATCCTGCCGCAGCTCGAGGCCATCGTTGCCAGCCACCTCGCCGGCACGCTCTTTGGCATTGGCGTCGACCCCGCCGACGGGCTGCTGCGGCAGGGACAGGAGGGCTACCAGCTGACCTGGATGGACGCCAAGGTCGACGGCTGGGTGGTGACGCCGCGCCGCGGCAAGGCCGTCGAAATCAACGCCCTCTGGTACAACGCGCTGCGCCTGCTGGCAAGCTGGCTCAGGGAAGCGCGCGGCGAAGCTGCCGCGGCGCCGATCGAGGCGCACGCGGCGCGCGCCTTTGCCGCTTTCAACCGGCGTTTCTGGAACGAGGACCGCGCCTGCCTCTACGACGTCGTCGACGGCGAAAAGGGCGACGACGCCGCCTTGCGGCCGAACCAGATTTTCGCGATCGCGCTGCCGCACCCGGTCCTCGAGCGCTCGCGCTGGGCAGCGGTGATCGCCGCCGTCGAGCGGCATCTCCTGACGCCGGTCGGCCTGCGCACGCTCGCGCCGGGCAGCGCTGATTACCGCCCGAAGTATTTTGGCGACCTGCGCGCGCGCGACGCGGCTTACCACCAGGGGACGGTGTGGGCCTGGCTGATCGGTCCCTTCATCGACGCCTGGCTCAAGCTCCATGAAGCGACGGACGGCGCCCATGCGGTCGGCCTTGCGCAGGCGGCGAGCTTTCTGTCGGCCTTTGACGCGCACTTGCACGAGGCCTGCGTCGGATCGGTGAGCGAGATTTTCGACGCGCAGGCGCCGTTCACGCCGCGCGGCTGCATCGCGCAGGCCTGGAGCGTCGCCGAAGTCCTGCGCGCCACGGTCAAGGTCGCCGCCGCGCAGCAACGCTTTCAGGACAGCGAGCAAAGGCATTGAGGCCGCGCTTCAATGTGCGGCGGCGAACCGAGCGCGCGCCGCGCTGCGGCTAAAGTGGGCCGGTCTCAAGTCGAGGCGCGGGGCGCGGCGTGAGTCTGGCGTTCATGTCGCCGCGCGCAAACCACTTTCTCAGGAGAAACCAGCATGAATCGATTTGCCAGATATCTTTCGGCGCTGTTGACGGCTTTTGTCCTCGTCTCTGTCGTCGGTTGCGCACCGACGCCCAAGCGCGAAGGGACCGGCGAGTACATCGACGACACCGTGATCACGACGAAAGTGAAAGCGGCGATCCTCGATGAGCCGACGCTCAAAGTGGCCGAGATCAACGTCGAGACTTTCAAGGGCGTCGTGCAGCTGAGCGGCTTCGTGAGCTCGCAGGCAGCGGCCAATAAAGCGGTGGAAGTGACTCGCCGCGTCAATGGCGTGAAGTCGGTGAAGAACGACATGCGGATCAAGTAGCGGCAGAGAAACGATCGATCAGCGTGGCGGCGACGTGCGCGACAGCGGCGTCGCCGCTGCCGTTCAATTTTACCGGAGCGTGCAGAAGGGGCGACGGGCGGGTATCCGCGCCGCCGACGCGGCTTGCATTGGCGCGAACGCACGGGCTGGAGGGGAAGAGGCAGTGAGTCTACCGAAGCAATCATGTTTGCAGCTCCTGCCTTGGCCAGTTGAGCCGGTGCCCGCCAAGGCTTTTAATTGAATCCCGCGACCGCGCTCAGTGAGACGCTGCGGCGGATCAGGCTGCGCTGGCGCGGCAGCGAATGGCAGCGCATCCCCGCCGGCAGCGAACCGCCTCTGCGCGCCGAACTCTTCGGCGCCGACCAGATGGAAGAGCACGGCCGGGCGCTCGCGACCGCGCATCGACTGACCGCGCAGCGCGGCGCCGACCGCCTGCTTTCCCGTCTGGCCGCCAACGAGGAGGCGCTCGTCGGCATCTGCAAGGGCCTTACCGCAGCGGTCGGCGAAAAGAACCGCATCACCCCGGCCGGCGAGTGGCTGCTCGACAATTTCTATCTGATCGAAGAGCAGATCCGCACCGCCAAGCGCCATCTTCCCAAGGGTTACAGCCGCAAGCTGCCGCGCCTCGCCGCAGCCTCGTCGTCGGCGGGCGCAGCGGGACCGCCTCGCGTCTATGACATGGCGCTCGAGATCGTCGCGCACGGCGACGGCCACATCGACATCAACGTGCTGAGCCGTTTCATCGCCGCTTATCAGAGCGTCGCGGCGCTCACGCTCGGCGAACTCTGGGCGACGCCGATCATGCTGCGCCTGGCTGTCATCGAGAACCTGCGCCGTGTCGGTGTACGCATCGCGAGCGCGCGCCGTGAGCACGCGCTTGCCGACACCTGGGCCGATCGGCTGACGCAGACGGCCGAGCGCGAACCGAAAAACCTCATTCTCGCGATCGCCGACATGGCGCGCTCGCAGCCGCCGATGGTCAGCGCTTTCGTCGCCGAACTGGCGCGACGCCTGCACGGGCAGGGCCCGGCGCTGGCGTTGCCGTTGACCTGGCTCGAACAGCAGCTCGCCGAATCGGGGCAGACGATCGAGCAGCTGATCCAGCTCGAAAACCAGCAGCAGGCGAGCGATCAGGTCTCGGTGAGCAACAGCATCGGCAGCCTGCGCCTGCTCGGGGCGATCAACTGGCGCGAATTCGTCGAGGCCTTGAGCGTCGTCGAAGTGACCCTGCGCGAAGACCCGGCCGCTGCGTATGCGCGCATGGACTTTGCAACGCGCGACCGCTACCGGCACGCGACCGAGAGAATCGCCAGCCGTCACCCGCACGCGCAAGCCGACGCCGACGCTGAAGCGCAGGTCGCGCGCGAGGCCGTCGCGCTCGCGCGCGCCGCTGCCGCCGGCGAGGGCGTCGGCGCGAGTCGCCGCGGCCATGTCGGCTTCTACCTCGTCGGTGCCGGCGTCGGCGAACTCGAGGCGGCGCTCAACTGCCCGCCGGGCTTTGTCGGCCGCTGTCGGCGGCAGGCGGCGCGCTTTCCGCTTCTGCTTTATCTGAGCCCGGTGGTGGTGATGGCGGCCGGCGTCGCCGTCCTGATGCTGACGAAGATGGGCGGCGCCGGGCTGTCGACGCTTGTCGGTCCGGCAGCGCCGGCCTACGCGGTGTACGCGGTTCAGGCGCTCATCGGCCTGATCTGGCTGATCGCGGCGAGCCAGACTGCGGTTGCCCTGGTCAACTGGTTCGCGAGCTTGATCGTCCCGGCGCAGATCGTGCCGCGCATGGATTTTTCCGAAGGCATCCCGCCCGAGTGCCGGACGCTCGTCGTCATCCCGACCATGCTCACGAGCGAGGAGGGCGTCGCCCGTCTCGTCGAGGCGCTCGAAGTGCGCTTTCTCGCCAACCGGGACCGGCGCCTGCACTTTGCCCTGCTCACCGATTTCTGCGACGCAGACGCGGCAAGCCTGCCTGGGGACGACGCGCTCGTTGAGCTCGCGCGCGAGGGCATAGAGGCGCTCAACCGCAAGTACGACGGCGGCGTCGATGAGGTCTGGGACGGCATTTTCTTTCTCTTTCACCGCGCGCGCCGCTGGAATGCGCAGGAGCGCGTGTGGATGGGCTATGAGCGCAAACGCGGCAAGCTCGCCGCGCTCAATGCGCTTTTGCGCGGTGAACGCGCGGACGGCGTAGACGACGACTTCGCGCTCGTCGTCGGCGACGTCGCCGTGCTCTCGTACGTGCGCTATGTCATCACGCTTGACACCGACACGCAGTTGCCGCGCGATTCGGCGCGTCAATTCGTCGGCGCCATGGCGCACCCGCTCAACCGCCCCGAGTACGACGCGCAGAAAAGAAGAGTGGTCGAGGGTTACGGCCTCCTGCAGCCGCGCGTCGATGTCAGCCTGCCGGCAGCCAATCGTTCGCGCTACGCGCGCCTCTACGGCGGCGAGCCGGGGATCGACCCCTACACGCGCGCCGTTTCCGAAACCTATCAGGACGTTTTTGGCGAAGGCTCTTTCATCGGCAAGGGCATCTACGACGTCGACGCCTTCGAAGAGGCGCTCGGCGCCCGCTTCCCCGAAAACCTGATCCTGAGCCACGACCTGATCGAAGGTTGTTACGTGCGCTCGGGCCTCTTGAGCGACGTTTCGCTGTTCGAGGCCTACCCGGCAAGTTATCTTGCCGACACCGCGCGGCGGCGGCGCTGGATCCGCGGGGACTGGCAGATCGCCGGCTGGCTGCTGCCGCGCGTGCCTGGCGGGCCGCGCGGCCTGGCGCAGGGCGGTGCAGAGGCGGGCGCTGCGCAAGTCGAGCGCGCGGCGCGCGCCACGCGCACAGCGGTAAAGCCGCCGCTCGAGAAGAACACGCTGTCGCTCGTCTCGCAGTGGAAGATCTTCGACAACCTGAGACGCAGCCTCGTCGCTGCGGCGATCTGCCTGCTCTTCGTGATCGCGTGGACGCTGCCGGGAGCAAGCCTGAGCCTGGTTCTTTTCCTGACCCTCGCGACGCTTGCCCTGGTCTTCGTCCCGGCGCTCGTCGCGATCGCCGTCGACTTCCTGCGCTGGCCGCCGGAAGCGCTGGTCCGGCAGCAGCTTGCGGCGCTCGGCAGGTCGTCGGCGCGGCGCCTGCTGCAAGTCGTCTTCGAGCTCTCCTGCCTGCCGCATGAAGCCGCTTACAGCCTCGCCGCGATCGCCAAGACGCTCTGGCGGCTGTTGATCGCGAGAAAAGGCCTGCTCGAGTGGAATCCGGCGGGCGAAGCCGAGCGCGCGAACGCGGCCGTCTCCGGCACGCTCGGCGCTTTCGTGCGCGAGATGGCCGCCGCCCCGGCCCTTGCGCTCGCCCTCGCGGCCTATCTTGCGAGCGCGCGGCCGGCCATTCTTGTCGTCGCCGCGCCGGTGCTGCTGCTGTGGTTCTTTGCGCCGCTCTTCGCCTGGGCCCTGAGCCGTCCGCTCGTGCCGCGCCGGGCGCAGCTCAGCGCGCGGCAAACGATTTTCCTGCGCCGGACGGCGCGCCGCATCTGGTCCTATTTCGAGACCTTCGTCAACGCCGACGACAACTGGCTGCCGCCCGACAACTATCAGAAGTACCGGATCGCGGCGGTCGCGCACCGCACTTCGCCGACGAACATCGGCCTCTCGCTGCTCGCCAACCTTGCCGCCTACGATTTCGGCTATGTTCCGGCCGGCCAGCTGATCGAGCGCACGACCCGCAGCTTCGGGACGATGGCGCGGCTCGGGCGTGAGCGCGGCCATTTCTACAACTGGTACGACACGAAGAGCTTGCAGCCCTTGCTGCCGCTTTACGTGTCTACGGTCGACAGCGGCAACCTCGCCGGGCACCTCCTGGTGCTGCGCGCAGGATTGGCCGCGCTGCCCGACGATCGCATCTTCAGGCAGGCGTTTTTCGCAGGTCTCTCGGACACGCTCGCCGTGCTCGAAGACGTCGCCAGCGAGGTCGCCGTTCGCGGCTATCGCGGCGACATCGCCGAGTTCAGGAAGGCGCTCGCGCTCGCAGCTTTCCCGCCTGCCGCTTCGCTCGAGCAGCTGCGTGCGCTTCTCGTCACACTCGCCGGACGCGCCGAGTCGCTCGCCGCCAGCGCCCATGAAAACCTGCTCGAGGCCGCGACGGCGCCGGCCGCGGTGAGCTCGCCGGCCGGCGAGGGTGGTGTCGCCGCAGCTCGCCGCCTGGCACAGCGTGTGAGTGTGGCGAGCGAGGCCGGCAGCACGCTGGAAAGCGACGATGGCCGTAGCAGCCAGGGCAAGAGCAGCGAGGGCAAGAGCAGCGACGGCAAGGGCAGCGACGTGATCGCGGCCGATCTTGTCGAGTGGGCGCGCGCGCTTGCCGACGAGTGTGCAGCGGCGCTCGCCGAACTCGACGTCGCCGCGCCCTGGCTGGCGCTGCCGCCGCCGCCCGCGGGCGCGCTGCTCGCGGCGGAGGCGCAAGCGCTGACGGCGATCCCGACCTGGCGCGAGCTGGCGCGCGAGAGCGAGACTCTCGCGGCGAGCATCGCGCTGCGCCTGTCAGCCGACGCGCCCGGGCAAGCCGGCGAGGCCGGCGGGGACAACTTATCCGCCGCGCCGGCGGCGAACGCGCGCGCCTGGCTCGCCGAGCTTGAGCGCTGTCTTGGCGAAGCGCGGACGCGCTCGCTCACGCTGATCGGCGCCTGCGAAGCGCTCTCGAGGCAGGCCGGCGAGTACGCCGAGGCCGATTACGAATTCCTTTTCGATCGTTCGCGCCAACTACTTGCGATCGGCTACAACGCCAGCGAGCACCGGCGCGACGCGAGCTACTACGACCTTCTCGCTTCGGAAGCGCGGCTCGCGAGCTTTGTTGCGATCGCGCAGGGGCAGCTGCCGCAGGACAACTGGTTCTCGCTCGGCCGCATGCTCACCAACCCCGGTGGCGAGCCCGTCCTGCTCTCGTGGAGCGGGTCGATGTTCGAATACCTGATGCCGCTGCTCGTCATGCCCGGTTTCGATGACACGCTGCTCGACCAGACCTGCAAGGCCGCCGTCGACCTGCAGATCGGCTACGGCGCCGAACGCGCGGTGCCCTGGGGGATGTCGGAATCGGGCTACAACACGGTCGATGCCCACTTCAATTACCAGTACCGCGCTTTCGGCGTGCCCGGGCTGGGGCTGCAGCGCGGGCTCGCCGACGATCTTGTCGTCGCGCCCTACGCCTCGCTGCTCGCGCTCACCGTTGCGCCGGAAGCGGCCTGCCGCAACCTGCAGCGTCTCGAAGCCGAAGGCTTTTCCGGGCGCTTCGGCTTCTTCGAAGCCATCGATTACACGCCGGCCAGACAAAGGCGCGGCCAGTCGCGCACGCTCGTCCTCTCCTACATGGCGCACCATCAGGCGATGAGCCTGCTGGCGCTCGCCTGCCTGCTGCTCGATCGCCCGATGCAGCGGCGCTTTTCAGCCGACCCGCAATTCCAGGCGGTGATGCCGCTCCTGCAGGAGCGGATTCCGAAACCCTCGGCGATTTTCCCGCGCAAGCTGCAGATCTCGGCCGTACGCTCGAGTTCGTCGCTCGCCGAGACGCCGATCCGCGTATTCACGAGCCCCGATACGCTCGCGCCGGAAGTGCAGCTGCTCTCGAATGGCCGCTACCACGTCATGGTCAGCAATGCCGGCGGCGGTTACAGCCGCTGGAAAGACCTTGCCGTGACGCGCTGGCGAGAGGACGCGACGCGCGATTTCTGGGGGACTTTCTGCTATCTGCGCGAACTGCCGATCGCCGGCGCCGGCGGCAAGGTCGACGGCGCCCCGGCGTTCTGGTCGACGGCTTATCAGCCGACGCTGCGGCGGCCGGAAAGCTATGAAGCGATCTTCTCGGAAGGGCGCGCCGAATTTCGCCGCCGCGACGCGGTGGCGGCATTCGGTGCCGGCGCGAGCGAGGGCGGCGCGGCCGGCAACGGTTACTTCGAGACGCATACCGAAATCGTCGTTTCCCCCGAAGACGACATCGAGTTGCGGCGCATGCGCATCACCAATCGCTCACGCCACCGCCGCGACATCGAAGTCACGAGCTACGCCGAAGTCGTCATCGCGCCGGCCGCCTCCGACAGCCTGCATCCGGTTTTCAGCAACCTCTTCGTGCAGACCGAAGTGATCGGCGAGCGCAACGCCATTCTGTGCACGCGGCGACCGCGCGCGCACGACGAGACGCCGCCGTGGATGCTGCATCTGCTCGTCGTGCGTGGCGCGCAAAGCAGCGAAGTCTCCTACGAGACCGA